>NZ_JAMYKZ010000006.1:0-365962 GCF_040317735.1 Mesorhizobium sp. M1399
CCATTCACACTTGACCCTTGCACCTAAGAGATTAGGGATCGCGGCCGGAAAAGACGAGTCATTTGTCGGGGTACGCCCCGCAACCGGAGACAGGATTTGCAACGACCCGAGATACCGGCGGGGCTGCCAGCCGACATCGAACAGAAGAAGATGAAGGCACGGCTGTGGTTCGAGACGTTGCGCGAGCGCATCTGCGCCAGCTTCGAGCAGATCGAGCAGGACCTGCAGGGGCCGCAGGCCAGCTGGTCGCCCGGTCGCTTCGAAAAGACGCCGTGGCAACGCGATGCCGGCAAGGGCGGCGGCGGCATCATGTCGATGATGCACGGCCGCGTCTTCGAGAAGGTCGGCGTCCACACCTCGACCGTCCATGGCGAGTTCTCGCCCGAATTCAGGAAGCAGATGCCGGGCGCCGAAGAGGACCCGTCCTTCTGGGCGAGCGGCATTTCGCTGATCGCCCATCCGTGGAACCCCAACGTGCCGGCCGTGCATATGAACACGCGCATGGTCGTCACCTCGCGCCAGTGGTTCGGCGGCGGCGCCGACCTGACACCGGTGCTCGACCGCCGCCGCAGCCAGGACGACCCCGACACGATCGCCTTCCACAGGGCGATGCAATTTGCCTGCGAGAAGAACGCGGCGATCGCCGACTACGCGAAATTCAAGGCCTGGTGCGACGAGTACTTCTACCTGCCGCACCGCGACGAGCCACGCGGCACCGGCGGTATCTTCTTCGACTGGCTGCATTCGGGCGAGGACAAAGGCGGCTGGGACGCCGATTTCAACTTCGTCCAGGACGTTGGGCGATCTTTTCTCGTCGTCTACGGACATCTGGTGCGCGCCAACTTCAATGATAACTGGACCGATGGCGACCGTGACGAGCAGCTCATCCGTCGCGGCCGCTATGTCGAATTCAACTTGCTTCACGATCGCGGCACCATCTTCGGGCTGAAGACCGGCGGCAATGTCGCGTCGATCGTGTCCAGCCTGCCGCCTGAGGTGAAATGGCCGTAAAATCTCGGTGAGCGCAACGTGAGCCGCAATCGGGTCCAAATCCCCAGAATTTGACGGCGAATGTGGCGCAACGCGCACCAGAAAATATCTTTTTCGTCTAATATTCTATTGAAAAGATTGGGCTATTTGTCGCGTCGGGCCGGGAAACGCCGGCGGTTCTTTACTCCCGAGCGCCGCGACCCGACGTGACCGGACGGCCCATGATTGAATGGGGCACCTTTCCCAAGCGGGTGCCCGCATTTTCCAGGAGAGCATGCCATGCGCAAGCTTATTATGACCGCAGCCGCCGCTGCCGTTCTCGCCTCTGGTACCGCCGCATTCGCCGCGGTCAAGCACACCACCGGCACGATCAAAAGCTTTGATGGAACGGCGATGAGCCTAGTTCTGGACAACGGAGCCACCTTTACGTTGCCCCAGACCTTCAAGGATCCTGGCCTGAAGGTCGGCGAAAAGGTCCGCGTCACGTGGGATATGAGCGGCAAGGACAAAATTGCCGAGGCAGTCAAGATCGTGAAGTGATGGCCTGCCCGCTGGAGCAAGACAACGTCTTGCCTCGGAGGTAGCGTAAGAGGGCGGAGCAGCGATGCTCCGCCTTTTCGCAATCCGTGCCCTTGAGCACTGCGTGTCGGCTTGGACGCGCGGCGCTCTAAGGCAACCAAAACCGTTCGATCGTGTTATGCTAAGCTGGCCACCGTGTAACCCGGATACCGGACCCGGTTTCCGGATGCTGCGCAAGATCAAAGGTCTGGAGCTTCCGTGTCAGTGCGCTGCGGCGCTCCAAGGAGGAGATGAGGAGAAGCCGATGAAGGAATTCCATTGCGGGTCGCTCGTACCCGGCTGCGAGTGGCACACACGCGCCGAGGAGGAGGCAGAGGTCATGCGTCGTGCCGTCGAGCATCTGCGCGAGACGCATGGCGAGACGGTGATCCGCGAGACGATGATCGAGGCGATCCGCTCGCGCATCGAAAAGGTCCGCGACGCAGCGTGATGGTTAGGATTGGAGTGCCTCTGCGGCGCGCTTGAGCAGCGCGCCGCGATCAAGCGCAAAACCGGACTCGACCCATTCCTTTTCAAGATTCTTCAACGTTGCACCAAGCTTCGGCCCCGGTGAGGCGCCAAGTGTCGTCAGATCGGCGCCCTTGACCGGAAAAACAGGGCTTTGCCATTTTGCGGCGAAGGCAAGCAGGCGCGAGAAGCCGCCGGCTTCGAGCAGTGCGTCATTGTCTTCGACCGCGCGGGCTCGAGCGGAAGCGAGCGACAGCCGCAACCGATCGACAAAGCCTTGGCGGTCGCCAGAATAGAGCTTTTTCGCCAACTCTCCTTCGGTTGTTTTCGGATCGATGGCAGCTGTCATCGCCCAGTACCGCAGGCGGCTTGCCTCGCTCACGGAAAGCCTCAATCTCTCGGCAAGCGTTTTCATGCGCGCGGCATCCGGCGGCACGATGGCTTCCAGCCTGAGCAGCGGGTCCGGCGCCCAGGCCAGATCCTTCTCGGTCTTGGTCAGCCCGTGGATGGCATCAATGCCCCATTTCTCGCTTTCCGGCAAAACGCCGGTCAGAACGCCGGCCTGGCGCATCCACAGCAGCGCCCGCGACGGATCTGGCGCTGACAGCAATTTCTTCAACTCCCACCAGACGCGCTCGACCGAGAGCTGGTCGAGCCCCTGCTTCAGCCGGGCGCAAGCCTTCAACCCTTCGGCATCCGGCCTGCCGTCCCCATACCAGGCGAAAAAGCGGAAGAAACGCAGGATGCGCAGATAATCCTCGCGGATGCGCGCTTCCGGATCGCCGATGAAGCGCAGCCGCCGCGCTTCGATATCGGCGATACCGCCGACCAGATCGACGACAGTTCCGTCAGCTTCGGCGTAGAGTGCATTGATGGTGAAATCGCGCCGCTCCGCGTCGGCTTTCCAGTCGCGGCCGAACGACACTTTGGCGCGCCGGCCGTCGGTTTCGATATCGGCACGAAGCGTGGTGATTTCATAGGCCTTGCCGTGGGCGACCGCGGTGACGGTGCCATGCTCGATGCCGGTCGGCACCGTCTTGAAGCCTGCCGCCTCGGCGCGCCGGATGGTTTCCTCGGGCACTGTGGTGGTGGCGATGTCGATGTCGGCAACCGGCTGTCCGATAAGCGCATTGCGCACGGCACCGCCGGCGACACGCGCCTCCTCGCCACCGTCGGTCAGCGCGGCGAGGAGGCGCTGCAAGTGGCTTTCGTCGAGCCAGCCGGCCTTGCCCGCGATCGACACCGGATCGCTCACGAATAGAGCCTTTCATAAAGCGTTCGGATGATGCCCGCAGTAACGCCCCAGATGCGCTGGCCGCCATAGGGCATCTCGTAAAAGAACCATTCGAGGTCGTTCCACATGCGGCTGTCCCTGGTGTGGTTGGCGGGGTCCATCAGAAAGCCCAGCGGCACCTCGAAGACGGCATCGACTTCGTCGGAATTCAGCGTCAGGCTGAAACCGGGCCGCACAATCCCGAGCACCGGGGCGATGCGATAGCCGCTGCCGGAGACGTAGTCCGGCATGCGGCCGAGGATCTCGATATGATCCCCATCGAGACCGATCTCCTCGAACGTCTCGCGCAATGCCGCCGCTTCCGGGCTCACATCGGTTGGATCGATGGTTCCGCCGGGGAAAGCCACCTGCCCCGAATGGTTGCGCAGCTTTTCCGCCCGCCGGGTCAAAAGGACCGTGGCCTCGTGGCCATGGTCGACCACCGGGATCAGCACGGCGGCATCGCGCAGCGCCTTGGCCAGTTTCAGCCTGGGATGACCCGGATTGAAGCGGTGGTCGCCAAAATCGTCACCGGCATGCGCCTGCGGCTGCGCCACGACGCGCTGGCGAAACTCGGCGGCGGAAAATGGCACCGGCGTCACCTGATCCATCATAGGCGGTCCATCATGCGCTCAGCCGTTTCAGTTTCTCAGCCGGCATGATCGGATAGACCTCGCCTTTGGAACGGACGGCAAACATCGTCTTGCCGCCGATGTCGATCTCTTCGCCGTGCTCGACCAGCTCGTACATCACTGGCCGCGCCACCAGCGCTTCCAGCCGCCCGCGCACCAGCACATAGGGCTTCAGGCCACCTGTCTCGTCCTCGTCGACGAATCGCAGCGGATGCTCCGCCCCAGCCTCGACCACATCGCCGACATTGGTACGAAAGGTGATGATTTGCCCGTCGCCGGCGCCCGACACATCCATCTCGACGGCGATGAAGGGCGCGTCGGCGACGCGGATGCCGACCTTTTCCACCGGCGTCACCAGATAGGTCTTGCCGTCGTCGTCCTTGCGCAGCACCGAGGAGAAAAGCTGCACCAGCGGCATCCGGCCGATCGGCGTTCCCAGATAGAACCAGGTGCCGTCCTGCTTGATCTCCATGTCGAGATCGCCGCAAAATGCCGGATTCCAGCGTTCCACCGGCGCCGGCCCCTTGCCGGCGCGCGTCGCGCGCGAGACCAGCGCCTCTAGCCCACGCGTCTCGGTCGCGGCCGTCAGGCTCTCTTCACGATGCTCGGCGGCTTCTGTCATGGTCACGAAATAGTCACTGTTGTTCCGCTTGTCAGCCTAAGTCTGTGATTTAAGTTCTTTGCAGGCGCCATGCGAGGCCGAATCGCGGCATTCTGCGGCCCCCAAGGTGCCAAGCGGTATTTCCAACCAGAAGGATCGATGCTGCATGAGCGTTATGATCAAGGAAAGCCCGATCAGCGAAAAGGACATGGTGGCGCAGGCCGAGAAGGCGCTGGCTGACATTTCGAGGGTCCGCGACGGCGTCGGCCGGGTCATCTTCGGCCAGGAAAGCGTCGTCGAGCGCACGCTCGTCGCATTGCTGGCAGGCGGCCATGCACTGCTGGTCGGGGTGCCCGGCCTTGCCAAGACCAAGCTGGTCGAAACGCTGGGCATCGTGCTCGGCCTCGATTCGCGCCGCATCCAGTTCACGCCCGACCTGATGCCATCCGACATTCTCGGCTCAGAGGTGATGGAGCAGGATGAATTCGGCAAGCGTTCGTTCCGCTTCATTTCCGGACCGATCTTCGCGCAACTGCTGATGGCCGACGAGATCAACCGCGCCTCGCCGCGCACCCAGTCGGCGCTGCTGCAGTCGATGCAGGAATACCACGTCACCATTGCCGGCGTGCGCCATGACCTGCCGGCGCCGTTCCATGTTCTGGCGACGCAGAACCCGCTGGAGCAGGAGGGCACCTATCCGCTGCCCGAGGCTCAGCTCGACCGCTTCCTGATGCAGGTCGACATCCTTTACCCCGAGATCGAGGCGGAGCGCCGCATCCTGCTGGAAACCACCGGCATCGAGGATGCCAAGGCCGAAAACGTGCTGCAGCCGACGCGGCTGAAGGACATCCAGACGCTCATCCGCCGCATGCCGGTGCCTGAAAGCGTCGTCGAGGCGATCCTCAAGCTGGTGCGCTCGGCGCGTCCCGGCCAGGGCAACGCCGATACCGACAAGCACGTCGCCTGGGGCCCGGGCCCGCGCGCCAGTCAGGCGCTGACGCTGTGCGCCCGCGCCCGCGCCCTCTATGACGGCCGGCTGGCGCCGTCGGTCGACGATGTCCGCGCACTGGCCGAGCCGGTGCTGCAGCACCGCATGGCGCTGACCTTCGCCGCCCGCGCCGAGGGCACCACGGTACGCGACGTCGTGGCGAAGCTCGCGAAAGGGATTTGATGGCGCGCATCGGTGAAGCGCAGGCACCGACAGCGACGCGCGATGCGCTCGCCAGAGGCCGGTTGCGGGCTTCCCTGTTGCCGGACCTGCTGGTCGAGGCGCGCCGCATCGTCAACACGGTGATTGCCGGCTGGCATGGCCGTCGCAAGCGCGGCATCGGAGAGAATTTTTGGCAGTTCCGGCCCTATGTCGAAGGCGATTCCTCGCGCATCGACTGGCGCCGCTCGGCGCGCGACGACCACACCTATGTCCGCGACCGCGAATGGGAGGCCGCCCATACGGTGTGGCTGTGGGCCGACCCCTCGCCTTCCATGCTCTACAAATCGACCGGAGCCAGCGTTTCCAAGGAGTCGCGCGCTCTGGTGCTGGCGCTGGCCATGGCCGAGCTTTTGTCGCGCAGCGGCGAGCGCATTGCCTGGCCGGGCCTGACCGACCCGTTCACCGCCCGCAATGGCGCCGAGCGCATCGCGGCGCAACTGATGCACGCCGCCGACCTGCCGGCAAAGCCCGACCTGTCCGGCATCCGCCGCTTCTGCGACATCGTCATCGTCAGCGATTTCCTCGACCCGGTTGAGGACACCATAGCCTGGCTGGACGTGCTCGCCCGCCACGGCGTGCGCGCCCATCTGATCGAGGTCGCCGATCCGGCCGAGGAAAGCTTCCCCTATGCGGGGCGCACCGAATTCACCGATCCTGAGACCGGCGACAAGCTGACCGCCGGCCGCGCCGAAATGCTGGGCGAAGAATATCGCCTGCTTTATGCCGCCCGCCGCCAGGAACTGGCCGCGTGGTGCAAACGGCTTGGCTGGAGCTTTACCGTCAATCATACCGACCGCCTTGCCTCCGAGGCGCTGGTGCGCATCCACATGGCGATGACCGCCGAGGGCGCCTTTGCCGGGAGGGCTCGCGCATGAGTTGGCTGCCGCTCTCCTTCGGGGCGCCGATGGTGCTGTGGGGCCTGCTGGCGCTGCCGGTGATCTGGTGGCTTCTGCGGCTGACCCCGCCCAGGCCGCAAACCGAGGTGTTTCCGCCGCTCAGGATTCTCGCCCGCGTGCTGAGGCGCGAAGAAACGCCGCAGCAGAGCCCGTGGTGGCTGACGTTGCTCAGGCTGCTGATGGCCGCGCTTATCGTGGCAGCACTTGCCGAGCCCGTCTTCAACCCGCGCGAAAAGCTGCCGGCCGAGGGCGCTGCCCTGGCGCTGGTGATCGACAATGACTGGGCAAGTGCCGCCGACTGGGGTAAGCGCGTCGCCACCGCCGAGCGGCTGATCGCCGATGCCAATTCGAACGGTGTGCCGGTGCTCATCGCTTTCACCGCCGAGAAGCCGAATGCCGAGATCGGTCCCTTCGATGCCGCTGCCGCGCTCAACCGGCTGCGCGCGGCAAAGCCGCGCCCGATCCCGACCGACCGCCCCGCCGTCTATGCCCGCGTCGCATCAGCCCTGGAGTCGCTGCCGGGCACCAGCGTTGCCGTGCTCGCCGATGGCCTGGCGGCGCAAGGCGACGAAGCCGCCTTCAACACGCTGTTGTCGAAGAACGCAGCACGCGTCGTCTGGGCCGTCTCCGACCGACTGTCGCTGACCGGCCTGACCGGCGCCGATAACCAGGTCGACGGCTTCGCCCTGACCGCCATCCGCGCACCGGGCGATCCGGCACCTGCACAGGTGACGGCCGGCGCCTTCGACGACAAGGGCCGCCGCATCGCCGACGCGACGCTGACCTTTGCCCCGGGCATAACCACCGCCACCGCCACGATGGCGGTGCCGTTCGAACTCCGCAACGACTTCGCCTACATCGCGCTCGATGGCGAACGCCAGGCCGGTGCCGTCCGCGTGCTCGATGAGAGCTCGAAACGCCGCCGCGTCGGGCTGCTGTCGCAGGCCGAGGCCGACCAGGCGCAACCGCTGCTGTCGCCGCTCTACTACATCCGCCGCGCCCTGCAGCCCTTCGCCGATCTCGTCGAGCCGTCCAGCGTCGATCTCGCCGATGCCATCCCGCAACTGCTCGATCAGAAACCGGCGATGATCGTCATGGCCGATGTCGGCACCATTCCGGAACAGGCCCGGGAAAGGCTGGTCGACTGGGTCGACAAGGGCGGCACGCTGGTGCGTTTTGCCGGTTCGCGGCTCGCCGCTGCCGGCAATGACGACGACCTGCTGCCGGTCCGGCTCCGCACAGGCGAGCGCTCGCTGGGCGGCGCGCTGTCATGGACGGCGCCGCAGCCGGTCACCGAATTCCCGAAAACCGGCCCCTTCGCCGACCTCGCGCCGCCCACCGAGGTCACCGTCACCAGGCAGGTGCTGGCCGAACCGACGCCCGATATCGTCGAGCGCACCTGGGCCACCCTTGCCGACGGTACGCCGCTGGTGACCGGGATGAAGAAGGACAAGGGTACGCTCGTGCTGTTCCACGTCACCCCCGAGGCGACATGGTCCAACCTGCCGATCTCCGGCAGCTTCGTCGAGATGCTGCGGCGCATCGTGCAACTGTCGCGCAACCAGGGAGCGGCGGTCGCCAATGCCGAAGCCGCCGCCACGTCGCTGGCACCTTATCGCATGATCGCCGCCGACGGCACGCTGGTGCCGCCGACGCCGGACGCCAGGCCGCTGGTGCCCGGCGCCGGCCCGCTGCCGGTGACGCTGGAAAACCCGCCCGGCCTCTACGGCTCCGAGACGGGGGTATTCGCTCACAATCTGCTCGGTGGCGACAGCGCATTCACGCCGCTGGCCCGGCCTGAGATCACCGTGCCGGTCACCACCGTCCAGTATGCCTTCGACGAGCAGCGCAACCTCAAAGGTCCGCTTGTCACGGCCACCCTGGTGCTGATGGTGCTCGACACGCTTGCCGTATTCTGGATGGGCGGCCTGTTGTCGCGCCGGCCGCGCCGTCCCGGTGCTGCGGCGACGGCAGCCATCCTGCTGATTGCGCTCGGCGCCTTGATTGGCCACGCGGACGTCGCGCGTGCCGACGACGCCAAACCGGGAGATACGGAGGCGATCGGGGACATTTCAAAGACCCGGATCGCCTATGTGCTGACCGGCGAGCCGGGTGTCGACTCGATCAGCCGCGCCGGGCTCGAAGGCCTGACCCGCTTTCTCATCGAAAAAACCGCGCTCGAACCCGGAGCACCGGCCGGCGTCGACATCTCGAAGGACGAACTGTCCTTCTACCCGCTGATCTACTGGCCGATCGATCCCGCCGCCCCGATGCCGAGCGAGGCCGCCATCGCCCGTATCGACGCCTATATGCAGCAGGGCGGAACGGTCTTGTTCGACACCCGCGACCAGTTCGCCAACGGCATTGGTGCGGATTCGACCAGCCCCGCAACGGAGCGGCTGCGCGACATCCTCGGCAACCTCAACGTGCCACCGCTGGAACCGGTGCCTTCGGACCACGTGCTGACCAAATCCTTCTACATCCTTCCAGAGTTTCCCGGCCGCTTTGCCGGCAGCCCGCTTTGGGTCGAGGCATCGCTCGAAGCCAGCAACACCGAGCACCGCCCGGTGCGCACCGGCGACGGCGTTTCCCCGATCATGATCACCGCCAATGATTTCGCCGGCGCCTGGGCGGTCGACGAGAATGGCGACCCGCTATTGCCGACCGTGCCGTCGGATCCGATGCAGCGCATCTATGCGCTGCGCGCCGGCGTCAACATCATGATGTACATGCTGACCGGCAACTACAAATCCGACCAGGTGCACGTCCCGGTGCTGCTCGAACGGCTGGGGCAATAGACCATGAATTGGTCGCTCGCCTTCGAACCGCTCATCACTTGGCCGCTGCTCGCCGTGGTTCTGTTGCCGCTGCTGCTGCTGGCGCTGGTCGGCCTTTGGTTTCGCCAGCGCGGCGCGATCTTCCGCCTGGCAGCCCTGATTGCGCTGGCTGCGGCGTTGCTCAATCCGGTATTCCTCGACGAAGAGCGCGAGCCGCTGAAAAGTATCGTCGCCGTCGTCGTCGATCGCAGCCAGAGCCAGGATATAGGCGACCGCACCAAGCAGACCGACGCGGCCTTGGCCGGGCTTCAGCAGCGTCTCGGCCGCTTCAAGCAGTTCGACGTCCGTGTCGTCGAAGCCGGCAAGTCCGAAGCCGCCGACGAGCGCACCGAGACGCGGTTGTTTTCCTCGCTCGAAAATGCTTTCCGAGACGTGCCGCCGTCGCGCATTGGCGGCGCCATCATGATCACCGACGGCGAGGTGCATGACGCGCCGCTTGGCGCACCCGACTTCAATGCCCCTCTGCATGCGCTGATTACCGGCAACGACCATGAAAAGGACCGTCGCATCCGCTTCGAGAATGCGCCGCGCTTCGGCCTCGTCGGCAAGCCGCTCGACATGACCTATCGCGTCATCGCCACCAACAACGAAACCGGCCCGGTCGATGTCCGCGTATCGGTCAACGGCGAGCAGGTATCGGTCGAGCACGCCAACATCGGCCAGGCGATGCCGCTGCAGGTGACCATTCCCAGCGCCGGGCGCAACATCGTCGAACTCGCCATCGACCACGAACCGGGCGAACTCACCGATACCAACAACCGCGCCATCGCGCTGATCGACGGCATCCGCGAAAATCTGCGCGTGCTGCTCGTGTCCGGCGAACCACATGCCGGCGAGCGCACCTGGCGCAATTTGCTGAAATCCGACGCTTCGGTCGACCTCGTGCACTTCACCATCCTGCGCCCACCGGAAAAGCAGGACGGCACGCCGATCAACGAGTTGTCGCTGATCGCCTTCCCGACACGCGAGCTGTTCGTCGAGAAGATCAAGGATTTCGACCTGATCATCTTCGACCGCTATCAGCACCGCGACGTGCTGCCGATCCTCTATTACGACTACATTTCCGAATATGTCGAAAAAGGCGGCGCGCTGCTAATCGCGGCAGGCCCCGAATATGCCGGCGAAAGCTCGATCGCCCGCACGCCGCTGATGTCGGCGCTGCCGGCAATGCCGACCGGCGAGGTCATCGACAAGGCCTTCTACCCACGTCTCACCGATACCGGCCAGCGCCATCCGGTCACGCGCGGGCTCGACGGCTCCGCAACCGAGCCGCCGCACTGGAGCCGCTGGTTCCGCACCATCGGCGTCGAGAACCCCGAGGGCGAGGTGGTGATGAAGGGCGCCGACAACCGGCCGCTGCTGCTGCTCGACCGCAAGGGCGAAGGCCGCGTCGGCATGCTTTTGTCCGATCAGGGCTGGCTATGGGCGCGCGGCTTCGAGGGCGGCGGCCCGCATGTCCAGCTCTACCGACGCATCGCCCACTGGCTGATGAAGGAGCCCGAACTCGAGGAGGAGCGGCTGACCGCCGACGGCCGCGGCATGGTGCTTGAAATTCGCCGCCAGACGATGAGCGACGACCCCGGCCCGGCGCAGGTCATCACGCCGTCCGGCAAGGCACTGATCGTCAGGCTCGAGAAATCCGAGCCAGGCGTCTTCCTCGGCAGCGTCGAGACCAGCGAAATCGGTCTCTATCAGGTCGGCAATGGCGACCTGACGGCATTGGCCCATGTCGGGCCTGTCAACGCGCCGGAATTCACCGACGTCGTCTCCACCGAGAACCGGCTGAAACCGCCGGCTGAGGCAACCGGCGGCAGCGTTCGCCGGCTGGCGCCGGCCTCGGCGATTGGCAATCTCACCAGCACTGTCACGCTGCCCTCCATCGTCCCGGTTCGTGCCTCGGGCGCTGCCTCCGGCAACGACTGGATCGGCCTGCGCACCACCGACGACAGCGTGCTCAAGGCCGTCTCGCGCGTGCCGCTGTTCGGCGGCTTCCTCGGCCTCGGCCTGCTGCTTCTGGCGATGGGCTCGATGTGGTACCGCGAAGGACGGTAGTTCCCTTCTCTCTCCCTGCAAACGGGGCGAGGGAGGAGCTCTATTCCTCCGGCTCCGTCGTGAACATCAGCGGGTAGCCCTTAGCCTTGCCGGCATCGGTTGCCCGCGCCGCCTTGGTCTCGGCGACATCCCTGGTGAAGACGGCGACGACACAGACGCCGCGCCGGTGAGCGGTGATCATAACCCTATGTGCCTGGTCTTCACTGAGCTTGAACTCGGCCTTGAGCACCGTCACGACGAATTCGCGCGGCGTGAAGTCGTCATTGACCAGGATGACCTTGTAGAGCTTCGGCCGTTCGACCTTCGGCTTCGTGCTGGTACGGGGTTTTGTCGTGATTTCAGGCATTGGACCGGCAATTGCGTACGACAGCTTTGCGGTCATTTTGACATGGGCAAAAGCGGTCGTCCATTCAACCGCGCGCGATCGGCTTCCCGGCGAGCGCAGTTCACAAATCCATGCCTATGTGGGAACTGCCGTTTGGCGTTCAACCGGCGGTGTGGGCCGGGACCGGCCGTACTGTCTGCACGCCAACAAAAGATGACCGCTCCAGGCAAATCGCAACTGGAGCGGTCTTCTCATACGGCAGAAGATGTCGCTTGATCAGGCCTTCGGAGCTGCCTTGACCGCGTGCTTCTTGTGCTTCTTGACGGTCTTCTTGGCAGCGACCTTCTTCACGGCCTTGGCCGGCGCAGCGGTCGTCGTTGTCGTCGCAGCCGGGGTGGTGGTCGCGGCATTGGCGCTGCTGGCGCCGAGAACCGGCATCGAGAGGGCCAGCGCGATGGCGAGACCGAGGGCGGAGAGGAGGGACTTTTTCATGGCTTCACTTCCTTTTTGTGCAGATCGGATTGAGTGTCACTGAACGGGATCGATCGGTGTCACTCCAAGCAGCTTCAAAGCGTTCGCGAGCATCCGGATTCCCTGTGCCTGTTTCTTGTTGGCGCAGAACCGGTTTCCCTTTCTTTGAAGTGCTTTCGCCGCGGTGACCTGCGTTGCCGCGGCATGGGTTTCGAGGGCTTCGTCAAACTGGCGGTTCAGATCGATGCAACGCTCGCTGCGGGTGGTCGCCACCTTTGCATCGGCCGCCTTTGAATTGGCCGCCTTTGCATCGGCCAGCTTTGCATCGGCATGTTCGACCGCAGCCGTGACGAGCGAAATGGAAAGCAACGCACCCATCAGACTGATCGAGAACCTTTGCATTGGTCTGTCCGTAATCCCGTAACGCGTGTCGCAGCCGATGACCTGACCGCCACGGCACCACTTATGCCTTTGTTTTTTTTCGGCAGTTTTTCCGGATTGTAGAATTTTGTTTCTGGATTGTTTCTGGGCGGCCCGGATCGAGCTGCCGATCTCCACTGGCCAACTTATGGCCTGAATTCTATCGTCTGGCTGACGGCCGAAGCACCGCTTGGGCGATCCACAAATGACAGGTTTCCTGTGAAATCCGACCCCCACATACTGATCGTCGACGACGACAAGGGCATTCGCGACCTGCTTCAGGAATTTTTCCAGAAGCGAGGGCTGCATACATCGGTCGCCGCCGACGGCACCGAGATGGAGACCGTGCTGCGCCGCGCCCAGGTCGACCTGATCGTTCTGGACGTCATGCTGCCCGGCAAGAGCGGCCTGGAGCTCTGCCGCGAGTTGCGCGCCAATTATTCGACACCGATCATCATGCTGACCGCGGTCACCGAGACCACCGACCGCGTCGTCGGCCTGGAGATGGGCGCCGACGACTACGTGCCGAAACCCTTCGATCCGCGCGAGCTGCTCGCACGCATTCGTGCCGTCTTGAGGCGTAATGGCACCGCCGAACCGCGACGTGCCGCTTCGCGGCAGATCTACCATTTCGCCGGCTGGACGATGGACTGTTCGCGCCGCCGGTTGATGGCGCCCGGCGACGTCAGGATCGAGCTAACGATGGCCGAATTCAATCTCCTGCAGACCTTCGTCAAGAGCGCGCAACGCGTACTGAGCCGCGAGCAGCTCATCGAGCTGTCCGGCGGCGACAGCGGCTACAGCTTCGACCGCAGCGTCGACATTCTGGTCAGCCGGCTGCGGCGCAAGATGGAGGACGACCCGAAAACGCCGAAGCTGATCCTGACGGTGCGCAGCGGCGGCTATCAGTTCCTGCCTGAGACGACCTCCGAATGAGACGCATTCTGCCGCAAACGCTGCCGGCCTGGGTGCTGCTCATCGTCATCGCCGGCCTGCTGATCAGCCAGATCGCGACCCTCTACATCGTTTCGCGCGACCGTGCCGCCGCCAATGAAGTCGTCGATCTCTACCGGCTCAACGACCGCGCCTTCTCGCTGGTACAGCTGATGCATGATGCTACGCCGGAACAGCGCAAGGCGACGGCCTCCGGCCTGTTCAACGCCACTTACGCGCTCACCGTCTCCGGCACGCCCGCCGTCACTTCGTCGATAGCCGGCGACGACGAGCTGGCCGAATTGGAGGACATATTGGTCGGTCGGCTATCGAAGTTCGGCATCACCGACGCGCGGGTCCGCCGCGACCCGGCAACGCACGAAGCCGACGCTCCCGGTGGGACGGTCGCCGGTCCCGATGTTGGCCAGGTCGAGCGCGACCTGCTGGTGCTGGCCGCCGATTTCGCCCAGAGCGACAAGCTGACCGCTTCGCTTCGCTTTGCCGACGGCCAATGGCTGAACTTCACCGAACCGAACACGCCGGCCGGGCCGATACTGAGCTTCGATAGCCTGCCGCTCTATGCCTTGATCGCCGGGCTGGTGGTGGCTTCCTCGATCTGGTCGCTGCGCCGGCTGACGGCGCCCTACCGGATGATGGAGACCGCGGTGAAGCGGATCGGCGAGGACCTGAAGAGCCCGCCGATCGCCGAGAGCGGCAGCCGCGAGGTGCGTACCGCGGCGAAGGCGGTCAATGCCATGCAGGCAAGGCTGCGCGCCTATGTCGAGGACCGCGAGCACCTCGCTGCGGCGCTCGCGCACGACCTGCGCACGCCACTGACCAGGATGCGGCTGCGCCTCGAACTGCTCAGGAATTCGACCATTCGCGCCGCACTGGGGCACGACCTCGCCGACATCGAAGGCATTGCCAGCTCGGTCATCGACTTCGCCACTTTCGAGGTGACCGAGGAGAAGAGCGAGAGGATCGATTTCTGGTCGCTCGTCGAATCGGTCGCCGACGGCTACAAAGAGGTTTCGTTCGACAATGACGATGCGCGCTCGCGCGGCCTGATCTGCATAGCGCGCCCAGTCGCGCTCCGGCGCTGCGTCACCAATCTCGTCCAGAACGCGGTGACCTATGGCAAGAAGGCGCATCTCAACCTGCGCCAATCGGACAGGATCATCGCGCTGGCGATCCGCGACGAGGGGCCGGGCATACCGCAGGCCGAGCTCGACGCCGTGTTCGGCTCGTTCGTACGCCTGGACCAGTCGCGCAACCGCCAGACCGGCGGCCTCGGCCTCGGCCTGACCATAGCCCGCAATATCGCCCGCGGCGCCGGCGGCGAAGTCAGCCTGTCCAACCATCCCGATGGCGGCCTGTTGACGGAGCTGCGCCTGCCGCTGGCGGTTTAGCTTGCGGTATCGGGCTAAGCTGGCGTTCCTTCGCGCCCCCCTCTGTCCTGCCGGACATCTCCCCCACAGGTGGGAGATTGGCTGTCGTCGCCGATTTCGCCAACTACAAACGTTGGAGTGTGAGAGCCGTCTGCGAAACCGCCGATCTCCCCCAAGTGGGGGAGATGTCCGGCAGGACAGAGGGGGGCGCGACAGAACTCGGCGTTGGTCTTGGTTCTCTCCCCAAGGAGAAAAACTACCGCCGCAACACCGCGCTCAGCACATCCCTGACGCCGATGGCGCCGACGAAGCGCGATTGGTCGTCGAATAGCGCCACGGGTGCTGTCTGTGAGCGATGCATGGCCAGCATCACCGTCTTCAGCGAGGTGCCGGGATTGGCCCAGAACACCTGCGCCGTCTCCTCCGGCTGAGCCTCGACGTCGGCGCAGGAGACCCACACCGCCGGCTTGCCGTCGCGCTCGGCCGCCGCCACCAGCCCATGCTCGTCGATCTTGAAGCGCGTCGTCTTGCGGCGGTCGAGCCACACCCAGCCGTTTTCGCCATGTTCGAGGTCGCGGCGGTCGCGCATGACGTTCCAGGCGGTCAGCACCGAGAGCGGGTTCACATTGGCGATGAAGTCGCGGACATAGTCGTTGGCAGGCCGCAGCACGATGTCTTCCGGCGCGCCGGTCTGCACGATGCGCCCGCCCTCCATGATGGTGATGTGGGTGCCGATCTTCAGCGCCTCCTCGAGGTCGTGGCTGACGAAGATGATGGTCTTCTTCAGTTCGGCCTGAAGCTGCAGCAGCTCGTCCTGCAGCTTGGTCCGGATCAGCGGATCGAGCGCCGAGAACGGCTCGTCCATCAGCAGGATCGGCGCCTCGGTGGCGAAGGCGCGCGCCAGGCCGACGCGCTGCTGCATGCCGCCGGAAAGCTCATGCGCGTATTTCTTCGACCACTGGTCGAGATGAACCAGCTTCAGCTGTTTGCTCACCCGCTCCTTGCGCTCGGCTTCCGGTACGCCGGCGAGCTCGAGGCCAAGGCCGACATTTTCCTCCACTGTGCGCCAAGGCAGCAGGCCGAACTGCTGGAACACCATTGCCACCTGCTTTTGCCGCAACCGCCGAAGCGTCGCCTCGTCGCAGGTGACGACGTCGACCGTACCATCGCCGTCCTTGACCAGAACCTGGCCGCGCGAGACGACGTTCAGCCGGTTGACGGCCCTGAGCAGCGTCGACTTGCCGGAGCCGGACAGGCCCATCAGCACCGAAATCTCACCCTCGTGCACGGTGAGGCTGGCACCGGCACAGCCCAGCACGTTACCGGTCTGTTCGAGGATCTCGGCACGGGTGGCGCCGCTGTCGATCAGCGCCAGCGAACCGGCCTGGTCGGCGCCAAAGACGATGTCGACATTCCTGAAATCGACGGCGACGGTCATTTCTTGCCTCCCACGCCGATGCGCGTCATTCGATCAAGCACGATGGCGAGCACGACGATGGCCAGACCTGCCTCAAGCCCGAGGTCGATCCGGCGCGACCCGAGCGCCCGGTTGATCTCTGTGCCGAGGCCGCCGGCGCCGATCAGGGCGGCGAACACCACCATCGACAGCGACAACATGATCGATTGGGTCAGCCCAGCCATGATGGTCGGCAGTGCCGAAGGCAGCTCGACCTTCCACAGCAGCTGGCGCTTGGTGGCGCCGAACGCTTCGCCCGCCTCGACGATCGATTTCGGCACCGAGGTGACGCCGAGATGGGTGAGCCGAACCGAGGTCGGGATGACGAAGATGATGGTGACGATCAGGCCGGGCGCGTTGCCGAGGCCGAACAGGGTCAGCACCGGGATCAGGTAGACGAAGGTCGGCAGCGTCTGCATCAGGTCGAGCACCGGCAGCATGACGCGATAGATCTTCGGCTTGTGCGCGGCCCAGATGCCGAGCGGCACGCCAATGGCCATCGAGACGGCGGCGGCGGCAACGACCAGCACCAGCGTCTCCACTGTCTGCTTCCACAGGTTCTGGTTGAGGATGAACAGCAACCCGATGAACACCGCCAAAGCAAGGCCTTTCGAACGCTGCAGGAAATAGGCGAGCAAAGCGATCAGGGCGATCAGCAGAACCGGCGGCAGCAACAGCAACCCGTCGACGATGCCATCGAGCAGGAAGTTGAGGCTGTTGGAGAAAGCCCTGAAGACGGTGTCGAAATTGTCGGTGAGAAAGCCGAAAAACGCCTTCCCCCACGCGCCAATGGGGATCTTGTAGCTGACCAGGAATTTGGAGATCGGATCCATCTAGCCCCTCTTCTGCCGGCGCCGTCCTTTGCCGGACGGTCATCTTGTCACAGGATATGAAAAAGGGCAGCCATTTCTACCGTGGCTGCCCCTCGTCTTGTCGTGCAAGCGGTCAGGTCAGCTTCCGAGCGCTGTTTTCACCGCTGCCGCCGCGTCGCCGCCGTCGAAGGTGGTGACGCCGGCGATCCAGGGAGCAACCGCGTCCGGGTGCTTCTTCAGCCAGTCGGTCGCGACCGTATTGGCGTCGCCACCCTTCAGGATCGCGTCCATCATCTCGCCTTCCATGTCCAGGTTGAACTTCAGGTTGGTGATGAACTTGCCGGCATTCGGGCACTCGGTCGTATAGCCCTTGCGCACGATCGTATGCACGGTGGCGGCGCCGAAGCCAGTGTCGCCCATGCCGTCGAGATAGGTGATCTTCATGGCGCCCATCACCGGATGCGGCGTCCAGCCGAGGAAAGCGATCCATTCATTGTTTTTGATCGACTGCTCGGCCTGGGTGAGCATGCCGGCTTCGGAGGATTCGACCAGCTCGAAGCCTTCGAGATTGTCGGCCGGGTTCTTGATCATGTCGAGGATGATGCGGTTGCCGTCATTGCCGGCCTCGATGCCGTAGATCTTGCCGTCGAACTTGTCCTTGAACTTGCCGAGATCTGTCAGCGTTTTGACGCCGGCGTCGGCGACATAGGTCGGCACGACGATGCCGTAGCCGGCACCGCTCAAATTCTCGCTCACGGTCTCGATCGAGCCTTCTGCGGTGTAGTCCTTGATGTCGTTGGTCATCGACGGCATCCAGTTGCCGAGGAAGACATCGAGGTCCTTGTTCTTCAGCGACGCCATCGTCACCGGCACCGAAAGCTGGATTACCTGCGGCTCGTAGCCGAGCGCGGTGAGCAGCACCGAGGCTATGCCGGTTGTCGCCTGGATGTCGGTCCAGCCGACATCGGACATGCGCACCGTCTTGCAGCTTTCCGGATCGCCGGCGAAGGCCGCAGTCGTGGATAGAAAAGCCGCCAGGCCGAGACCGGCGACGAATGAATTCATGCGCGACATCAAAATTCTCCCATTTCAGTTCTCGGTGAAGCGAAGTGGCGGTTTTATCTCCACCTTTGTTCCGTCAGCCAAACACCATTCTGCTGCGGTTTCAAGCACTAAGGCAACCACGATCAACGGCGCAGGCTGGTCGATCAACGACACGCCCCCCGCTTTCCGGATGGAAGTCGTCTTTTCCCGGTGGAATGTAGGCGCTCCCCCTCCCCGCTTTGTTGCAACTCGGCTTAAAAGGACGGCATGGCCAAGCTGTACTTCCACTATGCAACGATGAATGCCGGCAAGACGACGATGTTGTTGCAGGCCTCGTATAATTACCGCGAGCGCGGCATGACGACGATGCTGTTCATCGCCGGCCACTATCGCAAGGGCGATACCGGGCTGATCTCGTCGCGTATCGGCCTGGAGACGGAAGCCGAGATGTTCCGCGACGGCGACGACCTATTCGCCCGGGTCGCCGAGCATCATGACCACGCCACGGTCCATTGTGTCTTTATCGATGAGGCGCAGTTCCTCGAAGAGGAGCAGGTCTGGCAACTCGCCCGCATCGCCGACCGGCTGAACATCCCGGTCATGTGCTACGGCCTGCGCACCGATTTCCAAGGCAAGCTGTTTTCCGGCTCGCGCGCCCTGCTGGCGATCGCCGACGACCTGCGCGAGGTGCGCACCATCTGCCGCTGCGGCCGCAAGGCGGCGATGGTGGTGCGCCTCGGCGCCGACGGCAAGGTGGCCAAACAGGGCGAACAAGTGGCGATCGGCAAGGACGTCTATGTCTCGCTCTGCCGCCGCCATTGGGAAGAGGAAATGGGCCGCGCCGCCCCAGACGATTTCATCGGCTTCACCAAAGCCTAAACCAGCGCTATTGCTTTCATCCGACCTCCCGGCTGACATTCGTTCCGCAATCGCGCCATTGCGGCCTTTGTTGAGCGTGCTGCCTATTTTGATCCACTGCCAGAGCCGTCGGGAGTTCCCATGCTTCGAGTAATTTCGTCTGCAACTGCTTTCCTCATTGCCGGCATCGTTGCCGCGCATGCCGACGGCGATGCTGCTCTCGGCAAGAAGGTCTTCAACAGATGCATGGTCTGTCACGAGGCAACGAGCGACCGCGACAAGGTCGGCCCGCATCTGCTTGGTGTCGTCGGCCGCACCGCCGGCACCGCGGACAGTTATCTCAGCCGTTACTCGCAGGCGATGAAGGATGCCGGCGCCGCCGGTTTGGTCTGGGACGAAGCAAACCTTGCCGAATACCTGCGCGCGCCCCGGCAGAAGGTCCCCGGCAACAAAATGGCCTTCTCCGGCCTGACCAGCGACGAGGACATCGCCAACGTCATCGCCTACCTCAAAGCCGATCCCAAGCCTTGAGCGTCGCTCCCGAGCAAAAATCCAGCCGAGGTCGAAGCGGTGCCTGACCGGCCGGCAGTTACAGCGTAATCATGGCTTGATTATCCTGCAGTCGCCTCCTGAAATTCTTTGTTTTCCTGTAATCCCATGTCTTCCGTCTTTCATTCGCCAAACCCGGCACATATATTCGCGGCGGTTTGCGAAACGAAACCGATGCCGAAGCGGAGGCCCCAATGGCGACATTGCAGAATTTCGATGCCGAGATTGCCAAGACCAAGCAGGTCGTGCAGGACATGCGCACCAAGATTGAGCAGTCCGGTGCCGTGCTCGACACGCTCGCCACCGCCGACAAGAAGATCGGCGATGCCAATTTCGACATCGAGAATGCCCGCATCGAGGATGTGCTGAAGCAGCAGAAGGTGATGGAAGGCAATATCGCCGACCTGATCATCGGCCTCGAGGACGCTACCAACGTCTTCGGCGCCGAATTCGAGAGCATGAAGAACTACACCGGCTGGGAAAGTTTCGTCGGCGTCTTCTCCAGCCAGCGCAAGCAGCGCATGCGCACCGACCGCGTCCGCAACATGTCGCTGGCCGGCAATTTGCAGGAACTGCTGGCGAAGTCCGACACCATCGTCGGCATCCTCAAGGCGCAGAAGCAGGTTCTCGACACGCGCTACAAAACCTCCGAGGCCAGCCTGTCGCAGGTGATCGAGCGCCGCAAGACCACGATGTCCAATCTCGAGACCGTGCAGAAGCGCATCGAGGAGCTCAACCCGATGCTGCTCGACATCGAGAACAAGATCGCCGCCTCGACCAGCCAGAAGGGGCGCACGCAGCTTGAAGGCGAGCGTTCGAAACTGGCCACGGAATACAACGAGAAGCAGGCCAAGGAGCAAGAATTGCTGGCCGAAAGCCAGACGCTGGAGCGCTACACCTCGATGTTCCAGACCTTCGTCGATTCGCTCAACAACCAGATCGCGGCGCAATCGACGCTGATCAACAAGCTGACCATCGATACCGAGCAGCGCATCGTGCTGTACAAGGCGCTGGAAGATTCGCTGAAGACCGCCGCCCAACAGGATGTCGCCCACAAGATCAACACGCTGGGCAGCCAGGTCGACAACACCGCCGAAGAGACCATGGCCGGCATTGGTGCTGCCTCGCAGAAGCACATTGGCGATCTGCTTGAAATGCACGAGAAGAACATGGTCGCCACCGCCGACATCCAGCGCCGCAAGAAGCTCGCCGACGATGCCTTCGCCCGCCGCTTCGACGACGTGATGAAGAAGCACAATTCGGCAAATTACGTGCAGTCGTAATTGCTGCACGTGCACTGCTCCCAAGGGCTGGCAGCATGACCCCCGAAAACGAAGCGGCGGCGCGCTATTTCTCGGCGATCGCGGCGGCACTTGGCGGCCTCGAAGTGTTCATGCGCGACGATCGCTCGCCGCTCTACCGGCACGGCATCGTCGCCAAGATCGTCGCCGAATATATTGCGCGGCTCGACAAGTCGTTCTCATGCTGGCGCAACCGGCTGGGCTTCACCGAGACGTTCCGCATCTCGCGCGCCGAAAGCGGTTTTCCGGTCTTTCAGAACCTGCTCGAGCTGGAAAACGACCGCCTCCAGGCCGATGCGCGCCTCGCCAACCTCCCGCTGGCCGGCGAGCTGCGCGAGGAAATGGCGGACTTCATCCTGCGCCACAAGGAATTTCCCGAAGCGCTGCAGAAATCGATGGCCGAGCGGCTCTACCTCGAAGACGTCAAGAGCGAGACCACCTTTGGCCCGTTCACGCTGGCCCAGACGGCCAAGGTTTCGGTCAATCCGAAGACGTTGCGGCCCTATTATCTGGTCCACTGGGCCTGCTTCGATGGCAGCGCCAACCTGCCGCTGGTCTATATGGTGACGGTCGAGGATTCCTCGGATGACATGATCCGGCAACTGGTCGACTCCGGCGGCAAGCTTAATGAGAGGGTCGACATTCCGCTGCCGGTCGACGGCCTGCTCAATCCCGAGCTCGCCCACCGTTTCGACGATTTCACCGAGAAGAATTCCGCCTACACGCTGTCGCCGGCGACCATCGCGGTCAACCTCGACAAGGATTTCGAACCGCTGCATCCCAAGCAGTTGCGTCGCGTCGTGCTCGGCCCGTTCTATTCTGCAGGGATTACCGACAACAATTCGACGGTAAGCGAAGTGCTGGCCAAGGTGCGCAAGCCGGAAAACGCCTGGCTGCTGACCTGGACCATCCAGGAGGTCTTTTCCAAGGCCGAGAAGCCAGGCCGCAAGGGGCTGTTCTCGAGCGAAAAGACGACGCAGGAATTCTTCATCAATACCGACGATCTCGAGGCCGCGCGCCAGGGCGTGTCGAGCTATGAGAACCATGCGCTGATCCCGCACGAGGCCTATCAGGCGCTCTATGCCGCCGGCGAGGCGCAGAAGATCTTTTCGGGCTACAAGGTCCACATCCTGTCCAAAGGGCAGGTCATCAGCGACGTCTGACCGTCAAATCGCGGAGCATCTTCCATGGACACCGGCCTGACCACCATCCCGGAAGCGGCAATTGAAAAGCACCGCGCCACTGCGCAAAGTTTCATCACCCGCATCGTCGTGCTGGAAGACCCATCGCGCGAGTCCGGCACAGCGCTTGCCGGCACCAACCGCCGCTTCGTCTCGACCGTCTCGGTCGGCTCGGTTCGCCGCACGCGCGAGGTCGAGCTCGCCAAAACCGTCGCCGCCGTCCATCCCGACGACCAATTGCTGACCATACCGCAGCACATGCTGTTGTTTCGCGCTCGGCGCGGGGCGGCAATAGCGCTAGCCATATCGGATGTCTTCGCCGAAGGCTCGGACCTCGAAAGCCTGCAGGCGAAAAACGCCCGCGCGCCGCTCGAAGGCGACGAAGCTGCCACCTTCAAGAAGCTGCTGTCGGCCTCTGCCTACATCTCCGCCTTCAGCCTCGCCTCCTATTTGTTCCAGCTGATCGACAGCGACGGCGAGGCGCCGAACGACACGCCCGAGCCGGACTTTCTGTTCGACACCCCGCAGGATGCGGTGAAGTCGATCGTGGCCGGGCTCGACAGGGCGATAGCAGGTTCGAAGGACGACGCCGACCTGATGACCCGCGCCCGCGCCTTTGCCCGCGTAGCCATCGACGGGCTGTTGGCGCGAAAGGGCCGCTTCGACGGCATCGGCCCGTTCGAGAACGCCCATATCCGCATCGACGTCGACGATTTTACCCTCGATGGTTTCGACGTCGCCCCTGGCAAGCGGGCAAAACCGCTGGTGATGACCTTCAAGAAACCGGAAGAGGTCGTCGGCAACCACATCGCCAAGTACCAGTCGGTAAAGCTCGCCAAGATGCTGATGGCGTACGACTTCGAGCGCGAGCTGAACCCATTCGTCGAGCTTGGCGGCTTCCTGTTCACGTTTATCGGCGACGGCGCGCCCGGCACCGGCAAGACGACGCTGATCCAGATGATCGCCGGCCTTCTCAACGGCTACTGCCAAGTCGCCGGCTATCCCTTCGCCTACGAAAATTTCGGCGTCGACCAGATCTCCTCCTACCAGGGCAAGTCCGGCCAGAACTGCCGCCAGTTCATCAACAATGTGCTGAACCCGCGCGTCATCGGCTTCGGCACCATCGACGATATCGACCAGGTCGCCGCACGCCGCTCAGACGACCGCGCCTCGGCCGGCCAGCAGGAAATCACCGGTGTGCTGATGGAC
Organism: Mesorhizobium sp. M1399; assembly: GCF_040317735.1. NCBI lineage: Bacteria > Pseudomonadati > Pseudomonadota > Alphaproteobacteria > Hyphomicrobiales > Phyllobacteriaceae > Mesorhizobium > Mesorhizobium sp. M1399. The sequence goes on from NZ_JAMYKZ010000006.1 coordinate 23,465, forward strand.
GCTTTTGCCGGTGCGGCAACCGTGGTGCGCGGCAATTGCTCGTTCGGCATGTTTTCCAACTATCCCGAAAACGTTGACGACGCATTGCGCCAGCGCGCCGGCGCACGCTGGCTGGTCGACGGTCCGCAGACCCGCGACGACTACATCGACATCTTCGTCCTGCTCGCGGGCAAGAACCACAAGATCCCGCTCGGCGACCACAAGCTCTATGCCGCTCAGGAAATCCAGCGCGCGGTGATGGAGGCTTACGAGGAGCATGAGAAGCCGCAGGAAGACGGGCTGATGAAGGTCTATGAGCGCTACATGAAGGACAACGGCGCGCCGAAGTCGATGGCCGATATCGGCACCTATCTGCACTTGATCAAGGATGCCGAGCCGCGTTTCACCGGACGCGCCATCAAGAACGTCACCGACGCGATCAAGATGCGCGCCATGGACATCGAATTGCCCGACGAGTGGTTCGAGAAGCCGGAAGCCTTCATGCACAAAAGCTACGACGACAAGAAGGCGATGATCGAGGAACTGCGAGGGCCGTTCTCGATGGACATGGTCATGCAGGAGATCAACCGCTATGCGGATTCCGAATTCCGCTATTCCGACAAGGCCGACGATGCGGCGGTGAGCAAGATGATCCGCGACACCCGTCTGCGGGAGCGTGCCGTCCGCGAGATCGAGGAGTTGAAGAAGAAGGGAATGTGGAATGCGTGATCTTCCTTCTCACCGGATAGCACTGTTTCCGGTGCGATGCATAAGCTCCCACAGCAACGCTGAAAGACGTGGCTCAAACGCTGACGCCCCCCTCTCCCCGTTCTTCACGGGGAGAGGGTAAGGGTGAGGGGCAGCGCATGCGTGGGCCAGAAATACACACAACCAAGCGCGCAAGGCGCCTGCGTCAATCCGACAACGATGCAGAAACCGCGCTCTGGCTGGAGTCGCGCGACCGCAGACTGAACGGCCATAAATTCGTACGGCAGTTGCCGATAGGCTCTTACTTCGTCGATTTCGCCTGCAGAGACTGCCAGCTCGTCGTCGAAGTCGATGGCAGTCAGCATGTCGGCAGCCAATATGATCGAATCCGAGATCGCTTCATCGTCTCCGATGGCTGGTCTATCCTTCGCTTTTGGAACGTAGACGTATTGAAGGAGCGGGAAGCAGTCCTTGAAACAGTGGTGGCTGCGATCGAAGGGCGCCTCGAACGCCATATCGAAACGCGTGATCTTCGATTTGTCGCCGCCAAAGGCTATGGAGAGACATGTCCTTGACCGTTTGCGCTGCCCCTCACCCTTACCCTCTCCCCGTGAAGAACGGGGAGAGGAGGGCGTCAGCGTTGGAGCTCGGTCATCCAGCGCAAGATCCGTTGGGACTACGCGCATGAGTCCCGCCAAGAAACCCGACCTGCTACGCGACAACGAGCTGATCTACGGCCGGCTGCTGACGGTCGACGAGCCGCATCTGATCCAGCGCTACAACAAGGCGATGGTCGCCTTCGGGCTGAAGCCGACCAAGCTGAAAAGCTTCGAGATCGACCGTACCGGCTTTTCGCCGCAGGTCGCCGAGGAATGCGGCGACTACAGCTACCTCGATCCGAACGAGGTCAACCGCCGCTTCATCATCCTGACGCCGTCGCAGATCGACCTGCCGGTGGTGCACACGGCTTTCTCCAACACCTCGCTGCTGATGTACGAGTTCATGTCGAAGAACCAGCGCGCCATCGATGCGCTGACAATCAAGGACGTCATCTACGGCGAGATCGAGGATTCAGTCCCCAAGGTCGACGACATCGAGGATCTGCTGTCGATCAATCAGGTCGAGTTCAAGGTGCTGTCGGCCGAGGACGTGCTGGGCAAGGCCGCCGAGCTCGGCAAGCTGGTCGACCGGCTGAAGCAGGAACCGGATGCCTGGCGCGACAATGCCATGCTTGCACACATGGTCGAGCTGGCGAAGGTCTGCGGCGACATCCGCGAGAATGCGCTGGTACCGGACCAGGTGATCTTCCGCCACAACGCCTATTGGACCAGCCATTTCGGCGGGCTCTATGTGTTCGTCGATCCGGACGTGACGACGGTGATCAGCGACCCGGCAGCGCCCGGCTTCCGCCGCTCGCGGCCGTGGCAGGTGAGCTATCTCTCGATCCATGACGCCGACAAGGTGTTCAAGTTCCTCGCTTCGACCGGCCGCATCGAGCTGCCTCGCGCCTCATGGATCGAAACCTCCGGCTATCTCGAGCATCGCGCCGAAATGGTGGTGCGCGCCCTGATCCGCGACGCCGAGCCCGACCGCAATCTGACCGACGTCGATAAGGTCTGGCTGCAGACCTGGATCCACGGCCACGCCGATCTGATCACCAGGGACGGCAATTTTCCCTTCCTCAACGCCGCCAAGCGCGAGATCGCCCAACTTGGCCATCTCAAGATAGAGGATGTGTTCCCGCAGCAGCGCTTCCTGGTGATCCGCGCCAAGCCGGACCATCAAGACGCCTGGCTGACCAACCAGCTGATCTCGGACTTCGTGCCGCAGGACTTCGTCTCGCGTTACGTCTTCAACAAGCCGGGCTTCTACAGGGATTATGACGGCTTCAGCGACGCTTGGCGATCGCATGTTGTGGACGTTCTGAAAACCACATATTTGAAGGACAAGGTGGCGTTTCGCACACGCCTCTACGGCTTGACTGACTGAGGGGGTGACATCGCCATGCTTGATCCGATCGTGAATTTCTTCACCCGGATTTTCCAGTGGATTGGCCGCGGCATCGGCTTGCTCATCGGCGCGATCCTGTGGCCGTTCCTGTGGGCGGGGCGCTGGTACACGCAACGCGGCTGGATCCTGAAGGCGGTGCTCGGCCTGGCTGTCGTCGTGCTGATCGGCCTCTACATTAATTTCTTCTACGCCACCCAGTGGTGGAACAATTTCGACCCGAATTACGTCGACAAATACACGTTCGAAAAGCGCAACAGCTCCGCCGGTGAACAGGTCTCTGCAGGCGCCGGCACCGACACGGCCAAGACCTGCGGAAATTCAGCCATTGCCCAGGTTGCGGCCGACCTGACCGACTTCAACGTCAACCAGAATGCCTGGGTGTCGTCGATGATCCTCTACAAGCTCGGCCTGTTCGGCATCGACTGGGACCACACGCCGTTCATGGACAACAAGGCTTCGTTCCAGCGCGGCATCAACCAGGCGGTGCGGCGCACGGCGACCGAGCTTGCCGACAATCTCGGCCGCGTCCGCACCACCTCGCAGATCGACGCCGACCTGCAGGACGCCCGCGGCAATCTGCAGTTCGATGAGGAAACCTGGTACTTCGGCTTGAACCCGTTTGGTCCCAAGACGCCGACGCCGAGCTATTATCGCGACGCGGTGCGCAAGCTGCGTTCCTTCAACGCCCGTCTGGCAGCCTGCCAGGCCACGTTCGATGCCCGCGCCGACAATCTCAAGCAGTATATCGACCGCATCTCGTCCGACATCGGCTCGACCTCGGCGATCCTCAAGGAGCGTGCCGAAAACCACAACAATGGCTGGTTCGACACCCGTGCCGACGACCGCTTCTGGTTCGCCTATGGCCAGCTTTATGCCTATTACGGGCTGATGAAGGGCGCGCAGGCCGACTTCGAGGACGTCATCAAGGAAAAGCACCTGCAGAACCTGTGGGATACGATGGACGCGCAATTCGTCTCGGCGCTGCGCATCCAGCCCTTCATCATCGCCAATGGCCGCGAGGACGGCTGGCTGTTGCCGACACATCTGACGACGATGGGGTTTTACATACTCAGGGTCCGCTCGAACATGGTCGAGATCAGCAACGTGCTGACGCAGTAGCGGATTGTTCCGCGCAGCCGGCGCTGGTGAATTTGCGCCGTTGCTTCTGTCGCTTTTCGCGTATTACGCGGCTGTTTTGAGACGGCGGAACCGCGCCTGCTCTGGCTTCTATACGGCGCGGCGACCGGCGCGAAAAAAGAACCTGTAGCAGGGCAGCCGACCGCAGAGGCACTTTCTTCGTAGGAAACATAGTTGCATGAAAGTTGACGCCGCGGCAGCGACAGGGGTAGAACATGCCCGCGCCTGCAGTGCCGGGCTTGCGACCACAGTAATCGAATCCGTTCAATTCAGAGGGAAGCCGTCATGGCCGAAGTGAAGTCCGACATCGAGATCGCGCGCGGCGCCAGGAAGAAGCAGATCCAGGAGATCGGCCAGAAGATCGGCATTCCGAGCGAACATCTTCTGCCCTACGGCCACGACAAGGCGAAGATCTCGGCCGAGTTCATCAAGTCGGTGAAGGGCAACAAGGACGGCAAGCTGATCCTCGTCACCGCCATCAACCCGACACCGGCCGGCGAAGGCAAGACGACGACGACGGTGGGCTTGGGCGATGGCCTCAACCGCATCGGCAAGAAGGCCATCGTCTGCATCCGCGAGGCTTCGCTCGGACCGAATTTCGGCGTCAAGGGCGGTGCCGCCGGTGGCGGCTACGCGCAGGTCGTGCCTATGGAGGACATGAACCTCCACTTCACGGGCGATTTCCATGCCATCACCACCGCCCATAATCTGCTGTCGGCGCTGATCGACAACCATATCTATTGGGGCAACGAGCTCGGCATCGACACCCGCCGTGTCGTCTGGCGCCGCGTCATGGACATGAACGACCGGTCGCTGCGCGAGATCATCTGTTCGCTCGGCGGCGTCGCCAACGGTTTCCCGCGCGAGGGCGGTTTCGACATCACAGTCGCCTCGGAAGTCATGGCCATCCTGTGCCTGTCGACCGACCTGAAGGACCTCGAAAAGCGCCTCGGCGACATCATCGTTGCCTATCGCCGCGACAAGTCGGCCGTCTATGCACGCGACCTCAAGGCCGACGGCGCGATGGCCGTACTCTTGAAGGACGCCATGCAGCCCAATCTCGTGCAGACGCTGGAGAACAACCCGGCTTTCGTCCATGGCGGCCCCTTCGCCAACATCGCGCATGGCTGCAACTCCGTCGTTGCCACCACGACGGCGCTGAAGCTTGCCGATTACGTCGTCACCGAAGCCGGTTTCGGCGCCGATCTCGGTGCCGAAAAGTTCTTCGACATCAAATGCCGCAAGGCCGGCCTGAGGCCGGCAGCGGCGGTCATCGTCGCCACGGTTCGCGCCATGAAGATGAATGGCGGCGTCAAGAAGGAGGAACTCGGCAAGGAGAACGTCGAGGCGGTCAAGAAGGGATGTGCGAATCTCGGCCGCCACATCGAGAACATCCGCCAGTTCGGTGTGCCGGCCGTGGTCGCCATCAACCATTTCTACTCCGACACCGAGGCAGAGATCCAGGCGATGAAGGATTATGTCGCCTCGATGGGCGAAGAGGCGATCCTGTGCAAGCACTGGGCTCAGGGATCGGCCGGCATCGAGGAACTGGCCAAAAGAGTCGTGGCGTTGGCCGAATCCGGCGCGTCGCAATTTGCCCCGCTCTATCCCGACGCCATGCCGCTGTTCGAGAAGATCAACACCATCGTCCAGCGCATCTATCGCGGTTCCGAAGCGATCGCCGACAAATCGGTGCGCGACCAGCTCCACGCCTGGGAGCACGCCGGCTACGGTCATTTGCCGGTCTGCATGGCCAAGACGCAATATTCCTTCTCCACCGATCCGAATCTGCGCGGCGCGCCGACCGGCCACACCGTGCCGGTGCGCGAGGTCAGGCTGTCTGCCGGCGCCGGCTTCGTCGTCATCATCTGCGGCGAGGTGATGACCATGCCCGGTCTGCCCAAAGCGCCATCCTCGGAAAAGATCTTCCTGAACGAAATGGGCCAGATCGAGGGCCTGTTCTAAGGATATCAACGCTCGAACGGCAAAGGGCGCCGCAACGCTGCGGCGCCCCTCTGCCTGCTCGCAATAGTCTCCTACGCCGCGCTTCGCGCCAGCGCGCGCTGGTTGGAGGCATAGGGTGTGTCGTGCTGGGGTACCACGCCGGTCTTCAGGCAATCGATCCATTCGGCGGTTTTGAGAACGGCCGCGAAGCGCGACTGCAATACGATCGTCACGACGCGATGGATTTCCTCGCCCGAAGCGTAGCCGGCGCTGTTGGCGTAGGGCAACGACCCCGTCGCGTCCGACAGGAACTCGACCTCAAAACCCATATGCACGGCATGGATGACCGTGGACAGATCGCAATTATGCGTCATGTAGCCGATGACCGTGATCGTATCGATAGAGTTGGCGCGCAGCCACTCCTCTAAATCCGTGCCGGTGAAGGCGCTGGGCAAGTTCTTTTCGATGTAGTGGTCGCGGTTTCGCCTGGCGATTTCCGGGTGCAACTCGGCGCCATGGCTGCCCTTGGCGAAGACCGATGAGGTTTCCGGTGCCAACTGCTTGATGACCACCACCTTGACGCCTGCCTCGGTGGCCGCGTCCATCGCTCGCGCCACATTGACGACGCTCTCGCGGAACGGCGGATGCTGGATGGCGAGGTTGCCGCCGTCATAGTCGTTCTGAACATCGATGACGATGAGGGCGCGGCGTGGAGCTTTGCCTTTGGCTGGGTCCGACATGGGGTTTTCCTTTCCCGTTTGGCATTGATGGGTGGACGATAAGCGCGGCGCCGGATCGCAAAAAGTGTCCCGATTGACATTGTTCGAAAGAATTGGGACAATCGGTGTCACCCTTTGCTGGAGCTCCCATGGCCGATCCTGTCGTTGCCGCCATCGCCTTCGATGGCATCAGCCCGTTTCATCTCTCCGTGCCGTGTCTCGTGTTCGGCGCGGATCGCACGACGCTCGGCCTGCCGCGCTTCGACTTCCGGGTCTGCGCGATTGAGAACGGGCCGATCCGCACTGATGCCGGGCTGACCATCAGCGTCCCGCACGGGCTTTCAGCGCTCGATGATGCCGACATCGTCATCGTGCCGAGTTGGAACGATCTCGGGATCTCACCGCCGACGACACTGATCGAGGCGTTGCTTGGCGCGCACGAGCGCGGCGCGCTGATTGTCGGACTGTGCTTGGGAACGTTCGCTGTCGCGGCGACCGGATTGCTTTCGGGGCGGCGAGCCGCGACGCACTGGGCCTACGCGGATCAGCTGCAGGAACTCTATCCCGACATTCTCGTCGAACCAGAAGTGCTCTACATCGACGATGGCGATGTCGTGACATCCGCCGGCGTAGCCGCCGGGCTTGACTGCTGCCTGCACGTCGTACGGGCTCGTTACGGCGCGGAGGCAGCGCTTCGCCTTGCCCGGCAGATCGTGCTTTCTCCGCATCGGCAGGGCGGGCAGGCGCAATTCATCGAACGTCCCATCGCCAGGACCGGCAATGCGGACCGCTTCACCCAGGCTCTCGAAACGGTGCGCAAAACCCTGAGTGATCCGCACAGTCTGGACAGCGTTGCCGGTCTCGCCGGCCTCACTCGCCGGACGTTCACGCGCCGTTTCCAGAAAACGATCGGCACCAGTTTCGGCGACTGGCTGACCGACCAGCGTGTGCAACTGGCGCAGCGGCTGCTGGAAGCAACGGAAAAATCGATGGATACGGTTGCCTTCGAGGCCGGCTTCGGCAGCGCCACCTCGCTGCGCCAGCATTTCGCAGCGCGGCTCAGAACCTCGCCCGTGCAATACCGGCGCGAATTCTCGAGGAGTGTCGATTTGGATAGACGCGGCGCTTCACGCTGATCCGGCTCACCCGCTCCTGATTACCCGTGCCGGATTGCCGACCACCGTGGTGTTCGCCGCCACGTCGCGCGTCACCACGGCACCGGCGCCGACGATGGCGCCATCACCGATCCTGACCCCGCCGAGGATGATGGCACTGCCGCCGATCCAGACATTGTCGCCGATCTCGACCGGCCTGGCGATCTCCAGCCCTGCCCGCCGCCCGGCAGCCTGCTTGTGGTGCTCGGCGCAATAGATCTGCACATTCGGGCCGAGCAGCGTTCCCTTGCCGATGCGGACTTGCGCCGTATCGAGAATGGTGCAGCCGGCATTGAGGAAGACGCGGTCGCCGAGAAAGATGTTGAAGCCATAAGCGCAGTGGGACGGCGCTTCGATCCGGGCGCCCTCGCCTGCAGCGCCGAGCAGCGCCCGCAAGGCAGGCCCGATATCGCCGCGCTGTCGTGGTGGCAGGCTGTTGTGCTCGAACACCGCGTCGCGTGCCGTGATCCGCAGCGCCTCCAGTTCCGGGTCGAGGCAGCAATACCACTCGCCCGCCGCCATTTTCGTGCGTTCGCTCCCCGTCATGGTCGCAACTCCAGTCTCAATCTTTGCCAAGCACAACTGGTGAAAATACGGAAGCGCCGGCGGCGACACCACCTCTGGTCAAATACCGGACCTATGGTAGCTTGCTCTCTCGGACCTGTCCCAAGCCGGCCATCGAGGGATCAATCATGCTGTACATTCTTGCACTCCTGATTGGCATCGTTGCCGGGCTTCGCGCCATGACTGCGCCCGCCGCGGTCGCCTGGGGCGCCTGGCTAGGCTGGTTGCCGGTCACCGGCACCTGGGCGAGTTTCATGGGTCACTGGATCGCCGTCGGCATCTTCACCATCCTGGCCATCGCCGAACTGGTCACCGACCAGCTGCCATCAGCGCCGAGCCGCAAGGTGCCGCAGCAATTCGGCACGCGCATCGTCTTGGGCGCTTTCACCGGCGCGGTGATCGGCGCCACCGGCGGCGCCACCATCGGCGGCCTGATCGCCGGCGCCGTCGGCGCGGTGATCGGCACGTTGGGCGGCGCCGAGGCGCGTAAACGCCTGGCCACCGCCTTCGGCAAGGACCCGCCCGCCGCCTTCATCGAGGACGCGGTGGCGATCGTCGGCGGGCTTCTGATCGTGGCGGCGGTGGCATGACGGCAAAGACATTCGACGCCATCATCGTCGGTGCCGGGCAGGCCGGCCCACCGCTCGCCGGCCGGCTGAATGCGGCCGGCATGAGCGTGGCGCTGATCGAGCGAAAGCTGGTCGGCGGCACTTGCGTCAATACCGGCTGCACGCCGACCAAAACGATGGTGGCAAGCGCCTATGCCGCGCATCTCGCCCGCTGCGCCGCGGACTACGGTGTGACGCTCTCCGGTCCCATCGGCGTCAACTACAAGGCGATCAAGGCGCGCAAGGACAAAGTCTCGAACGATGCCCGCGGCAATCTCGAAGACTGGATTGCCGGCATGGACAAATGCACGCTCTATCGCGGCCATGCGCGCTTCGTGACCGCCAATACGGTGCGCGTCGGCGACGATCTGCTGAGCGCCGAAAAGATCTTCCTCAACACCGGCGGCCGCGCCTCGGTGCCCGACCTGCCCGGCATCGACGGCATTTCTTACCTGACCAATTCGTCGATGATGGATCTCGACGTGCTGCCGCGCCATCTCATCGTCGTCGGCGGCAGCTATGTCTCGCTCGAATTCGCGCAGATGTTCCGCCGCTTCGGTTCCGAAGTCACGGTCATCGAAAAGAGCCCGCGCCTGATCGGCCGCGAGGACGATGACGTCTCGGACGCCATTTTGTCGATCCTCGAAAACGAAGCCATTGCCGTCCATCTCGGCGCCGACGATATCCGCTTCGCCAGGCGAGGCAACGAAATCGCCGTGACCTTCTCGCCAGGCAAGGCGGCTGCGGTCGGCTCGCATGTGCTGCTGGCCCTGGGCCGCACGCCAAACACCGACGATCTCGGCCTCGACAAAGCCGGCGTCGAGGTCGACAAACGCGGCTTCATCGTCGTCGACGACCAGCTGCGCACCAGCGTGCCCGGCATCTGGGCGATGGGCGACTGCAACGGCAAGGGCGCCTTCACCCACACCTCGTACAATGACTACGAGATTGTCGCCGCCAACCTGCTCGACAACGATCCGCGCAAGGTCAGCGACCGCATCGAGGCCTATGCGCTCTATATCGACCCACCACTCGGCCGCTGCGGCATGACCGAAGCCGCGGTAAGGAAATCCGGCCGCCGCGCCCTTGTCGGCCAGCGGCCAATGACCCGCGTCAGCCGTGCCGTCGAAAAAGGTGAGACGCAAGGCTTCATGAAGATCCTGGTCGATGCCGACACCAAGGAAATCCTCGGCTGTTCGGTGCTCGGCCCGGGTGGCGACGAGGCAGTGCACTGCGTGCTCGATCTGATGTATGCCAAGGCGCCAGTCAGTACGCTGGCGCGCGCGGTGCACATCCACCCGAACGTCTCGGAGCTTCTGCCGACCATCGCCCAGGAATTGAAGCCGCTGGCATAGGCCGGGCGCAGGCGTTATCTCGCGATCCTTTGAGCGCCAGGCCCGGATAGAGCCGTGCGCCCATAGCGCGAAAAGCTGGACCAATCGACAGTGTATTGGCGAAAGGGCATGTGTTCGGTCTCGTTTCCTGGAGACAGTCCATGCAGAAATCCATCGAACGCATCGCCGGCGACAGCGAGGGCGTTTCCTACGAATTCCCCGTCTTCCGCTTCACCGGAACGGACAAGACAGCGCCTTCGGCCTATCTGCAGGCGGCACTTCATGCCGGCGAATTGCCGGGCGTCGTTGCCATCGATGCGCTGATGCCGATGCTCAGCAGGGCGGAAGCCGAAGGCCGCATCAGCGGCAATATGACCATCGTGCCCTGGGCCAATCCGATCGGCCGCGCGCAATATCTCTATGGCGACCATCAGGGCCGCTTCCATCTGGGGACGCGCACCAATTTCAATCGCGGCTTTCCGCGGCTCGCCGCGCCCGACCTCACGCTCCTGCCGGCGCACGGCACGGTCGATCAGCGGCTGAAGACGCGGCTGCTGCAGCTCTCCATCGGCCACGACATCGTGCTCGACCTGCACTGCGACGATGAAGGCCTCGCCTACCTCTACGTCCACACCAGCCTGTGGCCGGCCATGGCGGATTGTGCGGCGGCTATGGGCGTCGATGCGGTGATGCTGTGGCACGAAGATCCCGACGGCACCTTCGAAGGCGCCTCGATCATGCCGTATCAGAACGTTCCCGCCGACGTCGCGCGCCTCGATCGGCGCGTCGCCACCACCGTCGAATATCGCGGCATACTCGACGTCGACGGCGCCCTCGCCGGCGCCGACGCCGAAGGGCTCTACCGGCTGCTGGTGGCGCGCGGCGTCATCCGGGATCAGGCGCTGCCCGCGTCTGGCAGCTTCGGAGGACTCGTCGCGCCGATCGAAAATATCGAGATGATGCCGGCGCCCCGTTCGGGCGCGATCCTCTACCACGTGAAGCCGAGCGACCGCGTCACCCAGGGTGCGCGCCTTGCCACCATCGTCCACGCGCCGGGTGAGCCCGACGGCCGCACGGAAGTGTTGGCGCCCCAGGCCGGCCTCATCCTGACACGCCGCTCGCGCCGCATAATTCGCGCCGGCGAGGACCTCTTGAAGCTGGTCGGCGACAGGAAGAGTGCCGATGCAAGGTCGGGGACGCTGGAGGACTGACGCAACCCGCCAGGCTACCCCGAAATCGCCTGTCGCGCCTTGGACTCCAGCCATTCGGCCATCTGCCGGTAAGGCACCGGACCATGGCTCACGCGGGCGACGCCGAGTTCGGCAAGCCTCTGGCGCGGCGGCACATGCGCCAGTGCAATGATGTTGACCGGCAATGCCGTTGCCTGGCAGAGCGCCTCGATCAGGCCTTCATCGGCAAGCCCCGGCGCAAAGAAGCCATGCGCTCCGGCCCTTTCGTAGGCGTGCGCCCGCTCGATCGCCTGATCGAGGAGAGCCTTGTCGTGCGCATCCGGTTTCGCCTTCAGGAAAATGTCGGTTCGGGCGTTAATGAAGGCCGGAATACCCGAGGTCTTCACGGCCGCCGCGGCGGCTTCGATCCGCCTCACCTGTATGGCGATGTCGTGCAGCCCACTGCCGCCGACAATCTGATCCTCGAAATTAAAGCCGACGGCTCCAGCCTGCACGGCGAGCCCCACGCTGCGGGCGACAACCTCCGGAGCGACCCCGTAACCGCCCTCGAGGTCCATGGTTACCGGCAGATCCACCGCCGCAACGATGCGTTTGATGTTTTCGAGCGCCAGTTCCAACGGGATTTTCTCGCCATCGGCGAATCCGAAAGCGGCCGCGACCGGCCAGCTTCCGGTGGCGATGGCCTTGGCCCCTGCTTGCGCGATGATCTTGGCGGAGCCTGGGTCCCAGGCATTGTAGAGGACAATCGGGTTGCCCTTGACATGGAGGGAATGGAACGTCCGTGCGCGGTCGATCTGCTCGGTCATCGATGTTTTCCCGTCTTCCTGCTGTTTGATGCAGAGTCTAGGCAGGACTGCCGGTCTTGGCCATGTGCCATGGGTTGCGAAAGCAGCAGCCACCCCACAGACTTTCAAAACTGTTGCGCATACCGCTTTTCGCGGCTATGGATTTCGCCATGAATATGCGTTCGATCAAGACCATTTGGTGGTGGGCTCGCTGACAGCGGCCTGTTCGAACGCGTTCGCGTGACAATAGAAGGTGGCCGCAGCGGAATGTCCGGGCGGCCATTTGTTTTTTCAAGCCATTCCCGGGTCCGTTGCCCCAAAGACGCTGATGGAGACGGCAATGACGACGAAAATTCTGGAGAATGGCGCCGAGCGCTTCGTCACCGCGGGTGGCGTGGCGATTACCCGCCAGCGCCATGACCGGCCATATGAGGGCGCGATCGACGGCTATGTCGATGGCCTGAATTCGCGCCGCGGCGCCGTGTTTTCCTCGAATTACGAATATCCCGGCCGTTATACGCGCTGGGATACCGCCATCATCGATCCGCCGCTGGTGATCTCGGCACGCGGCCGCGCCATGCGCATCGAGGCGCTGAACCGCCGTGGCGAGGTGCTTTTGCCGGTGATCGGTACGGTGCTTGCCGGCCTTGACGATGTCACGATCGCCGAGACGTCGAACAAACTCATCCGCCTCGAGGTCGCCAAGCCCGGCCGTGTCTTCACCGAAGAGGAACGCAGCCGCGTTCCCTCCGTGTTCACCGTGCTGCGCGCCATCACTGCTTTGTTCAAGACCGAGGAAGACGCCAATCTCGGCCTCTATGGCGCCTTCGGCTACGACCTCGCCTTCCAGTTCGATCCGGTCGACTACAAGCTCGAGCGCAAGCCAAGCCAGCGCGATCTCGTGCTGTTCCTGCCCGACGAGATCCTCGTCGTCGACCACTATTCCACCAAGGCCTGGACCGACCGCTACGACTATTCCGGCGACGGCTTTTCGACCGAAGGCCTGCCGCGCGACGAAATCGTCGAGCCGTTCAGGACCGCCGACCGGATCCCGCCGCGCGGCGACCACGAGCCCGGCGAATATGCCAAGCTGGTGCGCAAGGCGATGAAGAGCTTTGAGCGCGGCGACCTGTTCGAAGTGGTGCCGGGGCAGATGTTCTACGAACGCTGCGAAACCCAGCCCTCCGAGATTTCCCGCAAGCTGAAGAGCATCAATCCCTCGCCCTATTCCTTCTTCATCAATCTCGGCGAGGGCGAATATCTGATCGGCGCCTCGCCGGAAATGTTCGTTCGCGTCAACGGCCGCCGCGTCGAGACCTGCCCGATCTCCGGCACTATCAAGCGCGGCGACGATGCCATTTCCGATAGCGAGCAGATCCTCAAGCTGCTCAATTCCAAGAAGGACGAGTCCGAACTCACCATGTGCTCGGATGTCGACCGCAACGACAAGTCGAGGGTCTGCGAGCCGGGCTCGGTGCGCGTCATCGGCCGTCGCCAGATCGAGATGTATTCGCGCCTGATCCACACCGTCGACCACATTGAGGGACGGCTGCGCGAAGGCATGGACGCCTTCGACGCCTTCCTGTCGCATGCCTGGGCCGTCACCGTCACCGGCGCGCCGAAATTATGGGCCATGCGCTTCATCGAGCAGAACGAGAAGAGCCCGCGCGCCTGGTATGGCGGGGCGATCGGCATGGTCAATTTCAACGGTGACATGAACACCGGCCTGACGCTTCGCACCATCCGCATCAAGGACGGCATTGCCGAGGTGCGCGCCGGCGCCACGCTGCTCTTCGACAGCATACCCGAAGAAGAAGAAGCCGAAACCGAACTGAAGGCATCCGCCATGATCTCCGCCATCCGCGACGCCAAGTCAGGCAATGCCGCCAGCACCGAACGCAGCACCGCGCGGGTCGGCGATGGCGTCAACATCCTGCTGGTCGACCACGAGGACTCCTTCGTCCATACGCTGGCCAACTATTTCCGCCAGACCGGCGCCAATGTCTCGACGGTGCGCACGCCGGTGCCGGACGAGGTCTTCGACCGGCTGAAGCCAAACCTGGTCGTGCTGTCGCCCGGCCCCGGCACGCCGAAGGACTTCGACTGCGCCGCCACCATCAAGCGAGCCCGTGCGCGCGACCTGCCGATCTTCGGCGTCTGCCTCGGGCTGCAGGCGCTGGCCGAGGCCTATGGCGGCGAGCTGCGGCAATTGCACATCCCGATGCATGGCAAGCCGTCGCGCATCCGCGTGTCGAAGCCGGGCATCATCTTCTCCGGCCTGCCCAAGGAGGTGACGGTCGGCCGCTATCATTCTATCTTCGCCGATCCGGTGCGGCTGCCCGATGGTTTTGTCGTTACCGCCGAGACCGAGGACGGCATCATCATGGCCTTCGAGCACCGCAAGGAGCCGATCGCCGCTGTGCAGTTCCACCCGGAATCGATCATGACGCTCGGCCACAATGCCGGCATGCGCATCATCGAGAACATCGTCGCGCACCTGCCGCGCAAGGCCAAGGAAAAGGCCGCTTAATTCGAGGGCTCAGTGTTGGGATTTCTTCCCCAGTGACCGCGGCAGAAATCAAAGCAGCCGCCAGGCAGAAGGTCGCCAGCCTCGCTTTCTGGTCGATCGTCGTCGCCTTCGTCGTGCTCGGCCTCAAGCTGGTGGCCTGGTACGTCACCGGTTCGGTTGCGCTTTATTCGGACGCGCTGGAATCGATCGTCAACGTCATTGCCTCGGCCGCCGCCTATTGGGCGATCCAGGTCAGCTACAAGCCAGCCGACCAGGACCATCCGTTCGGCCACCACAAGGCCGAGTATTTCTCGGCCGTCCTGGAAGGCGTGCTGATCGTGCTTGCCGCCCTGCTCATCCTCAACGAGGTCTGGTGGTCGTGGCAGCATCCGGCCCCGCTCGAACAGCCATGGACCGGCCTTGCCGTCAACGGCGTCGCAACCGTCATCAACGCCGTCTGGGCCTTGACGCTGATCCGCACCGGACGGAGTGAAAAATCACCGGCGCTGGTTGCCGACGGCAGGCATATCATGACCGACGTAGCGACCTCGGTCGGTGTGTTCATTGGCCTGGTCGGCGCCGTGCTGACCGGCTGGCAGGTTCTCGATCCGGCTCTTGCGGTGATCGTGGCGCTGAACATCCTGTGGCAGGGCTGGCACGTCATCGGCTCGTCGATGAACGGGCTGATGGACCGCGCCGTCGACACCCAGGAACATATCCGTATCCGCGACATCATCTCTGCCAATTGCAAGGGCGCGCTCGAGGTCCACGACCTGAAGACGCGCATCGCCGGCCGCGCCACCTTCATCGAGTTCCATCTGGTCGTCGACGCCGACATGTCGGTCGGCGCCAGCCACGTCATCTGCGACCGCATCGAGGACGCGCTGCGGGCAGAGATTCCTTCGGTTCGCGTCATCATCCATGTCGAGCCCGACGACGAAGCGAAACTGCCCAAGGGCACGACGGCCGTGCCGTTCGCGTGAAGCAATTCGCGCAGAAAAATCGCTCAGTCGTGATCCTTCGCGCCCCCCTCTGTCCTGCCGGACATCTCCCCCACAAGTGGGGAGATTGGCCGTCACCGCGGCTTTTGCCAATAGCCATAGTCGCAGGAGTGAGTGACGCGAGGAAGCTGCCGATCTCCCCCCAAGTGGGGGAGATGTCCGGCAGGACAGAGGGGGGGCGCGAAGGATCGCTGTAGCCCTCATTCCGAGCCGCTGCGCGCCATGGATTCGAGGATCTGATCCGACGGACTTTCCAGAGCCGCCTCCGCGAAATCGTCATCAAGCGGACCGATCACTCTGTCCAGCCAAGCCCAATCCTGCGCAAGAGGCTCGATAATGACGCTCTGGCCGTGGCGGCTGATGAAAACCTCTTTGGTGTCGAAACGGTACTCCTTTGGCAAGCGCACCGCCTGCGAGCGGCCGGACCAAAACACCCTTGTCTTGCGCATGGCATCCACCTCCTCGTCACATGATCAAGGCCCGCAGGCGGCCTGCGGCATCGGCTCCAGCCGGTAGACCTTGTCGTCGGAGCTGGTGTCGCCTTCCGCCGCCTTCGAGCACAGATCGACGATCGGCAGGCCGCTGTTTGGGTTGGCCAGCATCATCGTGCCGTTGGCGCCGCGGCGGAGGAAAATCTCCTTTTGCGCGATATCGCAGGAGACACCACCCGTCTTCGCGCTCGCCGCGCAGCGCCACTGGTCGCCCTCGCCCTGGCAGTTATAGACCTGCGTGACCTTGGCCGATTTCTGCCGCGTGGTAACCGAAACGGCGATGTCTGCGCCGCTCGGCCAATTGGCGAGGTCGCCGCCCTTGGCGAAGGATGCCAGCTCGACCGGTCCGCGGAAAACCCGGATCGTCTGGGTCAGCTGATCGGGATGCGAGCCGAGATGCGCGGCATCATAGTCACGCCCGTAGCAGAAGGCCTGGTCCGGCTTCAGCCGCTCGCGCAATGGCGGGCCAAGTGCCGGATCGATCGGGTCGATGCGGGCGAACTCCGCCTTGCAGGTCGCGGCCGGCATCGGATCGAGCCTGAAGCCGTTGTCGTCCTTGCCCAGCGCCTGCCGTTCGTACTCCGCCTTGCCGAGCTCGTCTTCCGATCCGGCGTCGAGATAGAGGTCGGGCTGCACGTCCGAGACGATCAGCCGGCCCTTGTCGTCGACCTTCAGCGAAGCCATGGTGCGATCGCAGTCCATGCCGCAGCGGATCGGGCCGGTCTTGCCGTCCTCCGACTCATGACTGCACCAGCCGCCGAGCCATTCCGGCGCCTCGGCGCCGCGTACCGTCGTCGCCATGAAGCCATTGTAGGAGGAATCGATGCCGGTGCTTGGCTCCTCGTTTGGCCGGCTGACCGGATCGCGGCCGTAATAGAAGAAGATGCGCGCCACCTTCTGGTGCGGATGCGACTTGAGATGCGCGGCGTCGTAGACGCGGCCGAAACAGGCGTCCTTGCCGTCGGGGCTGAGCTCGGTGAGTTTGAGCGTGTCGTCGGCGAAAGCAGTGCCGGCGACGGCGGCAAGCAAGGCAACCCCAAGCCCGGCGCCCACAATGGTCCCCATTATGGTCCTCGACGTCATGCTACCCCTCCATTGCCCCGACAAGACGTGGCTTCAATTTATGCTAGGATCGAGGCCGAGGCCACGCAATTTGCGCGGGCCGGCTAAATGGGAGATGAAGCCATGCGACGCCGCGATATTTTCCGCGTCGGTCTTGCCGGGGCCGCCGGGCTTTTCGGGCTGCGCCCCACCAAGGCGGCAGCCATTGAAGTCAAGCCCGTCGAAGAGGAAAGGCAAAAGGTCGCCTATCACCTCAGCGATCTCGACAAGGTCAATTTCGTGCTCGGCAACATCAAGAACCACTTCGAAGGTACCGACGGCAAGGTCGACATCGCGCTTGTCGTGCACGGCCCAGCACTTGCTGCCTTCAAGTCGAAGGGCATATCCGCCGCCATTTCCGGGCGTTTCGCCGGCCTTGTCCAGGACGGGCTCAGCCCGCACGCCTGCGCCAATACCATGCACGGCATGGATATCGGCCTGGCCGACCTGCTCGACGGCTTCCATGCAGCCGACAGAGGCGGTGTCGTCAAGCTCGCCGAATTGCAGCGCCAGGGCTACGCCTATCTCAGGCCATAGGCTTTTACGGACTTGAACGCGAGGACTGCGAGGGCCTACGAAGAGCAGGCCGAGTCCCCCGGAGGAATAGACGTGCCAGCCACCACCACCCTTGTCAGCCCCTCTCTGGTCATCCCCGACCTTGCCGGAAAGGCGGTGCTGGTCACCGGCGCGTCGACCGGCATCGGCGCGGCGCTTGCACTTGCCTATGCCGCGCAGAAATGTCGCGTCGCACTGCACTACAATTCGAGCCGGGTGGCTGCCGAAAACTTGGCGGCGACCATTCGCAACGGTGGCGGCGACGTGTTCCTGACCCAGGGCGATTTCTCGATCCCCGCCGATGTCGAGCGCGTCGTCGAGGACAGTGCGCAACATTTCGGCCGGCTCGACGGCCTCGTCAACAATGCCGGCGGCATGCTCGGCCGCGTGCCCTATGCCGAGCAGACCGAGGCGCATTACGACGCGGTGATGGACCTCAACGCGCGTTCCGTGCTGACAGCTTCGCGCAAGGCGATCCCATGGCTGAAGCGGCAGGGCGGCTTCATCGTCAACACCTCCTCGATCGCCGCGCGCAACGGCGCCGGTGGCGGCGCCGGCCTTTACGGCTCCGCCAAGGCCTTCGTCTCCAACGTCACGCGCGGCATGGCCAAGGAGCTGATCGGTTTCAACATCCGCGTCAACGCGGTGGCGCCCGGCACGATCGCGACACCTTTCCACGAGCGCTACTCGACCGACGACCAGATGAAAGGCATGATCGCCACCATCCCGCAGGGCCGCGCCGGCACCGCCGAGGACTGCGTTGGCGCCTATCTGTTCCTCTCCTCCGATCTGTTGAGCGGCTACATCACCGGCCAGGTGATCGAGGTGAATGGCGGCCAGTTGATGCCGTAGACGGCGAACTGCATACTCCTGGTTGCGTAATCTCAACGGAGCAAAGCGAATGTACGGACTGATCGGCAAGATGCGGGCGACGCGCGGCCAGCGCGACGCGGTCATGGAGGTCCTGCTCGCCAGCACCGGCGCCATGCCCGGCTGCCTGAACTATATCATCGCCACCGACCCGGCCGACGCCGACGCGATCTGGGTGACCGAAGTGTGGACCGACGCCGAAAGCCACAAGGCTTCGCTGCAGCTGCCCGAAGTCCAGGCGGCAATCGCCAAGGCACGGCCGATCATCGCCGGCTTCGAGTTCCAGGTGGAAACGCGTCCGGTTGGTGGGTTTGGGTTGCCGGCGGTGAAGGCGGGATAGAGGAGAGGCCGGCGGGACAGCGCCCCCCTCTGGCCTGCCGGCCATCTCCCCCTCAAGTGGGGAGATTGGCAGCTTCGCCGACAGCTCTCTTTTTGGAGATTGGCGAAGGCCGACGTGACATCCAATCTCCCCACTAGAGGGGGAGATGTCCGGCAGGACAGAGGGGGGCGCGAAGGATCGCTACGGATGGCTGGTGCCATTACCACCCAAGCCCTTTTCCCCCGCAAAAAGGTTCGCATTTTTTCGCGACCGGTCTAAGAGCCGATCTATGGATTCTTCCCCGAACCCGCCGGCCATCGAGCATCTGGCGCGGATCCACAAGGGCTGGCAGTGGCCGGTCCTGGTGGTGGTCTCGGTGCTGTTTGCCGGCGCGCTGGAACTCGCCGCCCTTCCCGCCGCGCTCTTGATCGGACCGATGCTGGCGGCCATCGCTGCCGGCACCAACGGCGCCACGGTGCGCGTGCCGCGGGTTCTGTTCGGCTCCGCCCAGGCGGTCGTCGGCTGCCTGGTCGCCAGTTCCATCTCGGCCGATATCTTTCCCGTCTTCTACAAGGAATGGCCGCTGTTCCTCGGCGTCGTGATGGCGACGGTCGCGGCATCCAGCCTGCTTGGCTGGCTGATCAGCCGCTGGCGCATCCTGCCCGGCACCACCGCCGTCTGGGGCTCGTCGCCGGGCGCCGCCACCGCCATGGTGCTGATGGCCGGTGCCTTCGGGGCCGACCAGCGCCTCGTCGCCTTCATGCTCTATCTGCGCGTCATCTGCGTCTCGATGACGGCAGCCCTGGTGGCCAAGCTTTGGGTCGACACCTCAGGCATCGAGGTGCCGGCCATCGTCTGGTTCCCGCCGGTCGATCCGCAAGGCTTGGCCGCGACGTTCGGCGTGGCGCTGGTCGGCGGCCTCGCGGGAAAGCTTTTCCGGCTGCCGTCGCCGTTTTTCCTCGGCACCTTCATTTTCGGCACCGTGATCCATCTCGGGCTCGGCGTGACCATGCAGCTGCCGCCCTGGCTGCTCGCCTTGAGCTATACGATAATCGGCTGGAGCATCGGCCTGAATTTCACCAGGGCCATCTTGCGCCACGCGGCCCGCGCGCTGCCGCAGATCGTCGGCTCGATCATTGCCCTGATCGTCTTTTGCGGCGGCCTCGCCTTCCTGATCAGCCGCCTGCTCGGCATCGATCCGCTGACCGCCTATCTGGCGACCAGCCCCGGCGGCATGGACAGCGTCGCTATCATCGCCGCCGCCGCGCAGCATGTCGACATCTCCTTCGTCATGGCGCTGCAATCGGCACGCTTCCTGATTGTGCTTCTGGTCGGCCCAAGCGTGGCGCGGCTGGTGGCGAGAAGCCTTCGGGAGTAAAGACCAGCCGGGCAGCGCGTCAGCTGATCACCAGGCTGGAGATGCGCTCGCCGTCCAGGGTGAACGCCATGTCGCCCTCGCCGTTGAAGCCGTTGCCTGTGACGGCAATGCGCACGTGATAGCTCTCGCCCGCCGGAGCAACGCGAACGATGCGGAGCCTGGATTGCACGCCGATATTGTCCGACTGGTTCCAGCGCGCAATCTGCTCGCGGCCCTTGAACGACCGGCCCCAGTCGCTCAGGAAGGCGTCGGGCGTGAAACTGTCCAGGAAGGCTTCGCTATCGCCGGCATTGGTGGCTTCGACAAAGCGGCGGATCGGATCGGGTGCGGTCATGTTTCCTCCTGGGAGGTGCCGGAAATAAAAAACCCGCCTCGACGGCGGGTCCTCGGCGCCAATCAGCACCATAGCCAGATTAGTAGCATAGCTGCCGGCACAAAGCAAGAACAAAGTTGCCCCACCCTCAACTTTGAATGTTGGCGAAAACCAAGGCGACATCCAATCTCCCCCTTGCGGGGGGAGATCGGCAGCTTCTGCGACGGCGAGGCTCCCACTTGCCTCGCTTTGCCCGCTCCTGTATGAAATCCGCCATGAGCCCGCGCGCCACCTCTTTTGCGTCCCGCCCGACCGGCATTGCCGGCCAGACCGTTCGCGCGCTTGCCTCCACCCTGCTGCTTCTCGGCCTTATCGGCGATCGCCGGGTTCGCTGAAGGAGCGCCCGGCGGTCGAATTGCCGCTCACGCGCACGCTCCTTGGCCAGTCACAAATTGGCACGTCACATCAAGCGAACGAAATTCTGGTAAAGGCGCCGCTCGCCACCAATCCGCCTGAAGCTGGATCCGCGAGCCGCCGGGAGAAACGACGATGAACGCACGAGAAGATATCCGCCTGAATGTAGAGGAAATCAGCAAGCCTGCGGTAAAGGGCATGCCGGACGCCGCCCGCAAATACCAGCCCTATCCGACCGTCGGCCTTGCCGATCGCACCTGGCCTTCGAGAGTGATCGACAAGGCGCCGATCTGGTGCTCGGTCGACCTGCGCGACGGCAACCAGGCGCTGATCGATCCGATGGGCCAGGAACGCAAGGCGCGCATGTTCGCCCTGCTGCTCGACATGGGCTTCAAGGAGATCGAGATCGGCTTCCCGTCGGCCTCGCAGACCGACTTCGATTTCGCCCGCTGGTGCATCGAACAAGGCAACGTGCCCGCCGACGTCTCGCTGCAGGTGCTGGTGCAGTGCCGGCCGGAACTGATCACCCGCACTTTCGAGGCGCTCAAGGGTGCCACCAACCCGATCGTCCATTTCTACAACTCGACCAGCGAGCTGCAGCGCCGCGTCGTCTTCGAGAAGGACGTCGCCGGCATCAAGCGCATCGCCACCGATGCGGCCAAGATGATCACCGACATGGCGGCGAAGGCCGGCGGCGGCTACCGTTTCGAATATTCGCCGGAGAGCTTTACCGGCACCGAGCTCGACGTGGCGCTGGAGATCTGCAACGCCGTCACCGAGATCGTCACGCCGACGGCTGAAAACAAGCTGATCATCAACCTGCCCTCCACGGTCGAGATGTCGACGCCCAACATCTATGCCGACCGCATCGAATGGATGTGCCGCAATCTCGACAACCGCGAGAACCTGTTGATCTCGCTGCATCCGCACAATGACCGCGGCACCGGCATCGCCACCACCGAGCTCGGCCTGATGGCGGGCGCCGACCGCGTCGAAGGCACGTTGTTCGGCAATGGCGAGCGCACCGGCAATGTCGACATCGTCACGCTGGCGCTCAACATGTACACGCAAGGCGTCGATCCCGGGCTCGACTGCTCCGACATCAACCGCATGAAGGACGTCTACGAATACTCCAACCAGCTGAAGATCCCCGAGCGCCATCCCTATGTTGGCGAGCTCGTCTACACCGCCTTTTCCGGCTCGCACCAGGACGCCATCAACAAGGGCATGAAGGCGCTGCGCAAGGCCAACACGCCGCACTGGGAGGTGCCCTACCTGCCGATCGACCCGGCCGATGTCGGCCGCAGCTACGAAGCCATCATCCGCATCAACTCGCAGTCCGGCAAGGGCGGTATCGCCTATGTGCTGCATGCGGATTACGGCCTCAACCTGCCGCGCAACCTGCAGATCGAGTTCAGCCAGGCTATCCAGGCGATCACCGACGCCGAAGGCAAGGAGGTGCCGGCCAAGCGCATCTACGAGCGCTTTCTCGACACCTATGTCGACCAGCCCGGCGCGCGGCTGAAGTTCCTCGACCACCACACCTACCCCGACACCGAGGTCAAGGGCCGGCGCGTGGTCGAAGCGGTGATCCTCGACGGGGGCAAGGAGGTGACCATATCCGGCACCGGTACTGGCCCGATCGACGGCTTCGTCGATGCGCTGTCGCGCCATGTCGGGGTGCCGATGTCGGTGCTCGATTATTCCGAGCATTCCATGCAGCGCGGCTCGAATGCCTCGGCCATTTCCTATGTCGAGATGGAACATCCGGGCGGCAAGCTGTTCGGCGCCGGCATCAACACCAATATCGTCGCCGCCTCGCTCGAAGCCGTGGTTTCGGCCGCCAACCGCATCGTCGGCCGGAAGGGCGGCTAGCCGAAACTGCCAGGCCCGCGCCATCAGCCACCGGATATTTATCCGGTGGGTACGCTATCGCACCATAAGCACATGCTTGTAAGGCGGCGCCAGCGCTATATGATCGTACCTCAACCTGTGCCGAATTCGAAGGGATCGACACTTGCAGCATACCACGCCTGCCGCCCCCGCAGTGCGCGAAACGTTGGAGCGATTGCTGGCCAGCGAAACGTTCGGACGATCCGAGCGCGCGCGCAAGCTGCTCCGCTACCTGGTCGAGCGCGAGCAGGCAGGCGAAGCCGACCGGCTCAAGGGCTTCTCCATAGCGATGGACGTTTTTGGCAAGGACGGCGATTTCGATCCGTCGACCGATGCGGTGGTGCGGGTGCAGGCCGGCAGGCTGCGCGAGCTTCTACAGCAGTACTTCGCCAACGAGGGCGTTGCCGAACCGGTCCGCATCGCCATTCCGCGCGGCGGCTATGTTCCATCCTACGAACTCAATGCCATTCGCTTGCCGGCGGAGGCCGAGGCAGAGAGCAAGCCGCAGCCGGCGACAGAGGACGCGGCGACGAGCGCCCCGCCCGGATCCTCGGAGGATGCCCGCAACCGGGCACATCCGGCTGCATTGCTGAGCGTTCCAGCGCTCAGCCCCGCTGCACCGTCGCTGCAGCGCCATTTGCAGTTCTTCTGGCTGGCGATCGCGCTGGTCATCCTCATGCTGGGTGTGCTGATCCTTCGCCAGGGCAGCGTGGTGTTGCTGACCGGCGGCGACACGGCGGTCGAGACCGCGGTGGCGACCGGCAGCATAGCGGCGCCTCCGGTTGAAACCCTCCCCCAGGTTTACATTGCCATCAAGGCCGACAGCGACGTGGCTCGCCGTGTCGCTGCATCACTGCGCGCCGGCCTTAGCGGCTTCGATACCATCAACTTCATCGGTCGTGATGCCGACAGCCCGCCCGATCCACTTACCGACGCCGCCAGCTTCGTGTTCGATGTCCTGCCCGGGCCGCGCAGCGGCGACACTATGCTCGAGCTGCAGAGCGTGGCGACCGGCCGCGTGCTGCTGTCACGCAACCTGACCGCCGGCGACAGCGCAAACACCGCTATCGAGGACCAAATCTCCGGCATTTTGAGCTCGGCTCTTCCCGCCTCGGGCACGATCTACAATTACATCGAGCAGAGCGGCATCCAGACCGGGCTGACGGCGTGTCTGGTGCTCAACGGCAAATATTATCTCGACCAGAACGCGCAGACGCACGAAGCCGCCTACCGCTGCCTCGAAGATCTTGCCAACCGGGAGGCGAAGTCATCGCTCGTCTATTCGGAACTCGCGTCCTTGCATCTGGAGGCGGTCACCGACCATTATCCCTACCCCGCCGACGCGACGATGGAAAAGGCGATGATGTTTGCCCATCGCGCCATTCAGATGGGCCCCACCAGCCCCTATGCGCACCGCGCCCTTGGTTATCTCAACTCGCGCATCGGCAATTCCGAGGAATCGATCCGCTGGATGCGCAAGGCCTACGAACTCAATCCCTACGATCTCGCAATGGCCGCCGCCTATGGCTACGGGCTCGTTTTCGCCGGCAGGTACAGCGAGGGCACCCCGATCCTTGCTCACGCGGTGGATATCGCCAGCGCCCATCCGACATGGTGGGATTACGGGCTGTTCGCAGGAGAGTTCATGATGGGCGACATGAACAAGGCGACGCTTGCCAGCGACGGCTTGCGAACGACGGAAATGAAATCGCATTATCTGGCGGCGCGGCTGATCGGTGCCAACACTGCCGGCCGCGAAAAGCTGGCAAGCAGGCTGCTGCAGGAACTGACCACCAAATTCCCGAAATTCGCAGCCGATCCGCGTGCAACGTTCGTCGAGCGAAGATATCCCGCCGATCTGACCAACCGGCTGGTAGAGGCCCTGCGCGCCGCCGGGCTTGGCGGTGCCAGCTGACGTCTTCCGGCGCGTGCACGACGTCAGCTGATCGCGAAAATTTTACTGGCCATCCGCACGGCCAAAGCGCAATTCAGACACGATTGAACCGGCCCAAACCCATCGCGGCATAAAGACCAATCGCGGCACAAAGACTGATCCCCCCGGCATCCGGACTGATCCCGGCACAAACCCATTAAGTTTGCATGACCCGATCCCTTTACGCTGCCGAACGGGGCACCGGCCCGACGACGATTGTCTTCCTGCATGGCTTCGGTGGCTGCCACGACGACTGGCGCGATGTGGTCGCGCCTCTGGCTCCGGGCGCGCGGACCTTGGCCTATGATCTGCCGGGTCATGGCTTGTCGTTCGATTTTCCGGGCGGCGGTCCGGCCAGGATCGCAGCCAGTGCCGTCCTTGCGGACCTTTCCGCACGCGGGATAAAGCGGGCCCATCTCGTCGGCCATTCGATGGGCGGCGCCGTGGCCGCCCTGATGGCATTGAGCGAGCCCGAAAGAATGGCCTCGCTGACGCTGCTGGCACCGGGCGGTCTTGGTCCTGAGATCAATGGCCCGCTGCTGCGCCGCTACGCCGCCGCTGCCGGCACCGACGAAATCCGCGCCTGCCTTGCCGCCATGTCGGGACCGCAAAGCCAGCCCCCGCAGCACCGGGTCGATCTCCTCAACGAGATGCGCCAGCGTCCCGGCCAGTTGGGGACACTTGTCGAGCTCGCAGCCGCAATGACCAGGGATGATCGGCAAGGTGTCATCCCGAGCGAACGGCTTGAAACGCTGAACATGCCGGTGATGGTGGTTTGGGGGACGGACGACGCGGTGCTGCCTGTCAGCCAAGCGGACGGCCTGCCGAAGCGTTTTCATCTGCACCACGTGCTGGAAGCCGGCCATATGCTGGTCGAGGAAGCGCCCGGCCTGATCGCCGCGGCCATCCGTCGCAATATGCGACGCCGCAGCAGGCGGCTTCGTCCGGGATTCGCCGCTGCGGCGAGCTAATCGGTCTTCGCACAGGCACGGCGGCGGCGCTGGTGCTGCTCCAGCGAACCCTTGCCCACCCATCGATCTCGCAAGTGCATTTTGCCGGCGGCTGTGT
The DNA here is from genome assembly GCF_040317735.1 of Mesorhizobium sp. M1399. Taxonomy (NCBI): domain Bacteria; kingdom Pseudomonadati; phylum Pseudomonadota; class Alphaproteobacteria; order Hyphomicrobiales; family Phyllobacteriaceae; genus Mesorhizobium; species Mesorhizobium sp. M1399. The sequence continues at coordinate 49,442 of NZ_JAMYKZ010000006.1, forward strand.
TAATTCGGTGTTAACCAACCCGCGAGGCAACGCCGATGAAGGATGCAGGCGAGAACATCACCCAGATCGATCAGTCGCGAAAACTGTCCGATGCCATTCGCGACGTCAAGAACGCCTTCGCCGACCGCGACGACGTCGTCGTTGACATGCGCGAAGCGCATCGCATGCGGCTCGATTTGCTTGCCGCCGAACTCGCCCCGGTGTTCGGCGACGTACCCACCGACATGGACAGTTTCGACTTCGCCGTCTCGTCCGGCCTGCAGCCAAGGCTGTGGATCGACGCCGTCAGCCATGTCGCCATGGGACGCGACCGCCGCACCTACCGCTTTCTCAAGGACACGCGCATCGGCCGCGTCGTGCTCGCCGAGTCGACCGAGATGAAGGTCGTTGCCGATCAGGTGACGCGCTATGTCGCCGAGCGCGTCGTCGAACGCCAAAGGATGATGGAAGGCGGCATCGAGCAGGCCGTCGCCGGCCTGAAACGCGCCCTAGTGGTGGAAGCCGAGCCGCCGCTGCATGTCCCTGCGCGCAGCAACGGCTGGTCGGCCTTCTTCTCGGGCCTGGGCCTGATCGCCGCCGGCGCCCTGGTCGGCCTGGCGATTTCGCTCGTGCTGTTCTGGGACCGCATTGTCGCAATGAAAATCAGCTTTTAGAGCCGTTCAGCGTTTCACGGAAACGCTGAACCGCTCTATCTCTTTGGTTTGACGCAATTCCGGACGGAAAACCGTTTCACACTTTTCCCGGAATTACTCTGGCCATCGACGCCTCGGCTTCGACGCCAAGCTCCAGTGTCTGCAGGTCGCTGGGCGGCAATGCCGGCCCGGTCAAGCCGCGGCGCGTCAGCTTGATCCGCCAATTGTCCTTTTCACCGTCGATGTCGAGCAGATTGTATTGCGCCGGCGCATGCGAACTGCCAGGGGCCTGCCCGGCGGCGGCGACCCCGACCACCGGGATTTTGGCCTTGCGGGCGCCGATGAAGAAGAGCGACGGCACATGCGAATGGCCGTGCAGCACAAGCTCGGCGCCGTGCCGGTGAAGAACCTTGTGGAAGCGCGAGATGCCAAACAGCCGCTTGTTCTGCGAAACGGCGCCGCGCACCGGCGGGTGGTGGATCATGATCACCCGGAACAGGCCGCGCTTGCCTGTGGCGTCGAGCATGTCGCGCAGCCTTTCCGCCTGGCCTTCCAGAAAGAAGCCGTTGGCCATGAACGGAGCCGTGGCGCGCGCCGTGGAGACGCCGATCAGCGCAGCATCGCCGCGCACGCGCAGATAGGGAAAGGTGTTGCGGTCGACCGGCGTATTGACGCCGTCGCCCGTCATCCATGCTGCCCAGGACCGGCAGGTCTTGTCGAAGGCGCCCGGCACATAGGCATCATGATTTCCCGGCACGACCGACACGTCATTGGGCGAGCCCAGCGTCTCCAGCCAGTGCTTGGCCATCTCGATCTCTCCGTCGAGCGCCAGATTGACCAGGTCGCCGGTGATGGCGAGATGGTCCGGCCCGCTGGCCTTCATGTCGGCGACGATCGTGTCGATGACGGCGTCGTGCATGTGGCGGCGGCGGTTACGCTGCCAATTGACGTAACCGACCACGCGCTTGGAGGCGAGATCGCGATAGGTTACATCGGGAAGCGGCCCCAGGTGGACATCGGAAATATGCGCGAGCCTGAACATCTTTTCTTCATAGGCGAGGCGCGCGCGGCTTTCCACTCACGGTTTCGCGGACGATGACGCCGGATCCGGAGCAAGCCCTGCGCCAGACCGGCTGGCCGGGCTTCAGGGCAAGGCTGTTTCACCTGTACTTCGTACTGCGGCGGCCGATGACGCTCGGCGTGCGCGGGTTGATCCACGACCGCCCTTCCAATTCCGTCTTCCTCATCCGCCACACCTATGTCCCTGGCTGGCACCTGCCCGGCGGTGGCGTCGAGTTGGGCGAGACGATGATCGAGGCGCTGACGCGCGAAGTCTTCGAGGAAGGCAACATCGCGCTGACCGGACCGCCGGTGCTGAAATCGCTGCATTTCAACCGCCGCGCCAGCCGCCGCGATCATGTCGGCCTTTATCTGGTCGAGGAGTTCGACCAGCCAGCACCCAAGCTGCCCGACCGCGAGATCGCCGAAGCCGGCTTCTTTCCGCTCGACCGCTTGCCGGAAGGCACGACACCGGCGACGCTGCGGCGGATTGCCGAAGTTTTTGAGGGGAATTCGGCATCGCCTTACTGGTAGATCATCTCTCCAACAGCTTTGGCTGCTTCGCTTTAGGCCGGCAACATCCATTGTTCTCCGAGAGAAATATATATATTAGGCGATAAGAGAAAAATGAAACATAGCCAAAACGACAGGTTTAGAATCGTACTATATATCTCACTTTACACGGTAATTACTGTGACAACAATTCTTGCTACAGCCTTAATTTCGACAATGGTCCTTGGGATAGATCCATCCAGGTTGGAAAAAAGTGGAAGAGGCATCCAGTTCGCAATACAACTTTTTGCGGCATTCGTGACATATTTCGTTTTTATAAAGCGACATGCTCGGCTTTTTACTCGCACTGAATTCTGGAAAATGGTCGGTTTCTCAAGCCTGATAGAAATGGGTTTGGGAATGGCCGTGCTTCTGCTGTCGGGATCGTTTCGCGCAATCCCGCTCCAGATGTCGGTCCAGATCGTCATGATCGGCGGCATCGTGGCGTTCCTGGCAACGTCGCTCGGCTACTCCAATCGATTTGGAAATACCACATTGAAAGCTGATCTCGTCAGAAGGGCAAAGATGGACTCAGAAACCTTCCGCTAGGGCGCCGGTCTCACGCCGCCTTCCTGAACCTGTTGCGGTCGTGCAGCGCGCCATGGTCGAGCTCAGGCCCGACCGGCACGATGCGTGTCGGGTTGATGATCTCGTGGCTGCCGTAATAGTGCGACTTGATGTGGTGCAAATTCACCGTGCCGGCGACGCCCGGCACCTGGTAGAGGTCGCGCAGATAATTCGACAGGTTCGGATAGTCGGCGATGCGGCGCAGATTGCACTTGAAATGGCCGACATAGACCGGGTCGAAGCGGACCAGTGTCGTGAACAGCCGCCAATCCGCCTCGGTGATGCGGCCGCCGGCGAGATAGCGCTGCCTTGACAGACGGTCCTCCAGCATGTCGAGCGTGGAGAACAATTCGCCGAACGCCTCCTCGTAGGCTGGCTGCGTGGTGGCGAAGCCGGCACGATAAACGCCGTTGTTGACCGCGGGATAGACCAGCGCATTGACCGCATCGATCTCGCCGCGCAGCGGTTGCGGATAGAAATCGAGCTTGGCATCGCCCCATTCGTCGAAGGCCGAATTGAGCATGCGGATAATCTCGGAGGATTCGTTGGAAACGATGGTCTGCTCGCGTTTGTCCCACAGCACGGGAACGGTGACCCGGCCCGAATAGCCGGGATCGGCCCTGGTGTAGATCTGGTGCAGGAAATCGAGGCCGTAGAGCGTGTCGCCGGTCGCGCCGTCCTCGGCCAGGAACGTCCAGCCGTCGGCGCCCATGAAATGATGGACGACCGAGACGGAAATCACGTCCTCGAGTTTTTTGAGCACGCGAAAGATCAGCGTCCGATGCGCCCACGGGCAGGCGAGCGAGACATAGAGGTGATAGCGGCCGGGCTCGGCCTTGAAGCCACGTTTTCGCCCTTCGGCCGGGAAGCCGTGGCGGGTCACCCAGTCGCGCCACTGCGACTGCGCCCGCACGAATTTGCCGCCGCTCTCCCCGGTATCGTACCAGCGGTCCTGCCATTGGCCTTCGACTAGCAATCCCATGAAATGTCCTTTCGCGTTCCTGCCTGATGTAGGGCATGAAATGGACCTGCCGAAATCGCCAGCGCTGAACAGATCGTCAACAGCTGCGTCGTCGAGCGCAACCGGCCGATTGCGGCGGCTGAAAATTGGTGCTAGCGGACAATCCGCATGTTCGACTTTGCCCTGATCCGGTTCGACCGACGACGAAAGAGCGCCCGCGCTTGATGAAGCGCTGACTGGCGAACGCTGCCGCTTGCAGCAAACCTTTCCTCGCATACCGGAACGCAAAGACCATGAGCCTTGCCGACGTGAAATACCTGCCGGAAACTCCGGCGCATGATCCTGAAATCGAAGCCATCAATGACGAAGCCTTCGGGCCGGGCCGTTTCGTGCTTGCTGCCTACAGGATCCGCCAAGGTGGCCCGCATGAACGGGCTTTGTCCTTCGTGGCCGTCGACGGCGCAACCGTCGTCGCCTCGGTACGGATGACACGCATCGCCGCGGGCGCCGGCCGCGCGCTGATGCTAGGGCCGCTCGCCGTGCAGCCGGCCTTCAAGAACCTCGGCATCGGCCGCCGGCTGGTGGCAATCGCGCTCGAAGCCGCTGCCAAAGCCGGCGCGCCGGCCGTGATGCTGGTCGGCGACGAACCCTATTACGGTCCGCTCGGTTTCAAGAGGCTGCCGCGTGGGCAGATCTCGATGCCGCGTCCGGTCGACCTCGACCGGCTTTTGGCGCACGAGATCGTGCCGGGCGCAGTGGCAAGGCTGGTGGGCGAGGTTTGCCACGCCGACCAGGCGAGGATTGGCGAGCACATCGCGGCGATGGCGTGACCATGCCGGCGCTGTCGCACGGTGGCTTGGCAGAATAGTCTGGGCTCGGAGGAGGACGTCGAGATGAACCCGAACGGCCAGATTGCGATCGTCACCGGTGGCGGCTCCGGCCTTGGCGAGGCGACGGCGCGCGCTCTTGCCGCCGGCGGCGCCAGGGTTGCCGTCCTCGATCTCGGCATCGAGCGGGCGGCCAAGGTGGCGGCCGACATCGGCGGCATTGCCGTCCGATGCGATGTGAGCGACGCGGAAAGCGGTGCCGCTGCTGTCGCGGAAGTGGCTGAGACGCTCGGCGAGCCGCGCATCCTGGTCAATTGCGCCGGCATCGTTATCGGCATGAAGACGATCGGCAAGGACGGACCACATCCGCTCGACCAATACCGCAAGGTGATCGAGGTCAATCTGATCGGCACCTTCAACATGATCCGCCTGGTTGCCGACCGGACCGCGAAGCTCGAGCCGCTGCAGGGCGGCGAGCGCGGCGTCATCGTCAACACCGCATCGGTCGCCGCCTATGACGGCCAGATCGGCCAGGCGGCCTATTCGGCATCCAAAAGCGGCGTCGTCGGCATGACGCTGCCGGTGGCGCGCGATCTCGCCCGCTCCGGCATTCGCGTCTGCACCATCGCGCCCGGCATCTTCAGGACGCCGATGATGGCCGGCATGCCGCAGGAGGTGCAGGATTCGCTCGGTGCGGCAGTGCCCTTCCCTTCCCGTTTGGGCGAGCCTTCGGAATATGCCGCACTTGCCTTGCACATCATCGAGAACCAGATGCTCAACGGCGAGACCATTCGCCTCGATGGCGCCATCCGCATGGCGCCGAAGTAAACGCGACGGTGGTGCTTTGGACGAACCCAGGAAAGACGTGATCCGCGCGACCGACGCCGAGGCGATCAGGCTGGCAAAGACGCTGATCCGCAGCGCCCGTTTCGGCGCGCTGGCAGTGCTCGAGCCAGGAACCGGTTCGCCGCTGGCCAGCAGGGTCGGTGTCGCCACCGACATCGACGGCACGCCATTGATCCTGGTGTCGATGCTGTCCGCCCATACCGGCGCTATCCTTGCCGACCCGCGCTGCTCGCTGCTCGTCGGCGAACCCGGCAAGGGCGATCCGCTGGCGCATCCGCGATTGACGCTCGTCTGCCGCGCCGTACGGCTCGAACGCGGATCGAACGAACACGCCCGCGCCGAGCGGCGCTACCTCAACCGCAATCCCAAGGCGAAGCTCTATGCCGGGCTCGGCGACTTCTCGATCTTCCGGCTCGAACCGGAGCGCGCCAGCCTGAACGGCGGCTTCGGCAAGGCCTATCTGCTCGAACGCGCCGATCTGGTCGCGACGGGAGCAATCGTTGAAGAGCTTGCCGCCGGCGAGCAATCGGCACTCGACCACATGAACGCCGACCATCTCGATGCGATTGCCCTCTACGCAAGTCATTTCGGCGGGGCCGAGCGCGACGGCTGGATCGTCACCGGCTTCGACGCCGACGGGATGGATCTCGTATCCGGCGACAATGTCTGCCGGGTCTTTTTTCCCAATCCGCTGCAGGCGGCACGCGACCTCAGGCCTGTCCTGGTCGACATGGCAAAGGCTGCCCGATCGGCAAATTGATCACAGCCGCACAGTTAATCGGCTTGCATGGAAAGCAAGCCTTGAGATTTGAGCGAAATGTTCTACCTTTGCGAGTGACGCTGAATCGCTGGCGTGCATCTATAGGGAAAGTCTATGGAATCCGACGCTATTGCCCCCATAGCGGCGGATGAGCAGGAAGGCATGGGGGATCTATGGTCTCGAACAAGCTAGTCGCCAACGCCGGAGCCGCGGCCGCGTTTCTGACGCTGATGGGCAACGAAAAACGTTTGTTGATCATGAGCTATCTGGCCGAGGGCGAAATGTCGGTCGGCGCCATAGCCGAGAAAGTGTCGCTCAGCCAATCCGCTTTGTCGCAGCATCTGGCCAAGCTCAGGGCTTCCGACCTTGTCGAGACCCGTCGCGACCGGCAAATGATCTATTATTCCTGCAAATCCGGCGCGGTACGCGAACTGCTGCACATGCTGGACGGCATTTTCGGCGAAGGTGAACTGTCGCAGATGGCTCACCGGCTGCGTCGCGCCGGGACCTGATTGGCCGGGGCGGCCGGAGCGGAGGATGCCCCGCCAAGTCCGTTTGGCCGGCAAGTCCGCTTTGCTGCCAAGTCCGCCTGCTACTCAGCGCGCTCGTCGGCGGCCTGCGCAATCTCGTCCTTGAACTCGACCTTCGTGCCCGGCTGCACCATGGAAGCAAGGTCTTCGGCATCCCAATTGGTCAACCGGATGCAGCCATGCGAAAAGGTCGTGCCGATCTTGCCCGGTTCGGGCGTACCGTGGATGCCGTAGCTTTCGATGGAGAGATCGATCCAGACCAATCCCACGGGATTGTTCGGCCCGGCAGCGATGGTGAAGGGCCGCTTGGTCTTGACCCCCTTGAAAGCGAAGTCCGGATCGTAGTGATAGGTAGGGTTGTGCACCACGCGCTTGACCTCTGCCGTGCCGCTTGGCGCCGGTTTCTCATCGCTCCCAATCGAGGCGGGGTAGACCGCCAGCCATTTGCCGGCACGGTCGAGCACACGCACCAGGCGAGCGCCCTTGTCGATCTCGACGGCGGCAACCCCGGCGGCAGGGTCGCCCCTGCCGACATCAGGCACCACCAACGTCCTGCCTGGTTTCCTGAGACTGGTGCCAGGACTAAGCATTCTCAACAATTGTTCGCTGATATGGAAGCGCTCGGCCAACTTCTCCACCGCATTGCGGTAACCGAGCCGCCGCAAGCGGGCCATCCTCTCCAAGCGGGCCGGAATACGCTTGGTGAAAGGTCCGCGCACGTCCTTGCGCATCACCTCATAGGTCACCAGCACCGGCCTGGCGGAGGTTGCGATGAGTTTGCTCCAGGTCTGTGGATCGAGCTTGCCGTCGGGCGGAAGTCCGTTTGCCGCCTGAAACGCGGCGACGGCCTTGGCGAAGTTCTGGGAAAGACGACCGTCGATCAGGCCCGGCGAGAAGCGGGCGCGATCCAGAAGGATCTGCGCCTTCAGCAGCATCGGATCGACACCCTTCGGTTCGCCGATAGTGAATTGGGCCTGATTGACGGTGGCTGGATCGAGCTTGGCTGCGCGAGCCACGCCGCATGCGAGGGCAAGCGTGGCGGCGAAGACGAGGAGGAGCCTGATCATCGATGTCCTCCCAGGACTGCAGCAGGAGCCCGCTTCTATGACGCGGCATGGCCCTGTGTGGTTCCTTCGCCCGATCGAAATTCTGAATTGAAGCGGCTTGGCCGAAGGGCCGTGCCGCGGAATCAAGTATTTCTCGTCGCCAGGGGGCCTCGGCCCGGCGTCCAGTGATTGGGCTTGACCGTTCGAACGGCGTGCATCCATTTGGACGCTGAGATACGGTCCGAGCTTCGGATCCGGCATCATGCCTTCCGAAACCGAATCCCGATTCGCGGCCGATGCCATGGTCGGCCGAGGAAGCCATGAATCCGATCCGCATAGACGACCCGCAGGATCCCCGCGTCGCCGCCTATCTCGACATCCGGGAGCGAGATCTTGCCGGCCGGCAAGGCCGTTTCGTCGCCGAAGGCAAGGTGGTGCTCGACACGCTGCTCGCCGCCCGGCGCTTCGAGGCAGAATCGGTGCTGGTACTCGAAAACCGGCTGGCCGGCCTCGATGACGTCCTCCGCAAGGCGCCTGCCGGGCTCCCGATCTATGTCGCATCCAGCGAAATCATGGACAGGATCGCCGGATTCCACATGCATCGCGGCATATTGGCGATCGGCCGCAAAGGTGCGGCCATCTCCGCTGAGGCCTTGCTCGGCGCGCTGCCCGCCCGCGCGCTGATCGTTGTGCTGGTCGGCATCGCCAATCATGACAATATGGGCTCGATCTTCCGCAATGCCGCCGCCTTTGGCGCGGATGCCGTGCTTCTCGATCCGACCTGCTGCGATCCGCTGTACCGCAAGGCAATCCGCGTCTCGGTGGGCGCCGCCTTGAAAGTCCCCTTCGCCTCCTTTGCCGACGCCGCCGGCTGCATCGCCATACTCGACCAGCAAGGCTTCAGCCAATTCGCGTTGTCGCCGCACGGGCAAATCGACATTCGCGATGCCAAGAGAAACGAGCGGCTGGCTCTCTATCTCGGCACCGAGGGCGAAGGCCTGCCGGAAAGCCTGCTTGCTCGCCTGCAGACGCTGCGGATCGGTATGGCGCAGGATTTCGACAGCCTGAATGTCGCAGCGGCGTCAGCCATCGCACTTCATCATTTTTCCGGGGCCTGATGCATGTCGCGCAAAAGTGTGCAGCGGTTTTGCGGTAACGACATGCATCAAAACAAGAACATAAAGCGCGTCGCATGAGGCCGGTCGAACACGACGCGCTTTAGAGCCGGGCGTCTCGCTCTTGCGCTTGCGGCGTCTCAGTTGGTCGATGCGGCCTTCTGCAGCGCCCGCACGCGATCGGCAAGGCTGCGTCCGCCGCTCTCCGGCCGCGCATCCTCAGGCGCTGCAAGCGCCTGGGCGATCGGCGAATCCGGGCCGTCGAGCTTGGCCGTCAAGGCGACGACTTGCGCTGCCAGATCGTTCATCTCTTCGCGCAATGCCGCGCTGGCGCTGCCGGTATCGTCTCCGGCGTGTGATTTCGATGTTTCGACGGCAGCAAGATCTGTCTTCAGCCTCCTGTTCTCGCGTGCCAGCGATGTCAGCCTGGCCTCCAGCCGCTCGCGGTCGGCATCGAGCTTGGCGCTTGCCTTTTCGATGTCGCCGTTGGCGGTCGCATTGACCTGGCTTCCTGGCATGCCGGCAAGGGCCGCCGCAGGCGGGCTTTCAGCGCCTTTCGCCCTTTCGCGAAGGCGCACCAGTTCCTTTTCGCGGCGCTCCAGCCTGTCCTCGCGATCGGCCAACGTGGCGAGCAGGCGTTCGACCTTCTTTTCCAAGTCGCCGGTTCTTTTCTTCTCGGCCTTCAGCGCGTCCCGCAAAACCTTGCTTTCGGCTGTCAATTCCTGGCTGCGCCTGTCCGCCTCCTTGCGCTGGCCGCGCAGCAGCGAAATGTCGCTTGCCAGCTTCTGCAGCTCGGATTCGCGCGCCACCAGCTCGATCTGCCGGCTGCTGGACGAAAAACTGGCGTCGTCATACATGTGCTCCAGTTTTCGCAGTTCGAGCCCGCGCTTTTCGAGCGCGCGCTCGGTCTCCGCAAGCCTCTCCGACAGCTGCTGCAGCTGCTCATCGCGCTTGCGAAGCTCCTCGCTCCTGGTTGTGAGGTCGGCGACGACCCGGTTCTTGTCCTGCCGCTCGGCCGCCAATTCCTTCAGGGCTTCGCGGTCGCGGCCGATCTCGACCAGCTGTTCGGCGGCTTTCTCGCGCAATGACTTGATGGTCATTTCGAGCCGGCGCGCCGAAACGGCGAACTCGGCGCGGACGCGATCCTTGTCCGCCTGGATCTCGGCCAGCGTCAGCGGCATCGAACCCTCGACGCGCCTGCGCGTCAGCGCCACCGCCCGCCGCCAGACGGCCGGGGCAATCATCAGCGCCAGAAAGCCCGCGCAGAGAAAGCCGAGGACAAAGAACAGGATCGACTGGACCAAGATGACTATCCGTTATGCATGGCCGGCCGTTATGGGCGGCAGGCAATGGTCAAAGTTCGACTTTGCCATCTTCGCATGACGGAAATCCGGCGCCGCGGCAAGGGTCTGCCGCGGCAAAGCTCAGACCGTGGGATCACAGGGCCAACCGCAGTGGCGCCATCGTGCAGGTCAGAACGGATTCCAGGTCGCGCGTTGGGTGAGCTTGAGGTAGCCGAGATTGACGCCAAGACGGGCGCCGACGCCGGTACGGATCGGCACGAGCAGCACATTGTTGTTCTTCAGCACGTTGAAACCGACGCCGGCGATGACATAGGCAGAGCCGGCGACGCCGCCAAAGCGGTTATAGAGGCTGCTCACATCGTCGAGATTGTAGACCAGCATCATCACGCGCGAGCCCTCGCCGCCGAAATCCCAGCCGAGCGACGGGCCTTGCCAGAACACTTTGTGATCGCCGGCATTCTTGGTGTAGAGCGTGCCTTCGCCATAGGTCAGGCCACCGATCAGAGCCCCGGACCCCTCTTCGCCGAGCAGATAGCCGTTCGGCAGGCCATAGGTGGCGAAAATCTTCTCGACGACCGTGGCCAGCCCACCCGATGTCGCGCCGAAGAATTTATGACCGGAATCAACGATCTCCTGGGCGGTGTACTCTTGCGCCCGCGCGGCCGATGTCGAAAAGGCGACAAGGCCGATGAGCGCGATCGTCATTGAGATGACACGGAAAAAAGTCCGGTCGTAGAATCGGGAAACCATGCTTCCAATCTCCGTCAGGGAGCACTTTCGCCGACGCCTCGCACCCGTACGGCTCTTTGGCGGCCGTTAAGGATGACTGTTAGGGGCAAACTATGCCGTAATCCTTTTTCAACCATTAAACTCTCACATGAACATGGCGGTTCGAAGGCTGTTTTCGCATGCCCGCGCAGCACCCAGGCTGCGTGAACACACCATTTTCGGCAATGATAATTTTGGATTTGTTGCTGCACGCACAAGCGCTGTGTATTCACAATGCTTGGGAGAGAGGGTGATTCGTGTGGACAGGCGTGATCATGATCGCCCGGTCATTTGTTGTGAAATTTGCAGGGATTTTTGCCGATGGCCGAGCTTTTCACCCTTTCCGCACCCGACCTGGCAGCGCTGCTGTGCAGCCGGGTCTGCCACGACATCATTTCGCCGGTCGGCGCCATAAACAACGGGCTTGAGCTGCTCGACGAAGGCGGCGCCGACGAAGACGCCATGAAGCTGATCCGCCAAAGCGCCAAAAACGCCTCCGCCCGCCTGCAATTCGCCCGCATCGCCTTCGGCGCCGCCGGTTCGGCCGGCATGCTGATCGACACCGGGGACGCCGAGGCCGTGGCCATCGCCTTCCTGAAGAACGAGAAGCCGGAACTGGTCTGGAACGGAACCCGCGCCCTGTTGCCCAAGAACAAGGTCAAGCTGCTGCTCAATCTCATTCTCGTCGCCAACGCCGCCATTCCGCGCGGCGGCAGGCTGGTGGTCACGCTGGAGAACCTCGAGACCGAGCCGCGCTTTGCGCTCGCGGCGAGCGGCCCGATGCTGCGCGTGCCGCCCAAATTCCTGGAATTGCATTCCGGCCACAGACCGGAAGAGCCGATCGACGCGCATTCGGTGCAACCCTATTACACGCTGCTTTTGGCCCGCGAAGCCAACATGACGATATCGATCCATGCGACCGCCGACGAGATCGTCCTTTCCGTAGCCTGAAGTTCTCCAAAAGAGCGCGAAGTATTTCTCCAGGTCATATTTGCGGCACTGTCTTAACATCTGCGAGACGGGCTTGCGGATTGATTGGATGAAGCATTGCGAAAGAAGATTTCGCTTACAACACCTTCAGGAAAATTTTACCTAACGGCTTTTCGGCTTCTTTACCAGATCGGCCTATGTTCCCCGGCAGATGCCACGACGCTGCCGGTTCGCCGCATGGCAAAGAGGGTCCGGGAATGAAACGCTGCATGTTCGTCGACAATTCGAGCGTCATCAGGAAGGTTGCAAAGCGTATCCTGGGCGGCTCCGGCATGATGGTGATCGAAGCCGCCAGCGGCCATGAGGCGATCGAGATGTGCAGTGCCGACATGCCGGACATCATCGTCGTCGACGGCGCCTTGCCGGACATGCAGGCGCAGGACCTCATCCGCCGCGTGCGCTCCATGGAAAGCCCGGTATTGCCGCAAGTTCTGATTTCGCTGGTCGAGGTCGACGTCGGGGCGATCATGCGGGCAAAACGCGCCGGCGCCCAGGGTTACCTGCTGAAGCCGTTCAACCGGCCGCAATTGCTCGAGTGCTTCCGCGCCTTGAAGATTGCCGCCTGACCAGGGGTCGTTCCATTCCGATGAAATCGGGATGAAGCTCTATCTTATTGTTTTACTGCGTTCTTTTCCGAAAACCGGCATCCACTTTCGGGATCAGGCGCTGACGCGGATATCTTCCGGCTCACGCAGCACATAGCCGCGGCCCCAGACGGTCTCGATGTAATTCTGCCCGCCCGATGCGGCGTCGAGCTTCTTGCGCAGCTTGCAGATGAAGACGTCGATGATCTTCAGTTCCGGTTCGTCCATGCCGCCATAGAGATGGTTGAGGAACATCTCCTTGGTCAGCGTGGTGCCCTTGCGCAGCGAGAGCAGCTCCAGCATCTGATATTCCTTGCCGGTCAGATGCACGCGCTGGCCACCGACTTCAACGGTCTTGGCATCGAGATTGACCACCAGGTCGCCGGTGGTGATGACCGACTGGGCATGGCCCTTGGAACGCCGCACGATGGCATGGATGCGAGCGACCAGTTCGTCCTTGTGGAAGGGCTTGGTCATGTAATCGTCGGCGCCGAAGCCAAGGCCGCGCACCTTGTCCTCGATACCGGCCATGCCGGAGAGGATGAGGATCGGCGTCTTCACCTTGGACAGGCGAAGTGTCCTCAAAACTTCATAACCCGACATGTCGGGGAGATTGAGATCGAGGAGAATGATGTCGTAATCGTAAAGCTTGCCTAGATCGACACCCTCTTCACCAAGGTCGGTCGTATAGACATTGAAACTTTCCGATTTCAGCATCAGCTCGATGCTTTGTGCGGTTGCACTGTCGTCTTCTATCAGCAGAACGCGCATTTCATTCCCCTTTTCTGCTGCCGGACCATTTCACGACCCGTCCAGGACCGGAGCAGTGATTGCCTGAGCAGAGGCTGCCATCGAATGGTTAATAAAACCTAATTCCCCGTCCATGACGGTATCAGATTTTTTAACCCCTTTCTACACCTTGTTGAATCCAATAATGAATCACAGACCCAAACCATTAATGCGGCACATTAATAAGCCAGACTAAGTGACTCTTCGGACTCATTGGCCGGGTTTCGCGACGAGTAGCAGAATTTTTACCCGCCCTTAAGTCCTGAGCCGTATGATTAACAATGCCCGTAAACGAATGGTTACCGCCGGCAAAAAACTTTAGGAGTTTGTTTCCCATAGTTCCGGGAAAGCCGGTGGAAACGGGTGAAGCCTGGGCCTTGCCGGGTGAATTGGACGATATGTGCAGGTGTGCGTTTCCGGGAGTGCCGAATCATGAAGTCACGTGAAAACCTCGTTCGGCTGAAGCAATTTCAGGTGAGCGAGAAGCGGCGGCAGCTGCTGCAGCTCGACATGATGATCGCCGAGTTCGAGCGCATGGCCGTCGAGCTGGAACTTCAGATCGCGGCCGAAGAGAAGAAGGCCGGCATCACCGACATCAATCATTTTGCCTATCCGACCTTCGCCAAGGCGGCACGCCTGCGCCGCGACAACCTCAGAAATTCGCAAAGCGACCTCGCCCAGCAGCGAAATGTCGCCGAATCATTGCTTAGCGAAGCCGAAGCGGAGCTTTCCAAGGCCGAGATGCTCGAATCGCGCGACACCAAGGCGCGTGACACGGAAGCCGGCGGCCGCAGCGCCATGATCGGCTGAAAACAAGGCTTTAACGCGCGCCGCACTTGAGCGCTATTGCTGCGCACCGAACGGTGCCGCCTCAGGCACCCAGATCTTCTTGCTGTTCCGCCGCCCGCGCGCGGGCGTTCTTGATGTCGGGCACATGCTGCTCCGACCAGGCCCTGATCTGATTGAGCAGTCCTGCCAGGTTCTGGCCAAGTTCGGTCAGCTCGTATTCGACCCGCGGGGGAATGACCGGGAACACCTCGCGCCGCACCAGGCCGTCGCGTTCCAGGATACGCAGCGTCTGCGTCAGCATTTTCGGGGTGATGCCTTCGAGCTTGCGCGCCAATTCGCCGTTGCGGAGCCGGCCCCGGCGCAACGCACAAATCACCAGGTGGACCCATTTGCTGGCGAGCGTCTCGAGCACCGCGTGCGAGGGGCACGTCCGTCGGAACGCGTCATAACCGGAAGGGAAACAATCTTCGCTATCCATGAGGTGCGTATATATCAAAAAGGTACATACTAGACAAGAGAATATTACTATCCAAATGATAGTGGCATATCAAACCAGCAGGAGAGAGCCTCCCATGCGTGCCATTATCCAGAATTCCTTCGGCGCACCCAACGTCCTCGTCATTGCCGATCGTCCCGCGCCATCACCCGAGGCCGGCGAAGTGCTGGTCCGCATCGAGGCGGCCGGCATCAATCCGGTCGACGGCGCAGTGCGCGGCGGCCACTATCCGCTGCTTGGCGAGCCGCCCTTCATCCTTGGTTGGGACGTTTCGGGAACTGTCGAGGCGCTGGGCTCCGGCCTGTCCGGCCTTAAGGTCGGCGATGCCGTCTTTGGCATGTCGCGCTTTCCCAAACAGGCGGCAGCTTACGCCGAACTCGCCACTGTCCCGGCTGATGAGCTTGCGCCGAAACCTGAAGGCATAGACCACGCCCAAGCCGCCGCGCTGCCGCTGGCCGGCCTGACGGCCTGGCAAGGCCTTGTCCGCCATGGCCGGCTCAATCCTGGCCAGCGCGTGCTGATCCACGCCGGAGCCGGCGGCGTCGGCCATCTGGCGGTGCAGATCGCCAAGGCGCGCGGTGCTTACGTCGTCGCGACCGCCAGCCCGGAAAAGCTCGATTTCGTCCGCTCGCTCGGCGCCGACGAGGTGATCGACTACACAGAGGATGATTTCACCGGAAAGGCTCGCGACATCGATCTCGTTCTGGAGCCGTTCGGCGGCGAGCATGCGGAGCAATCGCTAAAAGTGCTCAAGGCCGGCGGTGTTCTGGTGTCGCTGCTCGATGTCAGCGATGCCACCAAGGCAAAGGCCAGGACGCAAGGCATCCGCGTCGAGCGCATGTCCGTGGTGCCCGACCGTGCCGCTCTGGTGGAACTCGGCAAATTGATCGACGCGAAAAAGCTGGCCGTCCACGTGGCAAAGGCGTTTCCGCTCGAACAGGCCGGTGCCGCCCATGCCTTTCTCGCCACCAGGCCGATCGGCAAGGTGGTGCTGACGGTCTGAAATCCCAGATCGTCGCTCCGGCAAACTTTAAGGGCGCGGATCAGCGCCCTTATCGGACTAATGCCGGTATTGCTGGATGCGCGTGGTGCGCAGCCCGGCAAGGCCGTATTCGTCGATCGACGCCTGCCAGGACAGGAATTCCTCGGTGGTGAGCTTGTAGCGCTGGCACGCCTCTTCCAGGCTCAAAAGCCCGCCACGCACCGCCGCCACCACTTCCGCCTTGCGCCGGATAACCCAGCGACGTGTGTTCGTCGGCGGCAGATCGGCGATGGTAAGTGGGCTGCCGTCAGGCCCGATAACGTATTTGACTCGCGGTCTAATTAGATCGGTCATCGTACTCTCTACAAAAAACTCAAAGACCCAATCCCCACCACATTACCGCCACAGCTTTAAAATTTGGCTAAGCAGACCCTAATGGATAGGTAAGGATCATGAACGCCGCGTTAGTCTTTTCATCGGCATTTGAGATATCTGCCGGCAAGCGCGTTGAACCCGGCTGGAAAAAATGAGCCGGCCTGCAAAGCTGGCGCGGCCGGGACGCTTGACCTATATTCCGGCCATTGGCATTGAAACGCCGCGCAGAACGAAAGAACCATGAACAGCCTCGATCTTCCCGGACGCCCCGAAAACACCCGCGTCGTCGTCGCCATGTCGGGCGGTGTCGATTCGTCGGTCGTTGCCGGTCTCGTGAAGCACGAGGGCTACGACGTCGTCGGCGTCACGCTGCAGCTTTACGACCACGGCGCGGCAACGCACCGGGCCGGCTCTTGCTGCGCCGGCCAGGACATCGACGATGCCCGCCGCGTCTCCGAGACGCTCGCCATCCCGCATTACGTGCTCGATTACGAGGAGCGCTTCCGCAAGGCGGTGATCGACCCGTTCGCCGAGAGCTATGTCGCGGGCGAGACGCCGATCCCTTGCGTCTCCTGCAATCAGACGGTGAAATTCGCCGATCTTCTGGCGACCGCCAAGGAACTTGGCGCCGACGCGCTGGCCACCGGTCACTATATCCGTTCCGGCGCCAATGGCGCCCATCGCGCGCTTTACCGGCCGGTCGACGCCGACCGCGACCAGAGCTACTTCCTGTTCGCCACCACCCAGGCGCAGATCGACTATCTGCGTTTTCCGCTCGGCGGCCTGTCGAAGCTTGAGGTTCGCGCCATCGCCGGGGAGATGGGACTGACAGTCGCCGCCAAGCAGGACAGCCAGGACATCTGCTTCGTGCCGCAGGGCAAATATTCCGACATCATCGCCAAGCTGAAGCCGGCTGCCGCCAATCCGGGCGATATCGTCCATATAGACGGGCGCGTGCTTGGCCGCCACGAGGGCATTTTGCGCTATACCGTCGGTCAGCGCCGTGGCATCGGCATCGCCTCCGGTGAGCCGCTCTACGTCGTCCATCTCGACGCCGACCGGGCCCGCGTCGTCGTCGGCCCGCGCGAGGCGCTGGAAACCCACAAGATCTTCTTGCGCAATATGAACTGGCTGGGCGATGGCCCGCTAACCGATATCCCGGCGGCCGGGCTTGAGCTTTTCGCCAAGGTGCGCTCGACGCGGCCGCCGCGCCCGGCGGTGCTGCATCACCGCGCCGGCGTCACTTCGGTGGAGCTGGTCGACGGCGAGTCCGGCATCGCCCCCGGTCAGGCCTGCGTGCTCTATTCCGACGACGGCAACGAGGCGCGCGTGTTCGGCGGCGGCTTCATCGAGCGCTCCGAGCGCGGCGCCGAAGCCGAGGCGATGCTGACGCGGCTTGCCGTCCAGCCGGCGCGGGTTCCCGCCGAATAGACGGCGTTTTTCGCTTAGGGCCTGGTGTGGGCGACGGTGCCGGCGGTCAGGATGCGCAGCACGCGGATGGCTTCCTCGCCGCTGGTGCGCGGTTCGGCCCGCGTCTCGATGCAGTGGATGAAATGCTCCAGCTCGCGCGTCAGCGGCATGCCCTCGCCGACCGCCACATAGGACGGCTCGTTGGCGGTGAACGCCCATTGGCCGCTGTCCTGCCACACCGCGTGGCGGTAGACGGCAAGCTTGCGCTCCCACGGCTCGACATCGTCGAACACCGCCATCGCCTTGGTGCCGACCACGGTCAGCCGCCGTTCGCGGTAAGGGTTGAGCCGCGAGGCGAACAGATGGCCGCGCAGGCCGTTGGGAAAGCGCATGTGCAGATGCGCAAAGTCGCTGAGATTGTCGAGAAGGGCAGCGCCTTCGCCGCGCACCTCGACCGGCTCGGTGCCGGTGATGGCCAGGATCATCGACAGATCGTGCGGCGCCAGATCCCACAACGCATCGTTTTCGGTGTGGAACTTGCCGAGGCCGAGCCGATGCGAATGGATGTAGCGGACCTCGCCGAGCTCGCCATTGTCGATCAGCGCCTTCAGCGTCTCGAATGCGGGATGGAAGCGCAGCACATGGCCGACCATGAAGACACGGCCATTGTCGGCGGCAGCCTGCACCGAGCGCTCGGCGTCGGGCACCGTCAGCGCGATCGGCTTCTCCACCAGCACGTCCTTGCCGCCGAGCACGGCGCGCACCGCCATGTCGGCATGGAACTGCGGCGGCAGCGCCATGACGATGGCGTCGACATCGTCGCGGGCAAACAGCGCCTCCGGCTCGATCGCCAGGCAATCCTGCTCGCTGGCAAAACCTTCCGCACGCGCAGGGTTGACGTCCGAAACCGCGTGCAGCGCGCCGAGCGCCTTGAGGGTGCGGATGTGGTTGCTGCCCCAGTATCCGCAACCGAGGACTGCAATGCGCGGTTTCATCAATTTCTGACCATGGCTTTCGTGGGCGAGACATAGCGACGTGCCTCGCCGAACTCAACCCCGGCCTGTGCGCCCAAATGTCTGCCCGGCAAAGCTTTAGGCGCCAGCAATATGCCGGCGCGGCAGCCACTTCGATGCTTGACAGGCTTGGCCTCGCAACCTTATATCCGCGCGACCTTGGCGAACGCGCCGATATGCCTGCCGATTTAAGCTGGATTTCGGGCCTTCGCCGCCCTGGCGGGGTAGCTCAGTTGGTTAGAGCACGGGAATCATAATCCTGGGGTCGGGGGTTCAAGTCCCTCTCCCGCTACCATCGCTCCCCCCCGAACGGAGACGCGGTGGCTCAGGCCCTGGTCGACCATGTTGGACAGATATCCATCGATCAGGATCGACGGCTGCTCACCCGCCTTTGGCGGGTAGACCGTCACTGTGGTCACGACGTCGCGGACGATCTTCTTGGCCTCTTCAGAGACGAAACCGTTGTCGCCGATCGCCGCGGCGAGCGCTTCGAGATCTCTGATATAGCGGGTGACCAGCGCCGGCTTCAGCGTAACGACCTTGGGCGGCTGCGGCGTCACCGCGAGCTCGCCCTCGAGGCGCTGGCGCTCAGCGCGCAGCTCGGGCAGGCGCTGCTCGGCCTCGGCTTCGGAGATCATACCTTTGACGTAGGCGTTCAGCACCCGGTCATATTCGCGCTTGGCAGCGTCAAGCCGTTGCGCTGCCTTTTCGCGCGAGGCGCCCTGCCCCGAATAGAGCTTTTGATGCTCATCATTGTAGGCGGCGACATAGTGGTCGATCAGCGCCTTGTCGTTCAGCCTGGCGCGCAAACCGTCCAGCACCGTCGCCTCGATATGATCGACGGCATAGGGCCGCGTGTTGGTGCACGAGCGCGATTCCTTGGCGCGCGTGCAGACGATGCGGGTCAGCCGTCCCATCTTGTCCTTCACCGACATGCCCGAGCCGCAGGCGCCACAGCGAAGCAGACCTGAAAGCAGCCGCGTGTTCTTGCGCTGCGGCGTCTCGCAACGATTGCGCGGCTTGCGGTTGTTGACCGCGGCGAACAGCTCGGCCGGCACGATGCGCAGATGCTCGGCGGCATGCTCCTGCCACTCGGACTTCGGATTGACGCGCGACTGGCGCCGGCCGCTATCCGGATCCTTGACCATGTGGACACGGTTCCAGACGATGCGGCCGTCATAGATGGCATTCTGCAGAATGCCGTAGCCTCGCTTTGGGTTGCCGTTGATAGTCCCACCCGACCAGTAGCGACCGCGCGGCGGGGCAATGTTGTCATCGTTCAACCCGCCGGCGATGTCGCGCGGCGTTCGGCCGGCCGCATACTCCTCGAAGATGCGCAGCACGATCGCCGCTTCTTCCGGCAAGATCGACAGTTCGCCAAGCTTTCCCGGCACCGGCGCATAGCCATAGGCCTTGCCGCCGGCGCTGCGGCCGTCGCGCACCACGCCGGCCATGCCGCGCCGCACCTTCTGCGCAAGATCCTGTAGATATAGCGCGCCGACCAGGCCGCGGATGCCGATCTGCACGATGTCTGCCCGGCCGTCATGCACGGCGCGGATTTCGATGCCGAGATGGGTGAGCCGCTTGTAGATGCCGGCGAGGTCTTCCTGGTCGCGCGACAGGCGGTCAAGCGCCTCGACGATGGGGACGTCGAACAGGCCGTCGCGCGCGGCGTCCATCATCGACAGCACGCCGTCGCGGCCCATGATCGAGGCGCCGGAGCGGGCGCGGTCGTGAAAGACGGTAGCGACGGTCAGCTGCTGCTTGGCGGCATAGTCCGAGCAGAGCGCTACCTGGTCCTCAATCGACCTGTCGGTCTGCAGGTCGCTTGAATAGCGGGCATAGAGTGCCGCTCGTTTCATGGGTGTTCTCCTGGCGGCGCTCATAAGCGTCGCGCGCCGCCTGACGCGCAAGGGCCTCGACGAGGCGCGCCAGCGCCGCGGGCAGCGAGGAACCGCCGCCACAAGAGACGAGGAACCGCCGCCACAAGAGACGAGGCGGCCTTCGAGGTCGAGCGCGAGTTCACGTGCTTCATCGCCGAGACTAATAAGTACCGGTGCTGATGCCGCGACGGTTTTACAATCCCGCCGTAACCCGTTGATATCATACAAGCGACTTTCCGCCTGTTTTACAGGCAAGTCCTTGGAATCGGGTCGAAAGGGCTAGCTTCCCAAGCTGAACGCCTATCTGCCCTCAGTTTGAATTGGAAACTCGATTCTGCTATGAACCGGCAATGACCAAGACCTACTGGAAGACCATTGCAAAGCGCGCCTGGCGGGAAAGTCTCGCATCGGTCAGATGGAACAATTGGGAGCGCATTCTAGTTACTCTGGCTCCGCTTTTCGCTGTGTTTTTTGCCACTTGGTATTTCCTTGGCGATATGTCCGGAGCGCTAGTAAAGCTTGTGGCGGCCGTAGGTATGACAACGGTGCTGGCGGCGATTTTCTTTGTGTCGAAACTTCTTACTGTGCCCGCGAAACTGCAGGCCGAAGTTGAAGAGAGATTGAGCGCGACGACGAAGGCCGTTGATAAGGATGCTGCTCAAAAGGACCTAATCGCCAATCGCGTTGAAATCGTCCGGCAATTTGCCGGACTGTACGTCCTAAGCCACGACGGCATAACTTCTCGTATGATGGCAGGACTAGAGCTTCCTCCTGCCAAGTGGCTAAACACAGAATTGACTAATGCAGGCCACAACTGGCGAGTTCGCAACATCTCCGGCTCCAATTTTGAGATGGTCGAAGATTGATTGCCGCTAACACTGGCCTCGGTCTTTGATAGACCATGGCCTGGGGGTTCTGGTTTCAACTTTTGTCCATTTTCGTGCGAATTCGGCCTCACGAACAATCGAAACTGTCGTTGATCAGAATGGCCTTTTCACTGGCCTGTCACGCCGGCATTCTAACCGCCCCGCTCTGACACAGCCTAGTGCGGGCTAAACGGACAACCTATCAATGAGGCGAACAATCACTTCGTCGTCTACTTTCTTCTTCCGGGCTCCTAACGGTAATGATTCAAAATGTGTCGCCGCCCGTCTGCGGCCCGCCGTTTCGCCCGAAATCAGGGAACGATATCGGCCCCCATGTATTAGAAATCAATGGACACTATGGAACCCCACGGCCACGGGATGGCGGCCGATATTTTGACGTCAGAAGTTGCCAACGCCAGGCAGCGCATTCACCGGACCGAGCTCGCGCTTCAACGCACTGAAGAAATGCTGGCCGAGAATCTCGCGATGTGCAGAAGAATACAGGCCGCGCAACGGCGCGTGGTAGAGGCGAGATCGCGGCTGACGAAGATCGATCCCTGCAGCGCTGACAGAGTTCGCACGGGTCACGCAGCGGTCCCTCCGGGCTGACTGCCACGACAGGACTGCCTGATCATCTCGACTTGGACCGCAGACCAGAACGCGCTTTCTAGTTGCCTGACTTTTCTGCCGAGCGATAGGCGTTGACGAGCCGCTCGACACGTTCCCGCGTCACGGTCTTCCACTGGTCGGAAGGTTTGTCTTTGCCTTTTGCGGGCAGGTCTGCCGACTGAACCAGGTCCGGAGATTGAGCAGGTCGACTGAGCAGCATCATCGGACGATCTCGTCCCGGCCTTCCGGCCAGCCCTTTGCGAGCGTAAGGTCGGACATCGGAACGAAAGTCGGCTCCGCGAATTCTACTGCGAGATAATTGGAATCGTCGCCCATGAGGCTCGCGACCCTCCACCTTGAAACTGCGAGATACGGCGACGTATTTCGCGCAGCAAGGCTCGCGCAGCTGAGGCGGGAAATGGTGAGGCATATCCAGCGCACAGACGCCTCGGCTCAAAAAGTCGAGCAAGCGCTGGCTAGGTTGGCCGAAGCAAACGCACCCATGGACCGGCTCGCGCGGCATCAGTAGGGCCACGCTCATGTCCGCCTCCGCATCGGCACGATGTTGAGACGGCCGCGCACATAACTGATTTGCTCGAGACCTGATCGACATGGTTGGCACCGATCGTGCATCGCTGCTGCAAGAAGCCAGGATTCTGAAGGCGCATGGAGGTCTTACTTCCTGACCGAGTCCTGCCAGCCGAATGGTATTGGAACATTCGGGGGGGAAGCAGCAAAACGGGCTCTCGCTACCATAAACGTAATTTAGACCCGCCCCTTGGCGGGTTTTTCATTTCCGTCGCCGAGTTGGGTGCGCGCGGTTTCGCGGCTGACGCCGCGTGCAATTGCCGCCGCAGCATCCTCCCGTTTGACCAACCGGATGGACGCGCCGAGATGATGTCCTTCATTCCACGCTTCGCTGGTCGGAGAAAACCCGAACGGGCACGAGGCGTGCTATTCGCTGTGGCGGTGAGCCTGACAACGTCGCTGTCGGCCACGGCGGAGCAGGTTTCCTCGGTGGATCTCGAACTGGTTCTTTGTGTCGATGTATCGTCTTCAACGAGCGAGACGGAACAACGGCTGCAGCGGGAGGGATATGTCAACGCACTGCTCGATGCCGAAGTGTTGCAGTCCATTAGAATCCGGCCGGCGTGGTAATGCCCATATCGGTCTCCTTCGACCAATATGAATCATAGGCCGTCCATCAAAGGAATCCTGAATCCCTTAATTCGCGACTGACTTTTAGCCCGGTGGCGGGGCAGCCACAGGGTGGACATTTCAGCCCACATGGAAAATGATCATGTTGCCATGCACAACACTGCAGTGCTCTGATCTCGACGAGAAGCCTGAGCGTAGAAGCGGATCAACCGACCTCCGGTCCAGCGAGCGAGGACGCAAATGGACACCCCAGAGAATGGGCAATTGCATCGCGACGCGGGCGGGCGACCCCGTCGATCGGCCGGCTGGCTTGCCCGCGCCGCCATGTCGACGGCATTCCTGCTCGGCATGGCTTTCAGCAGCACTGCGTTTGCGCAGGACCAGCAGCTTCCCGCGGTGACGGCGGCCAAGCCGGTGGTCCGTGAAATCGTCGAGGACGACGAGTTCGTCGGGCGCTTCGAAGCCGTCGACCAGGTCGCCATCCGTTCGCGCGTCAGCGGCTATCTGGACAAGGTCAGCTTCCAGGACGGCGCACTGGTCAACAAGGGCGACCTGCTCTTCACCATCGACCAGCGTCCGTACCAGGCGGCTTATGATGCCGCCAAATCGCAAGTGGACGTCGCCAAGAGTCTGCTCGAATTCTCCAAGATGCAGCTGGATCGCGCCGACGAACTCGCCAAGACCGGCAATATCTCAACCGCGACGGTCGACGACCGCCGGCGGGAATACCTTTCGGCGCAGGCGCAGATGCAGGGCGCGACGGCTGCGCTGACGACGGCCAGCCTGAACATGGAATTCACCGAGATCAAGGCGCCCTTGTCCGGCCGCATCGACCGCCGGCTGGTGTCGGTCGGCAACCTCGTGCAGCCGGATTCTACCTTGCTGACGACCATCGTTACGCGCGATCCGATCGACTTCTATTTCGACGTCGATGAGCGCCTGTATTTCAGCTACGCCCGCGACGCGAAGGAGCGTGGCGGCAGCATGCAGGAAGGCGCCGGCGGGCTCGAGGTGGTGGTTCGCGTCGCCGACCGCGCGGAGGCGGTATTCAAAGGCAAGCTCGATTTTGCCGAGAACCGGATCGACAACGCGACCGGCACCATGCGGGTGCGTGCAAGTTTTCCCAACGCCGACGGCATTCTCCAGCCAGGCATGTTTGGGCGCATCAACGTGCCGGGGTCGCTGCCGCATAGCGGCGTGCTGGTGCCCGACAAGGCGATCGGCGCCGATCAGGATCGCCGCATCGTGTTCCTGGTGGATGAGGCCGGGATGGTGTCGGCCAAGCCTGTGCGCACCGGCCCGCTTCTCGACGGCTACCGGGTGATCCGCGCGGGCCTGACCGGCGACGAGACGATCATCGTCAACGGGCTGATGCACGCCAGGCCCGGCACCAAGGTGAAGGTCGAGATGGTGACGTTGCCGCCCAAGGCCGAGACCGCCGAGTTGCAGCAATGAGGTTCGCACATTTCTTCGTCGACCGTCCGATCTTCGCATCGGTCGTTTCGATCGTCCTGCTGATCCTCGGCGGGATTGCTTATACCCAGCTCCCGGTCGCGCAATATCCCGAGATCGCGCCGCCGACCATCGTCGTTCGCGCGCAGTATCCGGGCGCCGACGCCGAGACGGTCGCAGCGACGGTGGCAACGCCGATCGAGCAGGAGATCAACGGCGTCGAGGGCATGCTCTACATGTCGTCCTATTCATCGGGCGACGGGGCGATGGCGCTGACCATCACCTTCAAGCTGGGCACCGATCTCGACCAGGCGCAGGTGCTGGTGCAGAACCGCGTGTCGGTCGCCGAGCCGCGCCTGCCCGAAGAAGTCCGCCGCCTCGGCATCACCACCACCAAGACCTCGCCCGACCTGATGATGGTCGTGCACATGCTGTCGCCCGACAATACCTACGACCAGCTCTACGTCTCGAACTACGCCCGCTCGCGGGTGCGCGACATACTGCTCAGACTCGACGGCGTCGGCGACCTCATCATCTTCGGCGAACGCGAATATTCGCTGCGCATCTGGCTCGATCCGGAAAAACTGTCCGCCCTGGGGATGACCTCGGGCGATGTGGTGCAGGCGCTGCGCGACCAGAACGTCCAGGTGTCGGGTGGCTCGATCGGCGCGCCGCCGACCAGCACCGGCACGGCGTTCCAGTACACGGTCACCACGCAAGGCCGCTTCAACGACGCACGCGACTTCCGATACGTGATCGTCAAATCGACCGACGACGGCCGTCTGATCTCGCTGCAGGACGTGGCGCGCATCGAGCTCGGCGCCAAGGATTACGTCACCAACTCCTATCTCAACGGCAAACCGGCCGTGGCGCTCGCCATCTTCCAGCGGCCGAGCACCAATGCGCTCGCCGCAGCCGCGGAGATCCAGGACAAGATGAAGGAGCTTTCCCGCGACTTCCCGAAGGGGTTGAGCTACGACATCGTCTACAATCCGACCGAGTTCGTCGCCGAGTCGATCCAGGAGGTATACAAGACAATCCTCGAGGCGATGCTGCTGGTCATCATCGTCATCATCGTCTTCCTGCAATCGTGGCGCATGGCGATCGTGCCGATCGTGGCGATCCCCGTGTCGCTGATCGGCACGCTGGCGGTGCTTTACGCCGCCGGCTTCTCGCTCAACATGCTGACGCTGTTCGGCCTCGTTCTGGCGATCGGCATCGTCGTCGACGATGCGATCGTCGTGGTCGAGAACGTCGAGCGCAATATCGCCAGAGGGCTGGCGCCCAATCCGGCGTCGCACCTGACCATGGACGAAGTCGGAACGGCGGTCATCGCGATCTCGCTGGTGCTGATAGCCGTGTTCGTACCGACAGCCTTCATCCCCGGCATTTCTGGGCAGTTCTACCTGCAGTTTGCGATCACCATCGCGGTGTCGACGGCGATCTCGGCATTCAATTCGCTGACGCTTTCGCCGGCGCTGGCGGCACTGCTGTTCAAGCCGCATCACGCTGCGGCGGCGCCGCCGCGCTTTTTCCTGGCGCGGTTCGGACGGGCGCTCGCCGACGGCTTCAATCGCGGCTTCGACAGGGTCGCCCACTGGTATTCGAGCATCATCCGCGTGCTAGTCGGGTCGTGGATAACGATCGCCGCCATGCTGACCGTTTTCGCGGCCCTCATCTACGCCACGGTCTACATGGTGCAGGCGGTGCCGCGCGGTTTCATTCCGTCGCTCGACCAGGGCTATGCGATCGTCGTCGTCCAGTTGCCGGACGGCGCCTCGCTGTCGAGGACCGATGCGGTCATCCAGCAGGCGTCGCAGATCATCCAGAAAACGCCAGGCGTCGACTACGCAGTCGCCTTCGCCGGCTTCTCCGGCGCGACCTTCACCAACGCCAGCAACGCGGGCGTGATCTTCGCCAGGTTCAAGCCGTTTGACGAGCGACTGAAAGCCGGCCAGTCGGCGACCCAGGTCATCGGCAATCTGTTCGGCAGCCTGCAAAGCATCAAGGAAGCCTTCATTATCGCACTGCCGCCGCCGCCGATCCGCGGCGTCGGCAATGCCGGCGGCTTCAAGCTGCAGATCCAGGAGCGCAACAGCGCCGACATGCGGCAGATCCTGGCGCTTGCCAACGAAATCGCCGGCATGGCCAACAAGACGCCGGGGCTGACGGGCGTGTTCACCACGTTCTCCGCGTCGAGCCCGCAATTCTTCCTGGCGATCGATCGCGACAAGGCGCGCATCCTGAACGTGCCGATCCCCAACATCTTCGAGACGCTGTCGATCAATTTGGGCACCGCCTACGTCAACGACTTCAACGCTTTCGGGCGCGTCTACCAGGTGCGGGCGCAGGCCGACCAGGCGTTCCGCCTCGATCGCGCCGACATCTTGAAACTGAAGGTGCGCTCGGCGACCGGCGCGCTGGTTCCGCTCGGCACGTTGATCGAGATCCGCGACGTCACCGGCCCGGCGCTGGTCCAGCGCTACAACATGTACGTCTCGGTGCCGCTGCAGGGCAACGCCGCGCCCGGCGTTTCCACGGGCGACGCGCTGGCATTGATGGAAGGGATCACGGCAAAGACGCTGCCGGCCGGTACCTCCTATGAATGGACCGAGCTCGCCTATCAGGAGCGCAACACCGGCAATGCCGCTGTCTATATCTTCGGACTGTCGGTGCTGTTCGTGTTCCTGGCGCTGGCGGCGCAATATGAAAGCTGGGTGCTGCCGTTCGCGATTGTGCTGGTGGTGCCGCTCGGCGTGCTCGCGGCGTTGCTCGGCGTGTCTTTCCGAGGGCTGGACAACAACATCCTCGTGCAGATCGGCCTCATCGTGCTGATAGGGCTTGCCGCCAAGAACGCGATCCTGATCGTCGAATTCGCGCGCCAGGCGCAGGAACGCGGCCTGTCGGCCGCCGAGGCTGCCGTCGAAGCCTGCCGGCTCAGGCTGCGGCCGATCCTGATGACCGCTTTCTCGTTCATCCTGGGCGTCGTGCCGCTGATGATCGCAACGGGCCCGGGCGCAGAAATGCGCCAGTCGCTGGGCACCGCGGTGTTCTCCGGCATGCTCGGCGTCACCTTCGTCGGCCTGTTCCTGACGCCGGTGTTCTACGTCACGCTCAGGTCGCTGTTTTCACGGCGCAAGCCCCGTGCCGAGGCCGAGCCTTCGGGGCCGGCAGAGGCGCCATCGGAGACGGCCGCCGAGTAGGGTTACGAATTCGCCGCGTCGGGCGCGGCTTATCACTCCAGAAAATCGGCGGCGCGGTAACGGCCACGATCTGCGCGACAACCGCGACCTCTGGAGTCCTCGCTTGCGATGTCTGCTTTCAGGACGCGGCGAAGCTGATCTCTATGACCGAAATCAGGCGCGAAGCTGCCTTTCAACACCGGACCAAAGCGCTGGATTTTGATTCGTTTAAGATATCTGGCACGACCGAAGAGATTAGACTGCTGACCCCCGAATTTGATTCCCAGCAGACGGCTCTACTCAACCGCAGTAACGAAGCCTGAACTGGTAGATTATAGGGTCTGGGGAAAGGCGGTAGCGCTCTCCCGCTACCATCGCTCCCCCCGAACGGAGACGAGGTGGCCAAGGCCTTGGTCGACCATGTTTGACAGGTATCCATCAATCAGGATCGACGGCTGCTCGCCTGCCTTCGGCGGGTAGACTGTCACGGTCGACACGACGTCGCGGACGATCTTCTTGGCTTCTTCCGAGACGAAGCCATTCTCTCCGATCGCGGCGGCGAGCGCTTCCAGATCGCGGATGTAGCGGGCGACAAGCGCCGGCTTCAGCGTCACGACCTTCGGCGGCTGCGGCAGCACGGCGAGCTCGGCCTCGAGGTGCTGGCGCTCCTCGCGTAGCACTGGCAAGCGCTGCTCGGCTTCGGCTTCCGAAATCATGCCTTTGACATAGGCGTTCAGCACGCGGTCGTATTCGCGCCTGGCGGCGTCGAGCCGCTGGGCGGCCTTTTCGCGAGGCGCCCTGCCCCGAATAGAGCTTTTGATGCTCGTCATTGTAGGCAGCGACATAGTGGTCGATCAGCGCCTTGTCGTTCAACCTGGCGCGCAACCCGTCGATGACCGTCGCTTCGATATGATCGAGCGCATAGGGCCTGACATTGGTGCATGAGCGCGATTCCTTGGCGCGCGTGCACATGATGCGCGTCAGGCGACCCATCCTGTCCTTGACCGACATGCCCGACCCGCAGGCGCCGCAGCGCAGCGGGGTGTGCCAGCGCAAGTGCCTCACGTCGGCGATTTCCTGCCTCGATTCTCCTCTGAGGAAATGCTAAATTAGTCATTGCTTGGGCAAAGAGAGGGAGGTCTTTATGCGTGCATTTGCAATTTTTCTGTTAGGCGGCGCTTTGACTAGTTTTGTGTGTGCGTCCGCATGGGCCGGCAAGCTGCCGAAGGACGCGGTCGAATTAACCGCAGCCGAGGTCAAGGCGATATATTCAGGCAAGACCGGTATTTATGACGTCTCTAGCATTTACTATGCATCTGACGGCACAACCAAAGGAATCTTTGGCAAACCTAAGGTAACGGCAACTTTTAAGGGCACTTGGAGCGTAAGTGGCAATGAGATGTGCGCCAAGAATAAGCCAAAGGGTGATCCAAAAATCTACAGGGACTGCAACAAATTTTGGCGTTCTGGAAAAAGGATATATGACCTTTGGTCTGTCCACTATGATGGATCAAAGCCGGATCTAAAGAGCGGGTATGTTACCACTACCGTTAAGAAGCTTAAGGACGGAGATTTAGTGGCGAAAAAATACGCTGCTGCAGGCGGGGAGTGACAAAAGCGACAGGAACACGCAAGGAAAAAGCCCGCCACCGTGAGGCGGCGGCTTAGCAGTTCCGTCTGGGTGCCGGTTCAGTGGCGCCCAGCGGGCCCTTCAAGGAACTCCATGAAGTTTTCCACCGCTCTGTCCGCTGGCGTTGACCGGGAGTTGCAAGCACTGAGAATGGCGGCGGCGATTTTCAGCATATCGGTGCGACTTCCAACAATCTTTGATACCACGGCATTTTCTGTGCCGCCGTCATAAGTCGAGCGCTGCAGGACATGCAGCGTCAGCCTGAGATTGTCGCCCATAAATTGGAGTGGGCCGGCACCAGTGACGAACGTGTCAGAGACGCAGAACGGTTCGACGGTCGGGACGGCGCTCATGATGCCGCCTTTCTGGCCTTGGCGTCGGCCATCGCGTTGTCGATACACGCTCCAGCCGCTTCGTTCAGACGTTCGGCGAGGTCGCGGGCGATCATGGCCAGCGCGCTTATTTGGTCCGCCAAAGCGACCCTCTTCCCGTCGCGCTCGAACTCCTGTTCCATGGTCTGGCCATAGAGCACTTCGAGCAAGTGGTGCAGGTTCCCAGTATCGAATTGCAGGTCGTCGAGGTCATCTGAAGGCGCGGTCATGAGGCGGCGCCCCCGAGGGTTTCGTAGTAGGCGTTCTTAACCTTCCGCGTCATCTGCTCTGCAATGGTGGCAATGAAGAAAAGGCGCTCCCCCTCGCTTGGGTCAGAACGAAATTCCCGTCAGGTACTGTGGAAAAGACCTCCAGCATGGTCAGCAAGACGTCGGCCACGTTGTCCGCGTCACAGATCAGCGGCTCCAGATCGGCGAAGGTCATCTTCTCCTTGGCGGCGCTCATTTTGGGCAGAATCTGAACTTGGAGTTGGCCAGCAGTTCTGTAGCCGAAAGTGGAGTTGCGGCTCCGTGGCTCGGAAGGTCAGAGCCAGACCTTCAAGCGCCCCGCGAGCATCGGCATGAACTATGCCCCGAACCGGACTTATCCCAAAAGTCCGAAATGCCTGCTCTCGAGCCAAATCTGGCGATCCGCTTCCTGGCACAAGTGTGCGGCAGTCGACCCGTTGCGTCATTCGATCCTGTACGCAACGCCGGATCAAAGCGCTCTCCTCTGCAGTTGTTGTTTGGGATCCCGGGCTCGTGCCTTGTTGCCGAAACGGATTCCGGCGTAGGGCGAGGCCCCCGCAAAGCCGACGTTGACGTCGCGGCAGACGTTCGTCGTCTGCGGGTCAGACTTTTCGTTTCGGGAACTGCGCGATTGCGCCAACTTCGGACGTTCAGCTTCCCTACTGCTACGGCAGGTGTAATCCTGGTTAGAAGCCTCAGCGCACCGTTCACGTCGAGAGGTGAGCGCATCAGCCTAGCGACTGGACCCTTGGCTAGGAACTCTCCGTCGTTCACATGTCGAGACCAGAGAAAGACGATGAACTCCGCAGACTAAATCGCAGACTAATTTCTCTCTCTAGTCTGCGATGTCCTTCTAAGTCATTGAAATGTTGGCGCGCCCGGAGAGATTCGAACTCCTGACCCCAGATTCGTAGTTTGCAGCTACGCCGCATGCCGGCGAAAATGGAAGACGCGTCTTCGATAGTGGGTATTGCGATGTAGCGGTCTCCCGCTACCAAATTCAGATATTTGTCCAGCCCGGAGACATGGGTAACAGTTTGTACCTAAGACATGGGTGACAATCTCGTGCCGAACGGATTGCCGATGGTCTGCAACGTCCTCTGTTCCAGGTCGAGATATCCCACATCATAGTGCATGAAGCTGACGAGCCAAATGCCTCCGGCCAAAAGCCAAAAGTGTTACCCATGTATCCGGTACAAAATGTCACCTATGTCTCGGGTCGCTCAGCCTGCCATATGCATCGAGATCGTAGCCGAATGCAGCCATATCGGGCGTGGCGCTGTAGCCGAAGGCTGGTGAGGTCGGAATCAGAAAGGCACCTGCGCTCAACGGCCATTCGCCCGGCGGACCCGCCAGATGACGTTACCGACGTCGTCGGCGACGAGCAGTGCGCCAGTCTGATCGATAGCAACGCCGACCGGACGGCCCATCGCCTCGCCATTACGCCCGATGAAGCCAGTGAGCACATCTTTCGGAGGACCGCTCGGTTTGCCGCCATGGAACGGCACGAAGATCACCTTGTAGCCGCTGTGCACGCTTCTATTCCACGAGCCGTGCTGGCCGACGAAGGCGCCGTTGCCGTAGGTCGGACCGAGCCGGGCGCCTTTGGAGAAGGTCAGTCCCAGCGAGGCGGTATGAGAGCCCAGGGCGTAATCGGGCTTGACCGCCGTCGCCACGAGATCGGGGCGCTGCGGCTTAGCGCGTTCGTCGACGTTCTGTCCGTAGTAGCTGTATGGCCAGCCGTAGAAAGCGCCGTCACGAACCGAGGTCATGTAATCCGGCACGAGATCGTCGCCGATCTCGTCACGCTCGTTCACGGCGACCCAAAGCTCGCCAGTTTCAGGATTCCAGGAGAGCCCGTTCGGGTTGCGCAGGCCCGAGGCGAAGACCCGCGTGCGGCGGGTCGACCGATCCACTTCAAGGACAGTGGCGCGGTTCTTCTCCGCGGCTATGCCGTTTTCTCCAACGTTGCTGTTGGAACCAACGGTGACATAGAGCTTGCGTCCATCCGGACTTGCGATCACGTCCTTGGTCCAATGATGGTTGAGGTCCCCGGCCGGCAAGTCGATGATCTTTTCCGGCGACGTGCTGACTCGGGTCTGGCCATTGGAGTAGAGGAAAGCGACGAGCGCGTCGGTGTTCGCGACAAAGAGCTTGCCTTTGGACAGCGTCATGCCGAAGGGCGAATTGAGGCCTTCCGCGAACGTCGTGCCCACATCCGCAATGCCGTCGCCATCGGTGTCGCGCAGCAGCGTGATGCGATTGGCGCTTTTGGTCGCGGCGCCAGCCCGCTTCATAGCCAGGTCCATGAAGACCTTTCTAAGACTGAAGCCTTCGTCATGCTTGGCAGGGGCATTGGTTTCAGCAACCAGAACGTCGCCGTTCGGAAGCACATGCAGCCAGCGCGGATGGTCGAGGCCGGTGGCGAAGGCGTTCACTGTCAGCCCCTTCGCCGGGGTCGGCATACCTCCTTTCTGCCAGCCTTTCGCCTCGGCGATGTTAACAGTCGGGATCAGCGTCGGTCTTGGTTTCGGTAAAGTGGGGTTGGGGCCATAGCCGGTTATTGCCCCGGTTTTTTGCGCCGGGATGCCGGCGCAGCTTGCCATGACGGCGCCCAACACCGCTACGAGTACGCTCCCTCGGAAGCCGGCATGCATCGGACGTCCTCCGCATGGATATGTGTCGCGCTCTTTGTGCAAACGGAAGTCAGTGGCTTATTCTTCCAATTGCTTCGAAAAAAACAGCGGCGCTCGGATCCGAGGGCCAGGAATTCGCGACAGATCTGCTCTCGGCAGAAATATGGCGCGAGAAGATTGTGGCAACCGCGCGAATATCTGTCGCGCAATATGAATCTCAGATTCGTATCGCGCGAAATCGATACGGCTTGCGCTTTTCGGTATCGAGTTGCTCATGGGCCAACATGCGTTCGAATGGAACGAGACCGTGAACGGCGGGACCCACAATGACCCACCGATTGCACCAGCCGGTGAACCAGCTGTTGTTGCTGCTTAGCAAGACGCTGCAAATCTGCTAAAGTCTGCGATGGGAGGAGACGGATATCCAATCACTGCCGATAGCACAGCCAAATGTAGCTAAGGCGACACCCGGCGCATCACTTCCGCTCGCCTATTCCCTCGCGACGCTCTGCTGGCTCCTGTCCGCCGGCGTCTATATTGCCGCCAAGTGGGTTGCCCCCGAGATGCCGCCTTGGGCGCTCTGCTTCTGGCGGCTGACGCTCGCCTGCGCGATCCTGCTGCCTATCGTCCATCGTCATCACGGGGCGATGCTCGTGCTGATCCAATCCCGGGTGATCGAGGTGCTGGCCATCGGCGCCATCGGGCTGACCTTGTGTCAGGGCATGATCTACACGGGCCTCAACTACACCAACGCGACAACCGCCGGCATCATCATGGCGCTGTCGCCGATCATGACCATGGTGCTTGCCCGCTTCGTGCTTGGCGAGCCCCTCGGTGTCTGGAAAGCGCTTGGAGCGCTGGTCGCTCTGGCTGGGATGGTGGTGATCGTGGCGCGCGGCGACCTTGCCGCGCTGATGCAGCTACGGTTCAATCCCGGCGAGTTGTGGATCGTCGGCAGCGCGCTTTGCTGGGGCCTCTACACCGTGCTGCTGCGTCGCGCGAAATTCGGCATTGAGCTTCTGCCGATGGTGGTCCTGCTGCTGGGAGCCGGCGCGCTGGCCGCACTGCCTCTCTATCTCTGGGAACTGTTTTCCGGGGATCGTTCGGCGCTGCATGCGAACGGCCTTCTGGCCCTCGCCTATGTTGCCGGCCCGGGCGGCGCTCTGATGTACTATCTCTACAACCGCAGCGTCGAGACGCTTGGCGCCGGGCGCGCCAGCATGCTGCTCTATCTGCAGACCGCCTTCGTCGCCGTGCTCGCTTATCTGTTCCTTGGCGAAAGCTTGCACGACTACGATCTCGCCGGCGCCGCCTTCATCGTCGCCGGCCTGCTGCTCGCCACCGCGATCAAGCCGAGGCAGCGCACGGTGCGTGTAGCTTAGCGAACCTCAGCACCGTCGCTTCGGCCAGCAATTCGTAAGTCTTTGACAGTCCTTTCGGCCGGAGCGGCCCATGAGAGCTGCGTCACCGGTCGAGCTCCGTACGAAGAGGCTGCCGCGAAGGCCGCCTTCGATTTTCCTATCCGGCCCTGACGATCCGGAACCCTTCGACTTCCGCAATGACCGGCAGACCCTTCCATCGCTCTATGTCGTGCAGGACGATCAGTTGCCCAAGATCGCCGCCGATCGCGGTGTTGATGCGGTCGATGGTCTTCAGCTGCTCCCAAACACTGCCGACGGCATTGTTCAGCGGCGCATAGACGCCGTCGTGCTTGTGTCCGGTGATCTGGCGCTTCGAATAGACACAGTCGCCGGAGACGACCAGTTTGCCCCGCGCGGACTGGACGATGACGAATTGCTGTCCGATCGTGTGGCCGCTTCCCAGCCGTACATGGATGCCCGGCAGCACGTCGTCCTTGTCGCCATCGATCAGCGAAACGCGGTGTTCGACCGATGCATCAAGGGCGGCGCGCAACGTGTCGGGATCGATGATGGCGGTGAGATAACCGAACCGCGGCGGCAATGCGATCGCCTCATACCAGGACAGCAATTCGCTTTTCTGGATATAGAGATTTGCATTCGGGAACTCGGCGATCGATCCCATGTGATCGAAATGCGCATGGGTCACAAAAATGTCGGTGATCGCGCCGGCTGCAATGCCAAGCTCGGCCAGCATGCGAACCGGCGAAATCCAGTGGGGAATGTCGAACTTCAGCGAGAAGGCTGTGCTCGTTTCCTGAATGAAGCCGGTGTCGACCAGCACGTTGCGGTCGCCATGGCGTAGCAGGACAAAGGAGAAGGGCAGATCGACCTTGCCATCGTCATACATGCCTGCGACGAGATCCACCCAGGGCTGCTGCTTCGATCGGGCGAATTCGACGACGTAAACCTCCCAATGCGTGTTTTCGCTTGTCATGCTTTCTCCTTCAGCGTTCCGCCAGCGAGCGGCCCAGGCTCGCCATGCCCACGGCAATGATCAGGATGGCGCCCTGCAACACATATTGCGAGAAGGTCGGGGCGCCGAAAATGTTGAGGCCGTTGAAGCCGAAGGCGATGATGAGAGCGCCGACCAATGTGCCGAGCACATGGAATTCCCCGTCACGCAGCGTCGCCGAACCAAGGAACACAGCCGCGAATGCGGTGAGCAAGTAGGAGTCCGCGGCGCTGGCCGTGCCGCTGCCGAGACGCGAGGCAAGCAGTATTCCGGTCAGCGCCGCGCACATTCCCGAAATGACGAAACCGAGGATCTTGATACGATCGACATTCACGCCGGCAAGGCGGGCAGCCACCGCATTGCCGCCCACGGCCTGGATCTCCTGGCCGAGCGGCGTTCGCTCGACCAGCACCCAAAGCCCGCCGAGAACGAGGATCATGACGATGATGTTGTTGGGAATGCCGAACAGCCAGCGGCCAAGGGAAAGCTGGAGAAATGCCTCCGGCACGCCCGCCACAATGGGAACGCCGGCGGAATAGGCGAAGGCCAGGCCTGTAAGGATCGTTCCGACGCCCAGCGTCGCAATGACGGAATTGACCTTGATCTTGGTGACGATGAAGCCGTTGACCAGACCGATCACCGCGCCCAGCGCGATGACGATGACCACCGCAAGCGGGATTGGCAGCTTGTCGTGGACGACGAAGCCGGTGATCAGAATGCCGTGCAGGCTGGCGGCAAAGCCTATGGAGAGATCGAGTTCGCCAACGACAACGGCCAGTGTCAGCCCGCCGGCAATGATCATGGCCAGCGAAGCCTGGTTCAGCACATTGGTGAAATTGCCCACGGTTGGAAAGGCGGCGGGCGACAGGATCGAAAACGTGACGATCATCGCCAGAAGCCCAATGATCGTCCCATAGCGGGCAAAGATACCGAGCGCCGCCTTGGTTCCGGGCGACAGACGCCGGGCGCTTATCGCAACATCGCTCATCAGGGATGGTCCTCCATCAGTGCTTAGGGTTCGACATAGCTTGCCTCGACGATTGCCTTCCGCGACATGGCTAGGCCGGTCAGCTCGCGAACGATGCGGCCTTCCGCCATCACCAGAACGCGATCGCACAGCTCAGGCAACTCGTCCGGTTCCGACGAAATCACCAGAACCGCCATTCCTGCCTCGGCTTGCTGGCGGATCAGTCGGTGGATCTCGGTGCGCGCTCCGATATCGACGCCTCGCGTCGGCTCGTCGAGGATCAGCACCTTCGGTATGCGTTGGAGCCAGCGGCCGATCGCCACCTTCTGCTGATTGCCGCCGCTGAGACGGCCGACCGGCGTGCTCGCGTTCCGCGCCTTTATCGACAGGGCGCGGATCATCTCGCCGGCCATAGACGTGCGGGCGCGGCGGTTCATCAGCGGCAGGTAGCGACCGAAAGCGACCCTGTCGAGATTGGCGATGCTCAGATTGAAGGCGATACTCTTGGACAGGAAGAGCGCTTCCGCCCGGCGCTCCTCCGGGACCAGCCCAAGCCCCACCTGGACGGCCGCCGCGGGGGAAGAGGGCGTATAGGGCCGGCCCATCAGCGCCATCTCGCCGCTGTCCGGCCGGTCCGCCCCGAAAAGCAGCCGCGCGAGCTCCGTTCGTCCGGCGCCGACAAGGCCGCCGATGCCCAACACTTCGCCGGCGTGAAGCTCAAGGCTGACGCCGCGGACTTTCGGCACCCGCGTCAGGTTCTTCGCTTCCAGCACGACACCGCCGCGTGCCCTTGCGGTGGCCGTCCTTTGAGTGTCGCGAATTGCACCGCCGACGATCGCCTCGACCAGCGCGGGGCGGTGGAGCGCGTCTCCGGCGAGTTCGGCGACGGAGCGGCCATCGCGGAAGACCGACACGCGCGTGCACAGGTTCAGGATCTCGTCCAGCCGGTGCGAGATGTAGAGCACCGACACCCCTGACGCGGAAAGATCGCGGACAATCGCAAACAGCCGTTCCGCTTCACCTGCGGCAAGCGATGCGGTCGGTTCGTCCATGACGATCAGGCGCGCCTTGCGCACCAGGGCGCGGCAAATGTTGATCAGCCATATCTCGGCCGTCGAAAGTCCCTTCACGCTGGCGTTGAGCGGCGCCGATATGCCGACGCGACCGGCGATCGGCGCAACGTCACGCGCGATTGCACGCCAATCGGTCAGCCCGAAGCGCGTTTTCTTCGGGACGCCCAGCATGATGTTCTGCAGCACGGTCATGCCCGGCACGAACGCAAGCTCCTGATGGATGAAGCTCATGCCGAGTTCGGTCGCCCGCTGCGGCGTGCCAATCTCCTGGCGGCGGCCGTCGAGCTCGATACGACCGGCGTCGGGGTGGTTCAGTCCGGCGAGGATGCGGATGAAGGTCGACTTGCCTGCACCGTTGGCGCCGACAAGGCCATGGATTTCACCCGGCGCAATATCGAGCGATACGCCCTTCAGCGCTTGGGTGCCGCCGAAGGCCTTTGCGATATCGCGTGCGACCAGCAATGGGACCGTCATTTCAGCGCCGCCCGGCTGCGGCGCACCTCTTGTGAACGCCGCCGCCAAACCAAGTCCTACTTTATGGCTTCCGGATGGTCCTTGAGGAAGGCGTCGACGGTTTCCTTGGTCACCAGCACCGCCGGAACCTCGGCTGCCTTGGCTTGCCATGCGCCGCCTGCGTCCTTGATGTCCTTCAACATCTTGACCATGTTGTAGCCCTCGGTGAAGCTGTCCTGCCAGGCCGTGGCGGTCATGAAGCCATTCTTGATGTTCTCCAGCGCCTGGGCATTGCCGTTGATGCCGTAGACGAGAACGTCGTCGCGCCCCTGGGCGCGCAACGAGCCGATAGCGCCAATCGCCGGGTCGTCCCAGCATCCCCAGATCGCCAGGTTTTCCTTGCCGGCCGGATGCGACGCCAGCCACGCATTGGCGTACTGGGCGCCGTCCTCGAAATAGCCGGGAATACGCACCTCGTTCTTGGTGACGGTGATCTCGGGGTGTTTGGCGACGATCTCGTCCATGACGACTTCGCGGTTCCGGCAGACTTCGCCGGTCCGGTAGGTGAGCGCCAGTATCGAGCCCTTGCCGTCCATCTTCTTGACCATCAGATCCACGACCGGAATCGCCATCGGGCCGCCCGAGCCGTTGGTTGCGGCAACGGTCGAGCCGAGCCCGCCGCCCCAGGTCACCACAGGTATTCCAGCGTCGCCTGCGGCGGCCAGACCGGCGCCGATCGACGAATAGGGAAACACCATGTCGATGATCGCATCCGCCTTGAGCTGCGCGAAATTCTGGATCGCCGCGTTCGCCTGGTCGGCGCTGCCGGCGGCATCCACGACGTTGGTCTTCCAGCCAAGCTCGTCGGCGGCCTTCGTCGCGCCCTGGATGTAGCGGACATTGTTGGCCTCGGTGGCGCTTATCGACACAACGCCAAGAAGCGGCTTGTCCTGCGCGGCAGCGCTGGCCGTCGCCAGCGAGAGCGCTCCTGCGGCAATAATGCAAGCTAGATTTTTCATGGTGTTCCTCCCTTCGCCTAGTCTGCCGTCAGAGCCCCTTGATAGCAAACCGTTTCGCTAACGTCCTGCAAAACGCAGTCCAATGCAAGCATGAATCCGCTGGACACAGGGATAAATCTGAACCAAAGTTCAGCGAAACGATTAGCTATCGGGGCAAAATGGCCACCATCAAAGACGTCGCCAGAACGGCAGGCGTATCGACTGCGACGGTTTCGGCCGTCATGAACGATACGACCTTTGTCAGTCCCGAGCTGAGGGCTCGCGTCGTCACCGCCATTCGCGAGCTGCGCTATGAACCGTCGCTGGCCGCCCGCAATCTGCGTCGCAACCGCAGCCAGCTGATCGCCCTTGCGGTGGCCGATCTCTCGAACCCGTTTTACGCACGCATCGTCTGGTCGGCCGAGGCAGCGGTCGCGGCATGGGGTTATTCACTCGTTCTCTTCAACAGCGATGAAAAGCCCGACACCGAACGGCGCATCCTGTCGCGGATTCGCACCCTCGGTTGCGACGGAATGGTTCTGGTTCCGGTGGGCGCCGCAAATCAATATCAGCCGCATGAGTTCGAAGGCATCGCGACCGTTCTTCTAGGTCGACCGATCGAAGGCAACAGCGCCGATACGGTGAGCATAGACAATCGGGCAGCCGGCAGGCAGGCGGTCGACTACCTGCTCGATCTTGGGCATCGCCGCATAGGTTCGGTCACCGGGCCGATGCAACTGTCGACCAGCAAGGGCAGGCTTGACGGCATGATCGACGCGATGGCCGCGCGGGGATTAACTCCGCAGCCTGGCCATGTCAGGTCCGGCGAATTTCGCGAGGAGGCCGCCTATTCGGTGGCCCGCGACATGATGGGTTCGCCCGACCGTCCCACGGCGATCTATGTCGCGAACGGCGTCATGGCGATCGGCGTGATGCGCGCCATTGCCGATCTCGGCTTGCGCTGTCCGCAAGACGTCTCGGTCGCCTCTACCGACACCGTCGCAGGCGCCGGAGGCCTGAAGCCGCGACTGACGAGAACGGAACATCCCATTGCCGACATGACCAACGAAGCGCTGCGCCTGCTCGTCGACCGCATCGAGGAAAGAGTGTCGGAGCCCGTGCGCAACATCGTTTTTCAGCCGGCACTGATCGTTGGCGAGAGCTGCGCGCCGCTGCGTAAGGATATCGGGTGACGGACCCGCAATGGTGCGGAACAACGAGCCTCAGAGCACCGCTGAAGCGAAGCCGGATCATCGAAGCCGGCCGTGCTGGACAATGGCCCGCCGACGCCCAGATCGACCTTGAGGAGCACGAAGTCGTCTTGGCCGACGGCCGCACCCCACATCAACTCCGCAATGGCCGAGCAGTTGCTCTCATTTTCGGCGAAGATCGGCTGTTCGAGGGTCGGCCCAAACAAGGTCGGAACGATACTCGCGCACAGCACACCGCCGCACCTAAGGCGCTACGCCTTGACCAGCGACATTGGTCGATCCCGTGTCAGTCGATCCGAATGCTTGAGACCCCAGTGCGCAAGCGGAGCAAGAGCGTCGTCCAGCTCCAGACCTAGGTCAGTCAACGAGTATGCGACGCGAGGCGGAACCTCCCCAAAATCGTGTCGGTCAAGGAGTCCGTCCGCCACCATCTCTCGCAAATGCTGGATGAGCATCTTCTCGCTCATGTCGGGAATAAGGCGACGCAACTCGCCAAACCGCCGCGGCTGCTTCCGGCAAAGCCAGAGGATCGTGCCTTTCCACTTGCCGCTGATCACAAGGAATGCCGGCCCCAGGCCGCAGGCTTCAGGTAAGTTCGTTGCCATCACATCGCTCCGATAGGGTACCTACAAAATAGTAGGTACTTGCCAAACCGGCGGTAAGTCAATCACCTTGCGCCTCCCTCGTGGCGTTATCGCGCCGCAGGCAAGCAAAAGGACTTTCCCATGGATATCCCATCCAAGAATTTTTCCGCCGCACCCGATCCACGACGCTGGATTGCATTGGCGGTACTTTGCGTAGCCTTCTTTATGGTTTGCCTTGACGGACAGATCGTCCTCCTCGCCTTACCCTCGATCGAGGCACAACTCGGTTTCACCCCATCCGCGGTGCAGTGGGTGATGAGCGCCTACATGCTGGCTCTGGGCGGGCTTCTTCTTCTCGGGGGTCGAGTATCGGATCTGTTGGGTCGGCGGCGCCTGTTTATGGCGAGCACAGCTGCTTTCCTTGTCGCCTCGCTGGCGTGCGGGCTTTCCGGCAATCCAGGATTTCTCATCGGTGCCCGGGTTGTTCAAGGAATTGCCGCTGCCGTATTGACCCCCAGCGCCCTATCGATCCTCATGACCACCTTCGAGGGAAATGAACGGAATCGAGCCCTGGGGCTATGGTCCGCGATGGGAGCCGGCGGGGCCACCGCCGCGCTGCTGGTGGGTGGACCGCTTGCCGATTGGCTCGGTTGGCGCTGGGTGTTCTTCATTAATGTCCCCATCTGCGCCATGATCCTGGGGCTCAGCCCGTTCACGCTGCGCGAGAGCCGTGCTATCGGCAGCCGCGGTGGCTTCGATCTCGGCGGCGCCGTGACGATTACCGCGGCGCTCGTGGCATTCGTACTGGCGATCACCGAGGTTCCCAGCGTTGGCTGGGCCCATCCGCAAACCCTGGGCCTGTTGGGTGCAACGCTCGGACTGCTCGGCGCATTCGTGTTGATCGAAAGGCGGGTGAATAACCCGCTTGTTCCCCTTGCCATCTTTCGGTCTCGCTCATTTGTCGGCGGGAACCTGAC
The DNA here is from genome assembly GCF_040317735.1 of Mesorhizobium sp. M1399. Taxonomy (NCBI): domain Bacteria; kingdom Pseudomonadati; phylum Pseudomonadota; class Alphaproteobacteria; order Hyphomicrobiales; family Phyllobacteriaceae; genus Mesorhizobium; species Mesorhizobium sp. M1399. The sequence goes on from NZ_JAMYKZ010000006.1 coordinate 90,508, forward strand.
CATGCTCTTCGCCGGGGCGCTCGTATTCGGCATGGCACTTTTGGTGTCGCTTTATGCCCAGAAGGTCCTGGGTTACTCGCCGCTTGTCGTTGGCCTTGGCACGATGATCTATGCAATCCTGTCGATCGTCTCCTCAACACTGACGGGTAAATGGATCGGCCGGGCCGGGGCGCGTGCGATTGCCGTGATCGCCATGCTCTTGATGGGCGCTGGGTGCGCACTCTTCACCTTCATTGTTCCCGAAGGCACCTACCTCGCGCATCTGCTTCCGGGCTTGATCGCCTTCGGGCCTGGTATCGGAATGGCTGCCGTTGCCGGTTCCGTTGCAGCTCTCTCGAAGGTCAAGGAAGCCGACGCAGGCCTCGCGTCCGGGATAAACAGCGCGATGTTCCAGATTGGCGCTGCTCTGGGGGTAGCTATCACCGCCACCGTCGCTGTCTCGATGACGGGGACGTCGGATACCCCCGCAGCACTGACCGCAGGGTATGCGGCGGGCTTTTGGGCCTGTGTGATCATCGCCGCCACCGGTGCAACGCTTGCGCTGCTCCTTCTTTCGCGGGACAGAACGCCGGCCCCTGCGCCGGTGCACGTCGGGGTATGAGGAATTGGGGAGCCGCCGTCGCGGCTCCCCTACCAGATGCGCAAACGCGAGGCGGCACAGCCTGCGACGGGCCATATGGGTTGCATCATACAAGTCAATATGTAGGCTGTGCCGATGCTTAGACGCGTCTACGAAACCAGAACTGCTCAGCAGCGCGCGCCCCGGCCCGATCGAGTTCCGCGACGCCTTGGGCCGACAGCGAATCGAGTTGTAGTTGCCCCGCGTCGACGACGATACGCTGGCTGACGTCGCCGACGTGGTTGCCCAGCCTGGCTCAGCGCGGCCAGAGTTGTGCATTAGATATTTGAGGTCCACATGCCGCTGCTTGGCGGCAACGCATCGAGGAGAGCAAGATGGTTATTCGTCAATGGCGCGCTCGCGCCGCGGCGTCCAATCCGCACGGTTATCCCAACCACTTCAGAACCAGTGTCCTTCCGGCATTGCTCCAGACGGCCGGATTTCTCGGAGCGCAGTTGAGCGTGCGCAAAGTTGATGCCGAAATCGAATTTCAGGTGCAGACCCGGTGGCAATCGATGGAGGCCCTCGGCAGATTTGCCGGGTCAGATGTCGAAAAGGCGGTCGTCGAACCGGGCGCTGTCGCCGAGCTGCTCTCCTTCGATCCGCGTGTATGCCACTACGACGTCATTGAGGACGCAGGGAAGTCGTCCGGATCAAGCGGAGCCTGACCGAGTGTTCCAGCCATCATCCCGTGCAAAACTCGAATTCCAGCCGACCGCCGGGAGTGTATCCCGCATCGCCGCGCGAGGAGAGGATGACGAACCGCTTGCCGGCGGGCAGCGAACCCCGAAGCTGGGTTCATTTTGGACGCTGGTGCACCGCCTCCCCGGGAGGCCGAGAATGTCGGCAGCGGCGAGGGATATGGCGCCATCCACGACGGCTTCACCCGCCTTTCCCGCTCTTTCGCCGGATCAGCTCGAAAACACCTGAAATATCCTCATCTCCGAATCCGCCTCCCACCCGTTTGCGGAACAGGTCCAGCATGGGGTCGAGCAGATCGGTGGCGACGCCCTGCTCCCGGGTAGCTGTGAGGATGTTGTCCAGTGAGGCGGCCTGCATCCCGAGGTTCGACACCACATTCACGCCATGCCTGCCGCTGTCGATCTTCTACGCATATCCCGGCAGCTCGCCCATCATCGCGGTCATCCATGGGCCAAGGAGCTTGAGGAAAGCGCCCGCGCCAATGCCTTCGGAATCTACGAGCGCGGTAGCGTGGAAGAAGCCGGCGAAAAGGCCATACATGCCGCTAAGAAGGGCCAAGTCGTGCAGCGATGCCAGCCCGGCATCCCCGCCGAGATAGTTCGCGGCGCCAAGCGCCTCGAGCGTTCGGGCGTGCGCATCGAAGGCCGCTTTGGAGCCGCTGTAGAGGATAAGCGCATGTTCGCCGCCGATCATCGGAGGCGTCGCCATGATGCCGCCGTCGAGATAGGCGGCGCCCAGCTTGGCAATCCGCTCGGCCGTGGCGCGCGCCTGTGCCGGCGTGCCGTTGGTCAGATTGACCAGCGAACGCCCGGAGAGCGCCGATGCCGCATCATCGATCACCGAATCCGACGCGGCATAGTCCAGCACGCACATCACGGTGACGTCGCTTGCGGCGGTCGCGTCGGCGGCGGACTTCACCTCGCGCGCGCCTTTGGCAAGCAGTGATGCGGCCTTGCCGGGCGTGCGGTTCCAGACCGTGACCGTGTGGCCCTGCGAAAGAAATCGGGCGGTCAGCGCCTGCCCCATAGCCCCGAGGCCGAGGATCGAGATATTGGCCATGTACGTGCGTCCTTCTACGTTCCGAATTGCAGCCCCGCCCCACGGCGGCGGCTACAAAGAGATGCAATATTGGACGCAGAAGCAGTAGTGGGTTATCTGTAGACCTATCGTCCACATTTAGGAACGATGAGAGCTCCGGATGCTGAATCTCAACGACCTCCTCGTTTTCGTTCAAGTAGTTGATCATGGCGGCTTCGCTGCGGCGGGGCGTGCCCTGGGCATCCCCAAGTCCACTCTCAGCAAGCGGCTCTCCGAGCTGGAAAAGGCGATTGGCGTGCGTCTGGTCCAGCGGACCTCGCGCAGCTTCACCGTGACCGAGATCGGCCGAGATTTTCATCGTCATGCCGCCGCCATGCTGATCGAAGCGGAGGCGGCCGAGCATGTGATCAAGGGTCGCCTTGCGGAACCGAGCGGAACGGTGCGGATCACGGCATCGCTGCCGATCGCCCAGTTCCGTCTAGCGCCGATCCTCCCGCGTCTCGCAGCGAGCTATCCGAAGGTCCGCATCATGCTCGACGTCTCCGACAGGTTCGTGGACATCGTGCAGGAAGGTTTCGACATCGCCATCCGCAACCACTTCGCCCCGTTGCCGGATACCGAACTCGTGCAACGTCGCATCGATTACGACCCCGCCTGGCTCGTCGCCTCGCTCGACTATATTCGGAAGAACGGCATGCCTTCTCGACCCGAGGAAGCGAACGGGCTCGATGGGATTATGGCATCGTCGTCGGAGAGGGTCTGGACGCTTCACGATGGGCAAGGCGTCGTTGCGGAGGTCACGCCATCTCCGCGCTATATCGCCAACGAAACCGTCTCCTTGCGGGAAGCCGCGAGGGCCGGGCTCGGCGTGGCTTGCCTGGCGGGCAGCTTCTGTGCGCCGCTGATCGAGTCCGGCGCGCTTGTCCGCATCTTACCGGACTGGACAGCGCGTGGCGTGGCGACGACTCTGCTGATGCCGCATCGTCGCGGGCAGCTCCCCTCCGTTAGGGTCGTTGCCGACCATCTGATCGCTGAACTCTCGCAACGGCCACAAGGTGCAGACCCAATCAATGCAGACTGATAGTCCTTGGGCGGGTACGTTGGAATCCTGGGCCGATCGCTGGGGCGTCGTGGGCGCCGAAGTGTGATGTCCGCTTACGTGCGACCAGACCCCAAATGTCGCAAAATGAGGGCCGAGCCGTCATCGCCTCAAAGGATTCGAACTCAATCAGTCGCCGCCCCTGCTAGGCTGGCGTGCTCTGGCCGGCGCGTGCGCCGTAGGCGGCGGCAAATGGCGGTGTTTGGTGCACCCGAAGGGATTCGAACCCATGACCTCTGCCTTCGTACGGCAAGGTTTACCTGGAACGTAGCCATATCATCGCAGTCGGCTGTTGTGGCGCAGCACGAGGCCGACCGCGCCGAGCAATGCATCGTTCTCCGTGTGCTTGCCAACGATTATCCGCGTGCGCAGCGCGGGCGCCACATCGCGGGACTTGATGAGCGTGTGGCGTTCATATGACGCGATCAGTGGCGCCAGGAGAATGTCGCCCGCCAAGGCCATGCGGCCGCCGATGATAATGAGCGGCGGATTGAGCACCGAACCGATCAAGCCGAGCCCACGTCCGGCGAACTCGGCGGTGTCCTCGATCATCCGCAGCGCCCTTACGTCGCCCTGCTCGGCCATCATGATCACGTCGTCCATCGTGACCGGCCGCCGCACGATGCGCGAAATCTGCTCGAGCGGCCGGGCAAAGCTGGCATAGAGCTCCAGGCATCCGCGATTGCCGCACCGGCAAAGGTCACCGCTGGGATCGATGCTGATATGCCCGAATTCGCCGGCGCCGCCGGCGATGCCGCTCACCAGCCGGCCATGCTGGACAATGGCCCCGCCGACGCCCAGATCGACCTTGAAGAGCACGAAGTCGTCTTGGCCGACGGCCGCACCCCACATCAACTCCGCAATGGCCGAGCAGTTGCTCTCATTATCGGCGAAGATCGGCTGTTCGAGGGTCGGCCCAAACACATCGCGGATGTTGACCCCGGCCCAGGTCGGAACGATACTCGCGCGCAGCACCACTCCTTCGCGGCTGACTGGGCCCGAGACGGAGACCCCAACCCCCAGGAGCCCCGCCATCGGCAGACCGTTCTCTTCATAGCATCGGGCAATTACTGACTTGGCGAGCTGCGCCGCCTGCTGCGGCTGGTAGTCCAGGCCCATGGGGATAGTTTGTTCGACAATGAAAGAATGCGAGACGTCGGCGACGACGCATCGCATTTCGTCGAGGCCCAGATGGATGCCGACGCAGGTGCCCGCAGCGGGATTAAGCGTCAATGCCGTGGCAGGCCTGCCGATACCCCTGGCCGCGTCATGATGGGCCGAGGATTCGATCACCATCCCCGATTTTCTCAAGCCATTGAGCGCGGTTGAAACCGTCGACCGCGCCAAACCGGTAATGCGGGTAATTTGCGACGCAGAAAGGACGCCGCGCTCACGCAGGCATCGGACGATCAGGCTCTCCGGCGACGCGGACGGCCTGTCGATCAGCCAATTTCTAAGCGAAGGTTTGTTCATGATGAGCACAAAGGACGTTGACTGATAGCCCAAATATGTCATCTTGGAAAGAACGGAGATTACTGCATCTCACCGGCCACGACCTCAAATCGCGGGCCACAAGCGGTCGATACGAACCGTGCATCACATATGGGAGTGAAACGATGAAATATCTGAGGACGGCCTTTGCGGCCGCTACCGCCTTCACCTTGCTTACCGGAGCAGCACTCGCGGAGCCCAAGACCAACCTCTTGCACCAATGGGCGACCGGATCGGACGCCCAGGCTATCGCCAAGCTCGGCGAGATGTTTACCGCCAAGGGTGGCACCTGGCAGCAGACCTCCATCGCCGGCCATACAGCCAACACATTGGCCAAACTGCGTGCCGATGTGATCGCCGGCAACGCACCTCCCGCTGTACAGCTCAAAGGCCCCGAGATCGCCGAATGGAACGAGACGGGCATGACAGCTAATCTCGACGACCTGGCGAAGGCGGAAAATTGGAAGAAGGTCGTCGCTCCCGAATTGCTGCCGGTGATGAAGCCGACGGGGAATTGGGTGGCGGCGCCGATGAACATCCACCGCATCAACTGGCTGTGGGCATCGCCAAAGGTCATGAAGGATGCGGGCGTCACCGAGATGCCGAAGACATGGGCGGAATTCAACGCCGCCTGCGACAAGATCGTGGCCAGCGGCAAGATCTGCATTTCGCACTCGACCGCCGACTGGACCGACTCGACCGTTTTCGAAGTTGTCGTGTACGGTCAGAACCTCGATCTGTACAAGAAGGCTTTCGTCGAGGGCGACGTCGAGGCGATGCGCAGCGACGGCATGGTCAAGGCCTTCGAGCAGTTCCGCACCATGACCTCGAAGTACATGGATCCCGGCATGAACGGACGCGACTGGGATACCATGTCGCATCTGGTCGGCCGCGGCGAGGCCGCCTTCCACATCATGGGCGACTGGACGATCGGCCTGCTGACGGCTGGCGGCTTCAAGGAGGGCGCCGACTATGTCTGTGCCCAGGCGCCGACCGATTGGGGCAAGCCCGGCTTCATCCTGAATTCAGACTCGGTCGTGTTCTTCAAGCAGAAGGACCCGGACTACATCGAGGGACAGAAGCTGCTTGCCAGCATCATCCTGTCACCCGAGTTCCAGACCATTTTCAATCAGACCAAAGGCTCCATCCCGGCCCGCCTCGACGTCGATCTTTCGAACGGCTTCAATCCCTGCCAGCAACTCTCGCAAAAGGATCTGCAAGCCTCGATCGCCGCCGGCACGCTCGTCCGTTCCATGGCGCACAACATGACGGTGCCGCAAAAAGTCCGCGGCGCAATCATGGATACAATCACCGAGTTTGTGGCGACGCCGGATATGAGTGCGCAGGACGCGGCCAATGCCATGGCGGATGCGGCCGAAGCGCAGAAGTGAAGCTGCCGATGATGGCCGGGGGCGAAGCGCCCGGCCTGACTTCGCCGGAGCAGCCCGATGTCCACCCATGACCTGATTGTACCGGCCGCAGCCGCCACGACCCGTCCGTGGCGCGAGCGCCTTGGCACGATGGTGCCCATTCTGGTGCTGGCGCCGTCGATAGCGGCGAGCTTCGTCTATGTTTTCGTCTTCACGCTCTGGACGCTCTACATCTCGCTGTCCAATTCGTCGTTGTTGCCGACCTATGGGTTCGTCGGCCTCGACAATTACGCTTCGCTCTGGGCAAACCGGCGCTGGAACATCGCCTATACGAATCTCTTCCTGTTCAGCGGCTTCTATATCGTTGGCTCGATGGCGGTTGGCCTGCTGCTCGCGATCGCGATCGACCAGCGCGTCCGCGGCGAGGCGGTTTGGCGCACTATCTTCCTCTATCCGTTGGCGGTGTCCTTTATCGTCACCGGTACGGTGTGGAGCTGGCTCTATAACCCTGTCGACGGTATCCAGGCCTTCGTTCGCGGGCTTGGCTGGACCGACTTCAGCTTCGCCCTGACGGCCAACCGCAACACGGCGATCTATGCGGTGATCATAACCGGTATCTGGCAGTCGTCCGGCTTCGCGATGGCACTTTTCCTGGCCGGTCTGCGGTCGGTCGATCCGGATCTCGTCAAAGCCGCGCAAATCGACGGCGCGTCGGTTTTCCGGACCTATCGCAGGGTCATCCTGCCCACCATCGCCCCGATATTCCTGGCGGTGGCGGTCATTCAGATACAATTCGCCATCAAGACCTTCGACCTGGTGGCGGCGTTGACGCGGGGTGGGCCAGGCGTGTCCACCACCTTCCCCGCCATCTATGTCTACGACCTGATGTTCCAGCGCGGGCAAATCGGCGAGGGTGCCGCCGCGGCGATGATGATGCTCGCGGCAGTCGCGGTGGTGCTGGTGCCGTACTCGTTGTGGATCGTCTGGCGCCGGCGGGCGGAGGGCCGCAATGGCTGAAATTGCCCCCAATGCCAGCTTTGACCCGGCCCGCCCCAATCCGACCGGCTTTGATCCGGAAGCTGCCGCAGCCACGCGCCGGCATTTCTGGAGCCGCTTCCTTGTCTATGCCGTGCTGGCGCTTTTCGCGATGGTCTATCTCGTGCCGTTGCTGGTGGTGATCTTCAACTCATTGCGCGAGCAGTCGGAGATTGCCCGCAACGGCCTCATCTCCGTACCTCGCAGCTTCCGGTTCGATGCGTGGGCGCAGGCCTGGGGATCCTACTGTGTCAGCGGTACCTGCGAGGGCATGAAGCGCAATTTCTTCAACTCGCTGGCGATGACGATCCCCGCCACAATCATCTCGACCATTCTCGGCGCCATGAACGGCTACATCCTCTCCAAATGGCGCTTCAGGGGTTCCGAACTGACCTTCAATCTGATGCTGCTCGGCGTATTCATGCCCGGCCAGATTTCGCTGATGCCGTGGGCGTTCCTGCTCGGCAAGCTCGGCCTGACCAATTCCACATATGGGCTGGTGTTGATCCACGTCGTCCAGGGCATCTCGTTCACCACCCTGTTCTGCCGCAATTTCTACGTCAGCATACCGGACGACCTTATCAAGGCGGCGCGCATTGACGGCGCCGGCTTCTGGCGAATCTTCCGCAAGATCATCCTGCCCCTGTCGCCGCCCATTCTGATTGTCACCGTCATCTGGCAGTTCACCGGCATCTGGAACGAGTATCTGTTCGGCGTCGTCTTCACGTCGGGCCAGCAGCAGCCGATTACGGCGGCGTTGGTCGCGCTCACGGCCGGCGGCACGACCGCACGTGCTTACGATGTGATGAGCGCAGCCGTGCTGATCGGCGCGTTGCCACCGCTGCTGATCTATCTGTTCGGTGGCAAATACTTCGTGCGCGGCCTCACGCAGGGCGCCATCAAATGAGGCGTCGCCCATGTCCGCGTTGATGATCCGCAACCTTCACAAGAGCTACGGCTCGCTCGAGATTCTTTCCGGCATCAATCTCGAGGCTAAGACCGGAGAATTCGTCGCGCTTGTCGGTCCGTCGGGTTGCGGCAAGTCAACCTTGCTCGCCATGATTGCCGGCCTGGAAACCGTCACGTCGGGAGAGATTTGGATCGGCGACCGGCTGGTGAACTCGGTGCAACCCAAGGACCGCGACATTGCGATGGTGTTCCAGTCATACGCCCTCTATCCCACGATGACGGTGCGCCAGAACATCACCTTCGGCATGGAAAGCCGCGGCGTGCCCAAAGCGGTGCAAGCGGAAGCTGTCCAGCGCGTTGCCGCACTCCTGCAGATCGAACAGCTGCTTAAACGCAAGCCTGGCCAGCTCTCGGGCGGCCAGCGGCAGCGCGTTGCGATGGGGCGTGCCCTCGTCCGCGACCCGAAGCTGTTTTTGTTCGACGAGCCCCTGTCCAATCTCGACGCCAAGCTGCGCGTCGACATGCGTACCGAAATCAAGAAGCTCCACCATCGCGTCGGCAAGACCACGGTGTATGTCACCCACGATCAGGTCGAGGCGATGACGCTTGCATCCCGCATTGCGGTGATGAACCAGGGCTCGGTACAGCAGTTCGACACGCCGAAGCGGATCTACGACCGGCCGACAAACATGTTCGTTGCCGGTTTCATGGGATCGCCGGCGATGAATTTCATCCCGGCGCGGCTTACCGGCTCGACCAGCATCTCGGTACGCGCCGCTGACGGCAGCGACGCCAGCCTTGCCCTTGCTGCGCCGATGCCCGCCGGTGCGCCAAAGGACGTCGTGCTCGGTATCCGGCCGGAACACATCTACCGTTTCACGACCGACCTGAAGTCCCGCAAACCTGCTGTGGCGTCCATGCAGGCGCCGGTCGAGCTGGTCGAGCCGACCGGGGCCGAGACGCTTGCCGTGCTCAGGCTGGGTGACCTGGAGATCACCGGCCGCTTCGAGCCGGACGACGCTCCCGTCATGGGCGAGACGATAACGCTGGGCATCGATATGTCGCGCGCCTGCCTGTTCGATCCAACAACCAAGGCGCTTCTGTAATTTGATGTCCGTACAATTCGCAACCTATCCGAGCTTGGCCGATCGGGTCGTGCTGATCTCCGGCGGCGCCTCCGGCATCGGCGCCGATATGGTCCGCGCCTTCGCCTCGAATGGCGCCCGGGTAGCCTTTCTCGATGTGCAGGACGAACCAGCGGAGGCGTTGCTGCGCGAGCTCGGCGGTGCCGCCGGGCGGGCTCCCTTATATCTCCATTGCGACGTGACCGACGTCGATGCGTTAAAGGCGTCGGTAGAAGGCGTGCGCGCGCGGCTTGGTCCGGTCGCCGTCCTGGTGAATAACGCTGCCAATGATCAGCGCCATCCCATCGACGCAGTGACGGCCGAATATTGGGACCGCAGCTTCGACATCAATCTCCGGCATCACTTCTTCGCCGCTCAAGCTGTGCATCCGCATATGCAGGAACTCGGCTTCGGCTCGATCATAAACTTCTCCTCCATTGCCTGGCGTTTCGGAGCGGACCAGATGGTGGCCTACGCCACCGCCAAAGGGGCTGTGGTGGCGCTGACGCGTGCGTTGGCGCGGTCGTTCGGACCCGACAACATCCGCGTCAATGCAGTCGAACCCGGCGCCGTCATGACCGAGCGGCAGCGCGAGCTGTGGTTCAAGACGCAGGAGGCAGTCGACCAGACGGTGCAGCGGCAATTGATCCGTCGCGTCCTCCTGGGCGAGGAGATTGCACGGACCGTGCTCTTCCTGGCAGCGGATGACAGCCGCATGATCACGAAGCAGTCCATCACCGTCGATGCCGGCCTGCGCTAGTGACCCCTCTCCGCCCTCCATTGGAACCGCCAAGCTGATGCTTCGTCTCGGCCTCAACCCCTACGGACTGACCTACTATCTCGGACTGCAGGGCCGTGGCACGCCGCGGCACAATCCGGACGGCGTGGGACTCGAAGGCTTCATCGCGCTGGCGCAGGAACTGGGCGCACGCACGCTCGAGATCTACGAACCCTGGTTGACCGACTTGCCGGATGCCGAAATCGTCGCGCTGCGCAAGCGTATGAGTGCGCTCGATATTGTCCCCGTGGTGAGCGGCGGGCTGCTGGTGGCAGGTCCGCTGGACAACGCATTTCGGGCTGCGCGCCTGCTCGAGGCGACGACGATCCGTATCGCACTGACGCCTGTCCTGTGCGGCGACCGCAACGCCTGGGGCCGGAAATGGAGTGAGTTCAATACGACGATCCGCGCTGCGTTGACAGATTGGGGACCGCGTGCGGCGGCCGAGGGCCGGGTACTCGGCATCGAGAACCATCAGGACTTCGGCAGCGACGAACTGGTCGCGTTCTGCGAGCTCGGCGGACCGGGCGTCGGCATCACCTACGACACCGGCAACACTTTTCCTGTCGGCGAGGCGCCGCTTGCCTTCACGCAGCGGATCGCACCCTATGTCCGCCACGTTCACCTCAAGGACTATCGCGTGCAGTTCACGGATGAGGGCTACCGTCTGGTCCGCTGCGCGATCGGCGACGGCGCCGTGCCTTTTGGCGAACTGGCAGCCATCCTTGGCGAGCACCACGACACGCTGACGGCGGTGCTCGAACCGGGCGCGCTGGAGGCCCGTCACGTTCGCTGTCTCACGGACGACTGGTGGAACGGATATGCGCCGAAGACCGCACGCGAGTTCGCGGCCTGCCTGAGTGCTGCGCGCGCGAACCGTCTTGCGGACGACGCCGACTACCGCACGCCATGGGAGCGCGACGATGACGGCGCGCTCGTTTCGTATGAGCTCGACATGATCCGCCGCAGCGCCGCCAATATGAAGAAGTTCGGTTTCATTGCAATGGAGAGATCAGCATGACCACCCGAGACCTCAGCGGCCTGACCGCCTTCGTCACCGGCTCGGGACGCGGCCTCGGCCGCGTGATGGCCGACCGCTTGGCCGAACTTGGCGCAAACGTCGCGGTCCACGACCTCGATTGGGCCCGGCCATCTCAATATGGTGAATTCGCGGACCTCGGCGACTCTGCCCGGGGCTTGGAGAAGCATGGGACACGGGTGACCGCGGTCACCGGCAATATAGGCGACAAGCAAGCTGTCGCCGAAATGAAGAGGAAGATCGAGGCGGACCTCGGCGACGTGCACATTCTGGTCAACTGCGCCGGCGGCGACATCGGCGCCAAGGGCGTAAAGCCCAGTCCCAACAACGCACTCGACATCGACTACGACGACATCAAGGTTCTAACCGAGAACAATCTCATCGGCACGATGTTGGTTTGCCAGGCGTTCGTTCCGCCGATGGTCAAGCGGGGCTCGGGCTCGGTGATCAACATCGCCTCGGCGGCAGCGCATATCGGCTGCTCACCCGAGGTGGTCTACTCAACGCTTAAGGCGGCCGTCGTCCATTATACGCGCTGCCTCGCCAAGGAATTGATCGACGATGGCGTACGCGTCAATGCGGTAAGCCCTGGCGCCACCAAGACGGCACGGTTCCAGGCGAGTCGCGTGGTCGATCCGCAGCGCATGGATTCGAGCAAGAAATCGCTGAACCGGTATGCGGAGCCTGAAGAGATCGCCGAAGCGGTGGCCTTCCTCGCCGGTCCGCGCGCGCGCTTCATCAACGGGCAGGTAATCCGTGTCGATGGCGGTTTCACAATCTTTCCAGGTTAAGCCGCAACCATTGCCGGTTTCGGATGAGTATTTGATCGTGCCGTGACCCGATAAAACTGTTATCGTGCCCTCGCGTCGGGGGCGAAACCATGCAGATCGAGGGGATGGGTTCGGGCAGCATCGGCCGCTGTTTGGCGGTTGTCCGTTGGCAGAGGCGTTACGCTGATGGCGCCAGTGCCGCCTCACAGCGCTGCAACGGCGCTAGCCTCCGGATCCGCGGCAAATGACGGATAATGCCAACGTCCTTGATGCAGTAGTAGTCGGGGCCGGCTGGGCCGGTCTGGGCGTCAGCTATTCGCTGGCTCGGCAAGGCTTGCGCCATGCCGTATTGGAGCGCGGCCGCATCGGAGAGACCTGGCGCACCCAGCGGTGGGATTCCTTCCGGATGAATACGCCCAACGTGCAGACCGTCATGCCCGGCGACTGCTATGACGGTTCGGATCCGTTCGGTGCCCTGACGCGCAACCAGTTCGTCGCCCTGCTTGAGGATTTCGCCAGGCGAAACGAATTGCCGGTCGAACCGGACACTGTGGTGACCGAGCTCGCCGGCGGGCACGAGAATGGCGGCTATCGGCTGATCACCTCGCGCGGAACACTTTTGGCACGCAACGTGGTGATCGCCAGCGGCAACTTGAATTGTCCGGTGCGCCCAGTTTGGGCCGCTGCGTTGCCGCCGGGCCTGCGCCAGATCGATGCTTCTGATTATCGCAGCGCCGCTGATCTCCCGGCTGGAGCGGTGCTGGTGGTCGGAAGCGGCCAGTCCGGTGCCCAGATCGCGGAAGAACTGGCGGAAGCAGGCCGAACAGTCTTCCTTGCCACCAGCCGGGTCGGGCGGCTCTCGCGGCACTACAGAGGTCGCGACATCATGCTCTGGCTCGTCGAAAGCGGATTTCTCGACGTGCGTCGAGACGAGATCATTCGACTTGCGGGGCGCATTCCACCTCGTGGTCTGCTTGGGGTAGAACACACGATAAGCCTGCAAGGGCTCGGCGCCCAAGGTGTCGTGCTGCTGGGGCGGTTCGCAGGCGTCGAAGATGACGGCCGTCTGTCATTCGCCGACGATCTCGAAGAGCATGTTCGTTTTGCGGATGAGGCCGCCGCCAACGTCAAACGCTATATCGACGAATACATCAGCCGCTCCGGAATCGATGCCCCCGTTTCGGAACCCGACCCAGCGGAGACTGTCGCAGCGCAGCTGCCGAATCCGGCTGTCCGTTCTCTTGATGCTGCCGAGTCCGGCATCACGACCGTGGTGTGGTGCACCGGATTCAAGGGCGATTTCAGTTGGGTGAGGCTTTCCGGTCTGCTCGACCCGGAAGGACAGCCTGTTCACGAGGATGGCGTGGCCGCCCTGCCAGGCATCTACTTCGCCGGGTTGGATTTCGCCTCCACGCGCAAATCAGGCATAATATTGGCGATTGCCGAGGAGGCCCATCGCCTTGCGGAACACATCGTGCGGCGTTCGTGACGACCTGGACACCGTCGGCAGGTTTCTAAACCCCCAAGCGGTGAACGGAAGCCGTCACGCCGCCTATCACAGCTTCCTGCAAGCACGCGGCCTTCCGCTGCGAGATGACCTTGTGATCGGCGGTGCAGAGGCGCGCAAGGCTGCGTTTGCCAATGTCACGGCGCTGGCCGCCCGCATGGACCGGCCGACCGCGCTTTTCGTCGAATCCGATCTTGCCGCCGTGACCGCCCTGCACGCATTCGAGGAGGCCGGGCTCTCCGTGCCGGGCGACATAGCGGTCATCGGGTGTGGCAATATCGACGAGGGCGTCATACGGCATTGACGACGATCGGTCCTGAAACGGCCCACTACGACCATTTTGCCGATCATCTGATCTCATTGATTTCGGCAACACCGGGCGCAATACCTACCCTTTTCAGCGTTTCGTGGCAGTTGGTCCGTCGCACGTCCGCATGAGCAGGATCGCCGCTATTTGACGCCTACGCTTTCAGGCCAGAGCGCCTGGATTTCCTTTGGCAGCGCATCTCGCACCTTTGCCGACTGGCCAAGGTCGATATGCCGTGCAAGCACGCGAAATACCGAGCGTACTGCATCCTCGGGATCGACAGGACGGGTCGATTTCAATTCATCGGCGATGTGTTGCAGGAACTCCTCGAGCGAGCGTGTCTTGTCGGGCATGTCGGCGGGCCGATAGCGATCATAGTAGGCGCCGCGCACGAGCAGCGGCAGTTCGGCTCCCAATTTGGCCGCCAGTCCGATCTGTAGCCTGTCCCGCAGGGTTCGCAGAACGGCGCCCAATGTGTGCCAGGCGACGTGGCGATCTGGACCAAGATCCGCCATGATCTCGTCGAGCCAGATGTTTGTTAGTTGCAGCGTTTTGTCAAAAACGTCCAAGCCGGTTGTGCTCATCGTCGCCTCCTCGAAAGGTTCTGCGGGCGAAACGGCGACCGGAGACAATTGTTTCGTGGTCCTGTGAAAATAGCCTGGCAAAGCGATGGAAGCCGGTTTAGGTCGGAGAGCCTCTTTGCGTCAGGTCTGCTCTTGGCGCTTCGGCTTCGCTGCCGACGAGCTTCGCCAGCTTCGGTGAGCGCCGTCTCGAGGCGCGCAGCTCTTCGAACGTCAACGGCGCGCGCAACCTTCCCATGGTCGTATCCGGCCATCTGCGTTCCGATCATGAAAGCCGTCTCTGCTGATCCGAAATGCGTCTTTGTCCCCCTAACTGGGCTTGCGCTCATCGGTTCCGAACGCCTCGCCGTCTAGGCCGGCAATGAGACCAGTCCTCACGTTGCCCGAACCGGATATCTCTTGCCGGACATCTCTTGACTGAATGAGCGGCCCGCGCCGACAATGGCATTGGGAAGATGGCGGATGTCGTCCACGGTGTTCGGCACCACTTGCCGATCAAGCTGCGAAAGGCCTGTCATGGATTGGAAGCTGGAACTGGTCCCGGTCCCCGTATCGGATGTCGATAGAGCAATCGCCTTTTATGTCGGCAAGGTCGGCTTTCATCTCGATCACGACCACACCGTAAGCGACGAGATACGTTTCGTGCAATTGACGCCGCCCGGTTCGGCCTGTTCGATTGCCATGGGCAAGGGCCTCGTCGACAGCCCCCCGGGATCCATAAGAGGCCTGCAACTGGTCGTGCCCGATATTGATGAGGCACACCGGCACCTGGCAGCTCAAGGTATCGTGGTCAGCGATATCAAGGATTTTCCCTGGGGCAGATTTGTCTTCTTTGAGGATCCCGACGGCAACACCTGGTCTGTCCAGCAACTTCCACCTCGCAGCTGAGGCGGCGCGCTACGGCAGGGTCGCGCCCCGACGCAGATAGCGCGGGATGCACGCTTCAACTCGAACGCATCCCGGCCTAACGCCTCTTCTCGTCGAAGGCGGCGTTCCAATTGTGATAAGGCGCGCGAAAGGTGGGGATGCGGTTCTCGACATCGGCAAGCTCTTCGAACGGCTTGTGCGGTTCCGCCTGATACCAGAAAGCGACCGACGAGATGTCGTCAGAGCGGCGATTGGCGTGACCGTGCTCGATGGTCACCCGGATGCGTTTGTGAAAGATGACCGGGTCTTCTATGTGCCAGCGATAGAGCGTAACCGGCTCGGTCCAGTTCGGCCCGCCGGCGGCGATGATGCCGTGATAGGACGCACTGTAGTCCTGTGTCGGGCACCATGCCGTATTGAAATAATCTTCCGTGCCGGTGCCGTGCAGCGTCGGCGGCCATGCGTCGTTGGCGCCGGGGCTGGTCTCGCCACGATCGCCGACCAGTTCGGCCTTCGGGCCGATACGCGGATCGGGCTTGCGCACCGCATCCGGCACGGAAATGCCCGGCTCGCCATCGACGAAGATCATGTCGTCGCCCTCGCCATACCAGTCCCATAGAGGGGAACGGCGCCGCGAATAGACCGAATAGAGCAGGCCGACATAGTGGCCGTGACCCTCCGCCTCCAGGATGGTGTAGTTGCCGTTCCCGTCGGTATTTTCCCCGCCAAACAGGACCTGCTCGTTGGCCAGCCCCGTCTCGTCGATGCCATCGGGTCGCTGCTGCCTGTATTGGGCGTGGAAGCGGCCCAGGCCTTCCTCGAGTTCCTCATGCAGTTCGAGATCGACATAGTAATAGAAAAGCAGGTCGTCCTCAGCTTCATTGGTGACGGTGAAGCGCATATGGCTGGCAAACGGCATCGGAAAATAGCAGTTGAAGGCCTTGCCATCCTCTGGACTTGCCTGCACCGGCAGGCTGGCAAAATTGCGGGTGCGGGCATGGCCCATGCCGAAGAAATCGCCGATCGGTGTTTCGATGCTCGGATGTTCTTCACCATCCCAATAGGCGCGCAATACGATCTTGCGCAGGAAGTCCTCGCTCTTGCAGGCGAGCGTCGCCCAGATATGCGTGATGATGCCGGCACCATAATGCTCGGCAATCACCAGCGTCTGGCCAGGTTCAATATGCAGCCGGTCGTCATTGCCGCCGGTGCGGTCGTAGCTTGAGAACCGGCGGGTTTTGGCATCGCGCAATTTGGCGAGCCCGCGAAGCGGCGACAGGCCGGCATTATCCATGTGTTTCTCCTCTTGCTTCAGCGGTTATTTCAGGCCGCTTGTCTTGATGGATTCCATGATCTGGCGCTGGAAGATCACGAAGAGGACCAGCATCGGCACGGCGACGATGGTCGAGGCGGCCATGACATAATTCCAGGCGGCGGCGTACTGGCTCTTGAAGTTTGCGATGGCAACCTGCACCACCCAGAGGTTGAGGTCCGATGTGATCGTCAACGGCCACAGGAAAGCGTTCCAGTTGGCGAGAAAGAACAGGATCGCCAACGCCGACAGGATCGGCCGGCTGAGCGGCAGGATGATGCTCCAATAGATGCGCCAATAGCTGGCGCCATCCATGATCGCCGCTTCTTCCAGCTCCCTCGGCAGCGACAGGTAGTATTGCCTGAGCAGGAAGATGCCGAATGCGTTGAAGATCGCCGGAATGATCAGCCCGGCATAGCTGTCCAGCATGTGCAGCGTCCGCGTCAAAATGAACAGCGGCACGATGATCACCGGTAGCGACACCAGGAACGTCGAGAACATGGCGAGGAACAGGATGTCGCGGCCCGGAAAACGCAGCCGTGCGAGCGAATAGCCGGCCATCGAATGGAAGAACAGCGCAGCGACGGTCACCGTCGCCGACACGAAGAACGAGTTGAAAAGGTAGCGCAGGAACGGCACCTCGGTCAGCACATAGAGGAAATTGCCGAGCGTCGGCTGTTCCGGAATGAGGCTCGGCGTGAAGACGTCGCTCGCCGGCTTGAGCGAGATGACCAGCATCCAGACAAGCGGGAACACCGTCATCAGGCCAAGCGCCGCGGTCGCCAGCATCCAGGCAAGCCTCGCCGCTCGTATCTGCGAACGCGTGGAAGGAGTTCGGCTGTCAGTCATGCTCGAAACGTCCGCCGCGCGTCAGCAGGAAGAAGAACACCGTGACCAGCATCAGCGCCAGCACCAGCAGCGATGCCATTGCCGATGCATAGCCGAAGGCGCCGAACTGGAACGCCTGCTTGTAGATGTAGATGATCAGCACCGAGGTCGAATTGACGGGCCCGCCCTTGGTCATCACATAGATCAGGTCGAAGACCTGGCCGCCGGCGACAGCCGCGACCAGCGAGACCAGGAGGACGAAGAAGCTGGTCGGTTTGAGCAAGGGCAAGGTAATGTACCAAAAGCTTGTCACCGGCCCGGCGCCGTCGATCTTTGCGGCCTCGTAATACTCTGCCGGGATGTCCTGGAGCCCGCCGAGGAAGATCAGCATGTAAAAGCCCATCAGGAACCAGACGCTGACCAGCACCAGCGTGAACAGCGCCAGATTTGGATCGCCGAGCAGCGAAATTCCGCTGAGGCCGACGAGCGGCGCCAGCCGGCTGACGATGCCGACCTTCTCGACCAGCATGAGTTGCCAGACGAGCGCCACGACGACCAGGCTGACCATCTGCGGCGCAAAGAACATCGAGCGCATGACCGCGTTGAAGCGGTTGGTCTTCTGCACCAGAAGCGCCAGCCCCAGCCCGGCGGCGTAGAGCGCCGGCACCAGCATGACGGCATAGGCCACGGTCACCTTCACCGACGACCAGAACAGCGGATCGCTCCACATGCGCCGATAATTGCCGAGCCCGACGAATCTATAGCCGCCGAAGCCGTTGACCTCGAAAAACCCGACGGCGAGCGACAGCAGCATCGGCACGCCGACGAACACCAGCAGTCCGAGCGCATCGGGCAGGACGAACAGCCATGCGGCGTAGCGTTCCCTTTGCTTGGCGGTAAGGCCGCGAGCGGATTTGGCGCCCGCGGCCGGCGATTTCATCTCGTCTGCGTGCATGCTGGAAGGGGACCTAAAGGATCGGCGCGCCGGAATAGGAAGCGAGGAACGCGTCGAGTTGCTGACTGGCTGCCGTCGCGGCCTGCTGGGCATCGACCCCGCCAAGCTGTGCCGACTGGATGGCATCCGAGATGATCTTGTAGGCTTCAGGCGGAACCCGCGGTTCGGCACGCGTTCCCGGGTGGATTTCCTTGGCGAAGGTGCCGAACTTACCCGTGCTGAAGACATCGGCGCCGGCCTTCAGTGCGCTGTTGCGCGGCGGCATGTCGCTTTTGGCGACCGTGCACCAGTTGACGACCCGGTCGATCGATCCCTGATCCATCGAGGCCAGCGCCCAGGCGCAGAACTGGGCGGAAGCATCCGGGTTCTTGCCCCCGGCATTGGCGACGAAGGCCCAGCCACCGCCGACGGTGACATATTTGCCATTGGCAGGTGTCGGCAATTTGAAGATGCCGTAGGGCACGTCCTTGGCGTTGTTGTCCATCGCCGAAATGCCCCAGATGCCGCAGCTCTGCATGGCGCACAGCCCTGCCCCGAGATTGGCGACGATGTCGAAGCCGCCGCCGACCACCTGACGCGGCGCCACACCGGTATTGATAGCATCCTGCCAGAGTTTAAGCGCCTGGACCGTGGCCGCCGAATCGAAGGCGCTCTTGCCGTCCTTACCCTGGAATTCGCCGCCGCCCTGCCACAGAAACGGATACCAGGTGAAGTTCTGGTAATAGCCAGGCGTCGTTTCGAACAGCACGCCATAACGGTTGGGCGTCGTCAGCTTCTTGGCAACCGCCAACAACTCGTCCCAGGTCTTCGGCACGTCGTTTTCGTTGAGCTTTGCTTCCTCGAACGCTTTGACCGAATAATAGAAGGCCATCGGCTCGACCTCCATCGGCACGCCGTAGATCTTGCCGTCGACCATGCGGTTGGCGATGACGCTTTCCGGGAAATCGGCTTTCGCGGCATCCTCGATATGCGGCGTCAGGTCGGCCAGTACGCCGCCATTGTAATAACGCAGGAAATCGCCGGGGCTGATGAGGAAGATGTCGGGGCCCTCGCCCGACGCGAAGGCCGTCGCCAGCTTGGAGCCGGAGATGTATTCGCTGTTGACGACATATTCGAGCTCGACCTTCTGGTCGTGGCCGTCGTTCCAGTCGGCCACCAGCTTTTCGAACCACTGGACCTGTGGCTTCACGTCTCCGCCCGGCGCATAGAACTGCCAGAATTTCAGCGGCGCTTCCTGAGCGCGCAAGGCCATCCTATTGATGAACGGGAAGCCTGTAAGGCCGGCGGCGGCGAAAGTGGCGCCGCCCTGGATCAGCCGACGGCGGTTGAGGGTCGTTTTGTCAGTCATCATTTCCTCCCTGGGTGTTGTTCGGTCGAACGTTGGCGAAGGACCTCCGTTCCCTCTGCCGGCATTTGACGTCATGCGCTGTCGGATGGGCTCAACGCGCATGGGATCACTTCGGTGCGCGGCGCGCCCTCGACTTTGCCGCCCAGGCGCTCGAGCAGCATTTCCGTGGCGCGCTTGGCGAGCATTGTCGGGCTGTTGCCGACACGGGTCAGCTTCGGCCTGACATATTCCAGCTGAGGCAGGTCATCGAAGACCGCGATGGCGATATCCTGAGGGATATTAATCGCATGGTCGTAGAATTCAGTCAGCGCACCGGAGGCCATCAGATAATTGGCGAAGAACATCGCCGACGGCAGGTTTCCGCCGTGCTTGTCCAGGAGCCAAGCGACCGCCTCCCGTCCTGACGGGGCAAGATAGCTTCCCTCGAACCGAAGATCGGCGGCGATTGGCACGCCATTGTCGGCAAGCCCTTTCTCGAAGCCCGCGGCACGCGCCATCGCCTCCTTGAAAAAGGATGGCCCGGTGACATGGGCGACGCGGCGATGGCCCCTCTTCGCCAGATACTCGCCCATCAGATAGCCGCCGCCGAAATCGTCCAGCTGGACGCTGTCGACGGCTTGATTGGGGAGATTGCCGATGAAGACGGCGGGCAGATCGAGGTTGAGCAGCTCGCTGTGCATGCCGTGCAGCGCGAAGTCGGCAACGATGACGCCGTCGACCCGCTTGCGCCCGATCTGGCGCAAATACTCGCGGCCGTGATCCTGTGAATGTCCGCCCGGTACGTCGGTGTTGAAGATCAGCATGTCGAGGCCGACCACTTCGAGCGTCGACTGCGCCGTCTTCACCAGCTCCGGGTAGAACGGGTTGCGGATGTCGGGGATCAGCATCGCGATGATGTTGGTGCGGCCGGTGCGCAGGCTCTGCGCCTGCGGGTTAGGCGTATAACCGAGTTCGTCGATCGCCGCTTGTACGCGCTCACGCAGCGGTTTCGATACCCGGTCCGCATGGTTGATGACATGCGACACTGTCGTGCGCGACACGCCCGCTCGCGTGGCAACTTTGGAAATCGTGCTCATAGTGACAGGTTATGAGCACATGAATGCATTTGCAAATCGATTTTACTGACGCCTCGCAGATTGGAGTCGTCCGGCGGATTGCTGCACAAATGACCAAAGAAAAAGCCGGACTGTTAAGCCCGGCCAAGCGTGAAGGTCTGTAACCTCCAGAGGGGAACGCGCCGGACGCAATGGGAGGAGACGTCCGACGCAACTTTCATATGGGTCTGTATTGGTGACGTTTCAACGACATGGCAGTGGACCAACGTCGCTGTTGCCATAGTGCCAGGAACGCAAAGCATTCGAAGGGAGCGGTGGATCGCAGCTGCCAGTCGGATACAAAGGTTGCCGAATGCAAGGCGGGGTCCATTGCTCCTGGCATAGGGACTTCAGTCTGTAAGACTGTCGACCAAGGACCTGCACGGCCAAACTTTGGTCCGAGGCTGCTATCGCAAAAGCCCGAAATGCGAGAGTTTCAGGAACTGAGTTCCAAAGAACCCCGTTGCGATGCCGACTGGTACAGGAGGCCGCTATGGACCCGAGCATTCATCAGGCACGTTGGCTGCTTTTTCCGTTGTTTGGCCTGTGTTTCGGGATCGCGGCCATTGGATTTATTGTTGGCTGACGGTGGGAAGTCGGCGCTATCACCGAGAGACGCAACCAACGGAAGGCAAAAGACTTGCGCAGTAAATAGTCCCTTCCTGCGCCAGCGAGACCCACCAGTTACCATCGTGGGACTGGTGGGTCTTGACGTCCCGGATACAAACCATTGTTTTAAGCATGACACGAAGTCGAACAGGAGGCAGCACGACAGGTCCGTATGATTAAGGGGATTTACGACATGCGACTGGCAAGTTCATTGATGACGACCCGGAGACGAAGGACCAGATCTTCACGAGGACGTCGTGTCGGTATTTCCGTAATCGTGTTGACCTTCATTCTCGTCGTAGGCCCGTATCGCGTCATGTTCGACGGACCGTCGCCGACGCTCGGCCCGCAGGCCGCCTGTGCCAAAGACGGCGGGAACGGCAACGGCAATGGCGGAAACGGGAACGGGAATTCAGGCAATTCGGGTGGAAACTCCGGCAATTCAAACTCGAACGCTGGAGCCGGCAAGGGCAAAGCAAAGTCGCAGGACGACAATCCCCCTGATCCCGCCCCTGCGGTAAACCCCGACAGCAAGCCAAAACTCTTTGTCAACGCGACCACAGGAGACCGGGTCGAGGTGCGTGGGCCGAGCATTGGCGTGGTGCATTCGAACGGCCTCAGCGAACGCATCGACAGCGGCCAATATGAAATGCGGGATGCCAAGGGCCGCACCATCATTCGGCGCCTGGCGACGCGTTCCGATCGGGACAGATTGCTTGAAATGATCAACTGAGGGCCAGTTCACATAGCTGCGCTGTGCGGCAATTTTGGCTCAAGCATGATCGCGAACAGTCGGATGCCGGCGCTCAGTCGCGTCGCGCAACGTCATTGCGGCTTCGGTCCTGTTGCTGACGTTGAGCTTGGCCAGGATTCGCGTCATGTGGTGCTTTATCGTTTTCTCATGCAGGTTCAGCCGAAGCCCGATCCGCTTGTTGCTCAGTCCCGCGGCAACCAGCGTCAGGATCTCCCTTTCGCGGCTGGTGAGTTCGGCAAGTCCGTCAGCTTTCGCCGGCTCTTTTGATTGAGCCGACAGATCGGCCAACAGGCGCGCCGATAATTGTGGACAGACATATCGTTCGCCCGACGCTACCGTGCGCAGGATCGCAGCCAACGTCCTCGATCCGACCCCCTTCAAAACATAGCCCCTTGCCCCGCTCTGCAACGCGGTCATCACGTGCTGGTTTTCTTCCGAAACGGTCAGCATCACGATTTTCAATGCCGGCTGCCGCTCCAGGGCCGGTCCGATCACACCAAGGCCACCTCCGGGAACCGAGATGTCCATCAGCAGAATGTCGGGCCGCTGGTCTTCGATTATCCGCAGGGCGTCATCTCTGCTGCTTCCTTCACCGACTATCTCGAATCCGCCGATCTGATCGAGCGTGCGCACAACGCCTTCCCTGAACAGAGGGTGGTCGTCGACGATGGCAAGCTTGATGGCTGCGGTCATGTCTGCCCCATTTCAACGATGTTGAGAGCCATTTTCACGATCGTGCCACTTTGTGAGGAAGTCACGGTAAACTGGCCCCCGAGGCTTTCCACCCGCTCGCGCAGCCCAACGAGCCCCAGCCTCTCGGGACGCACGATTTGTGGGTCAAAGCCAGGGCCGGCGTCGGACACTTCGATACAAACGCGCTCGCCGTCGAAATGTTTCTCGACCGACTGACCTTCACCTCCGGCATGGCGAAATCCATTGTTCAGCGCCTCCTGGACGAAGCGGAAGATGCAGATCTTGGCCGCCGGCGACAACGTCGCATGGCCGCCGGTCATCGATAGCGCCACTTTGGCTCCGGTTCGTTCTTCGTGCGCTTGCACGGCAAGCTCGAGAATTTCGGCCAACTCGGCATGCTCGATATGCGGCAGGACAAGGCCCTTGCTGATACTCCTGATCTCGCGCATGGCTTCGTCCAGATGTGCTTTGACGGCTAGCAATTCCTGTGCACGTTCGGCTGACGGCGTAGCGGGATCGGCAATGACGGGGCTGTCGATCCCCAGCGCTGCGAGAGCAACCAGTTGCGCGGGCCCATCGTGCAAGTCCGCACCGATGCGCCTGAGATAGCGTTCGTTGAGTGCGGTGGCGCGCTGCGAGGCACGCTGCACCTTCAGCCTCAACAGTCTGTTTTGAGCAAGCAGGTCGGAGAGTTCAGCAATGCGCTGCTTCAACGAGCGGCTCTGCGAACTGATCGTGCGGCTGCCACGGAACACGATTGCCGACAGCCCGAGAAAGAAGGCCGTTGTGACGGCGGCAACGTCCAGCCAGGTTCGAATAAGTGCCTGATGCAGGTTTCTTTCGAAATCAGTGGCGACCTCGTAGAATTCCGAAACGGCCACCACTTCCCCCGACCATGGCTGCAGCACCGGGTTGTAGATCTCGAGGAGATGCAAGCCGCTGGCTCTTTCGGCCTCGCTGTCCGGATCGTCGAGCTTGTCGAACTCCGAAACCATTTGGCCTGCAAACGCCGCGCGGAGATTGCCGCTGGGTTCAAAGCGCTTGCCGATCAATGTCTTGTCGGTCGAATACAGGATGGTTCCGTCGCGACGCCAGAGCTTGAAGGATTCGAGCCTTGTGCCGAGTGCCCCTTGTCCCAGCGTTTCATCGAGCGCGTGGGCGACGCTCTCGTCGAGGACTTCGCTCTTGCGCATATCCGGAAGCAGCGGCGCGATAACGCTGTCCACGTAAAGAGCCGTAGCGGATGCCGAATTCTGCGTGACCACGGCTTCTATGTGGCTCGTGACTGAAATCCCCACCACCACCATGGCCGACAGGGAGAATAGACCACCCGCGAGCAGGAACTGCGTGGCCAGCGACAACGCGTTCCAGCGGCCGACAAGGCTTGTCACCCAGTGTGGCCTAGTGTTCCGAGTGGCCCGCTCGGCAACACGCCGCATCAGTGGCGCGATTCTGGAGAACCGGCTAATTTGCTGTCGAACGTCGCTAAAAGACGCCATCCTTGGTGTGTAACCGATCAATTGCGATGGAACTAGGGCCTGATGAGAGGGCGAACAGCGCATCCGGCGCTTTTTTGCGCAACTGTCTCATTGCGTCGTTCGGTAAAGCTCGGACGCGGCCTGCTTCAGTGCCGCCCGTCCATCCGGCCTCAGATACATCATGTGCCCGCCTTCCAGCACCTCGGCGCGAATGGGCTTTGCGCCGGCAAGTGAAGGAATTTGACCAAGCAGGTAGCGCGAGCCCATGTACGGCGTCACCAGGTCGCTGTAGCCGTTGACGATCAGCACGCCGAGATTGGGGTTCAGCGTGCGCGCCTGCTGAAGGTCGTCCATGACACCCGCATAGCCCTGACGCGTCGGGCTCGTTCCATAGTCCCAATTGCCGCTAACTTCGCGGTTGAGAAGCCGATAGCTGATATCCGTACGGAAGTTCAATTCATCACGCACGTAGCCGACGAAAGCAGAGGTGAGCGCCGGCACGCTTCGGTCGAGCACCGGATCGGGACCCTCGACTCCAAGGCTCTCTGGCGCCACGTCCGCCGTCGCGATGTTGCCGTCATAGGCGCTGAGAACATTGCCCTTTGCCCGTGCAAACTCCTTGGCAAAGAGCCCTATGGGAATGCGTGCAAAGTGCCGCTGGACAAGGTTGAGCGGCAGACCGGTGATTTCGGCGACACGCTGGCTCGCCAGCCGTCCACCTTGCTCCAGTCCACCGGCTAGCGCGGCCAGATAATCGCCGAGCGCATAGCGTTCGACTTCTGCCAGCCGCTCCTGCAGAGCCGGGCCGGAAACGCCTTCGCTGTGCAGGCGCACTGCCGCCAGCGACGGCAGTTCCAGCGCCCAGTGGAGCGGCTGGAACTCGTCCGGGCGCACCAGCGTGAATTCGAGCGCCGGCGAAATCAGCACGACGCCGCTCGGGCTGATGCCGATGTCTTCCTGAAGCTTCCTGGCGAGCAATGCCGCCCGAAACCCGCCATAGCTTTCGCCGGCAAGAAACACCGGCGATGCCGTGCGGTTGGTCTGCGCCAGATAGAGCCGGATGAACGCGCCTATCGACGCGGCGTCCTGACTGACGCCCCAGAAGCTGTGTGCCTCCGTGCCGGGCGCTTCACGGCTGTAACCGGTTCCGACAGGGTCCACAAAGACCAAGTCGGTCATGTCGAGCCAAGTGTCGGGGTTATCGAACAGCCTCTGTGGCGGCGGCAGGAAACTTCCATCGGCCGCCGTCGCCAGGACCCGCGGACCGAGCGCGCCGAGGTGCAGATAGGCGGAAGCTGCTCCCGGACCGCCATTAAACACGAAGGTGATCGGACGCCGCCGATCCGGTCCCGTTTCTTTTCCGGGATGCAGTGCATAGGCGACATAGAAAATCTCGGCGGTGATATCGCCTTTGCCGGACGGCAATGACAGCGTGCCGGCCTTGGCCTCGTAATCGAGCGTGCGTCCGGCGATGACGATCGAATGATCGGAAGTCTGCGGCGGCGGCAGGAGCGAGAGAACCCCGCCTGTGGGCGGCGGCCGCTGGGCCGCCTCCGCATGACTGGCCCCAGCGCCGGCGGCCAACAGCAGAAGAGCGAGGGCGATTTCTTGCAGCTTGATAAGCATGACGTCTCCGGAGCAATTGGCTGGAAACTAGCACACCGTCGGCCGAACCAAAGTCACAGCACCGTGCGCCAGTACTCGGCGTCCAGGCGGAAGACAGGGTGCGAGGGTCATGGCAGCAGCGTCAACCCCTTGCAGCAGATGCGCGGCGGTGGCGCACCAAACGACTTCGTGAATTTCTGCCGGTTGACTCGACTGGCTCACTTCCTAGGTTGGCATTCGGGGCTCCCATGCAATCCGAAGTTGGTATGACATCTTTCCACACACGAAAGCTTGCCCTTCTCGTTCTATCCGTAAGCGCCGCCATCCTGTCCTCCTGCGTCATGCCCGACGACACGTCGAGCACTGCGAAGGAGGACGCCACGGCGGCAGCAGCCCGCAAGGAGATGGTCGGCCTTAGCGAAGCGGATGTTCGAATGTGTGCCGGCTTTCCGACAGCCACCGCCGATGTTGGCAGATCCGGCCAGATCTGGACCTATCAGCGCGTCGTTCAACGCGGCAATCTCAACATTGTGGTTCCGACCGTGGCCATTGGCCCCGTCCCGGCGCTCGGAGGTTCCGTCAACGTCGCCCCCGGCGGCTATTGCAATACGCAAATTCGAATGGTTGACGGCCATGTTGCCGAGGTCGCCTACGCCGGCGACAACAACCTGCCGAACAACCGCGACGGACTCTGTGTCAGCACGGTGGACGCCTGTGTCGCCTATGCCCGTCAGCGCCATCCAGTCAAGGCGATGGGTCGCACGCGGTAACCGGGATCAGACACGCCTCTGATTGATTTGCCGGCTAATGGATGCTGCCGGATCTCGATTTGAGCACCAACGACGTACCTAAATTTCTGCTCTCAAGCGCCGATCCCATCACGAATGGCGCAGAAATAGCGGTCGGTTCCGACCTGTCCGCCCTTGAGGGCAATTTCCAGCCCGTCAATCGCCTCGATGCGCGAATGCGCGAGACAAAGCGGCGAGCCCGGCGATGCCGGCAGCGGCATTCGCACCGTCAGCGCATCGACGCCTATCTGGCCAAGTGCGTGGCTCGACGTATCGCCGCCGGCGATGACCACGCGCAGTAGCTTCTCTTGAAGCGTCAATTCGCGGAGAAGCTCGCCAAGGCCGCGGCCAAGCTTATGGCGGGCGCCTTCCCGGAGATCGATTTCAGCACCGCGGTCGGCCGCCGGTCCGAGCGCGGTGTAGAGGATGACGCTGCGCCCGGCCTTCAAGCTGGAGCGGCCGGTTGCAACCGCGCGCGCAATAGCGTCGTTCGAAGCCTCAGAAACCAGTTCGACCGGGTCGATCTCGATCCCGTCGAAGCCATCGGCTAGAGCATGCCGGATCTGCCGTTCCGTCGTCGGCGAGCAGCTCCCCGAGACCACGGCGATCCTGTCGGCAGCGCCCGGCGGCGAAAACGCGAGTTTGGCATCCACGATCCGGTTCGATGCCCATTCGGCCAGCAAGGCATATTCGATGCCTGAAGAGCCGACGACGAAATAACCGCCCGGCCTGCGAGCGCGCCATATCTCCTTGCCGGCAAGCGCCTGGGTTTCCAGGCTGTCGGCATCGAAGAGCACGATGTCTGTGCCATTCTCCACAAGCCGGTCGAATGCTTCCGACCGCGACGCCGATTGCAGCGTCGCCAGGTCGACCAGCCCCGAGCTGAGGTCTGTCTGGCGCGACAGATGGATCAGCAGGTCGGATTCGTCCATCGGCGTGGTCGGATGGCGGCTCATCACGGGATGGCGATCGATACGGAAATATTTGTCGCGGTAGGCCGCGAAGAGATGACCGAAGGCGGTGTAGCGCTTCAGCTGCGGCGCGCCGACCACCAGCGGCACGCCGCCTTGCCGGAAAACCGAGCGGCCGATCTCGATCGCCCGGCCGATGCTGCCGATTGCCGGGCTGGAATCGAAGGTCGAGCAGACCTTGTAGTGGCAGATCTCGGCGTTGAGGGTCTTCAGCCAGGCGAAGGCATCTCGCAGATGCGTGTCCATCCACTGCGGCGTCTCGCTGCGGCTGGTGCCCGCCAGACCGATGGCGCGGCAATGCGCAAACTGCGAAAGCAGCGCCTCGTCCGGCTGGCGCATGAACAGCACGGTCGGCACGCCGCCGAGCTCGAGCGCTTCCATGACGTCGGTCGAGCCGGTCAGGTCGTCGCCATAATAACTCAGAAGCAGGTTTTGCATGGCGTCAGGCCGCCTTGCCGTCGCCGAACTTCTCGATCGACCGCGCCAACTCGACATGGCTCAAGGCATAATCCGCCAACGGGATGTCTTGGACCGCCGCCTTCCAGGCCTGCTGCACGGCGCGCACGCCGGCGCCCGGCCCGTCCGGGTGGCTGACGATGCCACCGCCGCAGAGATAGAGAAGATCGACCGTCCGGCCGGTTCGCCGGAAGGTTTCAGGCGCCTGCCCGCCCCACTGGCCGGAGCCGGCGACCGGCAATGCGCAATCGGCCGGCGAAAAGATCGGCGTGGTCACCGCCTTGAAGGATTCGACGAAGGACCAGTCGGGTTCCCAGTATTTCGAGGCGATGCCGTTGATCTGGAACTGGTCGACGCCGAGCAGGCGCCAGAACTGCTGCCAGACCTTGAAATCCATGCCGAGGCCGGGATGGCGGGTGAGAATGTCCCAGCCATTGCGGTGGGCATGGAGCACAAGGCTGGAGCGTTTTCGAAGGTAAGCCATGCCGCCGAAACCGATCGAATTGATGTTGACCACGGCGCAATTGCCGCCGGCGTTTGCCACCAGGTCGTGGTTTCGCATCATCTCGTCGGGATCGGCATGTGAGATGCCGAAGGCATACATGACCTTCTTGCCGGTCTTCTGCTCGTGGTCGAGGATCAGCGGCATGATTGCCCTCACCCGCTCCGACAGCGGTGAATAGGCCGGGCTCATCAGCTTCTCGTCGTCCTTGATGAAATCGACGCCGGCGGCAATCAGCTCTTGCACCATTGCGGCCGTCTCGGGCGGGCGGAGCCCCAGCGCCGGCTTGACGATGGTCCCGATGATCGGACGATCCGCGACACCGGTCAGCCTGCGGCTGCCCGTGACGCCGAATTGCGGGCCCGGATGCGCGCCCCGGTACTCCTCGGGTAGCCTCATGTCGACGACCCGGATACCGGACAGGCCCTTGATCGAAAAAGTGCCGCCGATGGCGATGGTCATCAACGCCGACAAGTCGGTGCCGATGGCGTCTAGCGGAAACGCGATGTCGACGTCGGCGCGCTTGACCGGGCCATTGCGCGCTTCGGGACCGGTTTCGGGAACAGACGGCCGATCCGCATCCGGCAGATGCCGTATCGCCAGGACTCGCGCCGCGACCCTGGCCTTGAGCTCTTCGGTCTCGCCGGCCAGCGCGACGAAGGTTCCGGTCGACTGGTCGCTTGCGATCTTGGCCGCCAGCGCCTCGATATTGCCGGGCGTTTCGATGCAATAGGTGAGAACAATCATATTCGCGCGGCCTGCCGGGGTGGTTCGAAAAAGGTTCCTTGGCCCTTGAAATCTGGTATAATGAGTACATAAGCTTTGCAAGCCCTATCCGGCTGGGCAGGGCCGGGCGAGCCGGCAGCAGGCGTTCCGGAATTCACGCCGGAAATGCTAGATAGGGGCCGGTCAAAGGAGTGATTCGCGACGATGAACCGTTCGGAGCCGATCGTCCGGCGCAAGCTTTCCGACGAAGTATTCTTGAGACTGAAGCGCCTGATCACCAGCGGCGAATTGCTGCCGGGTGACGACATGCCATCGGAGCGCGAATTGATGGAGCGCTTCGAGGTCGGCAGGCCGGCGATCCGCGAGGCAATGCAGGCGTTGAGCAATATGGGCCTCGTCGCGATCTCGCATGGCGAGCGGGCGAAAGTGCTGCAGCTGACCGCCAAGTCGATCATCAAACAGGTCGACGGCGCCGCCAAGATCATCCTGTCGTCGTCGAAGGACACGCTGGAGCACCTCAAGAACGCGCGTATCTTCTTCGAGCGCGGCATGGTCAGGGAAGCCGCGGAGAAGGCAACCGCCGAGGACGTGCAGCGGTTGCGCGCAACGGTTGCAGAGCAGCGCAGCCATCGTGGCGACTCGGAAGCCTTCATATCCGCCGACATGAAATTCCACACCCAGATCTCGGCAATATCCGGCAATCCGATCTATGTCGCCGTCAGCGAGGCAATGCTTGGCTGGCTAAAGGAATACCACACCGAAATGCTGATCTGGACCGGCAAGGAAAAGTTCACGCTGACCGAGCACGAAGAGATCATCGGACGCATCGAAGCCAAGGATGCGGATGGCGCCGAGAAGGCGATGATCAAGCACCTCGAACGCTCGCGTGCGCTTTACGTGATGAACTCCGGCAGCTGAAAACCAAGAGCAAGGTCCCGACCGGCCTAGCGGCCGGCTTGCTCTCGGCTTACTGACTGACCACAGATCAGCCTGAGCCCGGACCGACGCAGTTTTCTGTTGCCCTCTGAATCCGATGTATTTGCCGCGTGTTTTCATTCAACGATTTCAGCATTTGCATCTTCCCAGCCATGGATTTCCGCGGCCCGCTTTCGTCAGCAAGCCCGCATAGGCCCTCCTGGAGCCCCTCGCGCTTGTTCTGGAATTGGCAATTTTTGCAAAGACTATGCTAAGCTTGCCATCCACGAGAACGACACTGGAGTACCGCAATGGCTGTCAGGAGCCTCCACGTTGTGATCTGGCTGCCGTCGAATTTCTATTCAGCCGTCGTCTCGACGCTCGTGGAAATGTTTCAGCTTGTGAATGACGTCTGCCGTTCGCAGGTTCTCTCCTGTGAGTTCGTTTCAAGGAGCGCGCCGTCGGCATCAAGCACCGGAATTTCCTTCCCGACAAAGGCTCAACCATCCCGGAAAATGGATGTCCTGATTCTCATTGCCATGCCGGGTGTCGAGATTCCGGAGCTTCTGCGCTCGCTCGACGAGGAGAGTGAACATTCAAAACCGCTGATCGCGCTCGCGCAGCAGCAGGACGCAATCATCGCAGCGCATTGCGGCGCGTGTTATCTGCTCGCCAATTCGGGATTATTGGACGGTAAACGCGCGACGATATCCTGGTGGCTGAGAGCCGAGGCAAGCCGCCGGTTTCCGCAAGTGCGATGGGACGCTTCCCGCCTCCTCATTCGCCAGGACCGCCTCTACACATGCGGAGGCGGGTTTTCCGGACTCGAACTCGCCAGGGCTTTGCTGATCGATCTGGGCTTCTCGAAGGAAGAGCGGATCATTCGAAAACTTCTGGTTCTCCCGCCGCCGCGCACATTCCAGAGTCCCTACGAATTTTCCCTCGATGGAATTTCGAACGGGGCCAGCCCATTCGAGGACAAGTTGCGTGAGCTCTCGAAAGACAAGATGTCGGAAATCGATCTGAAATTTCTGGCAACCGAATTGGGCATGTCTTCGCGAACCCTGTCTCGCAGGTTTTTCGACGAACTCCAGACAACGCCGGGAAAATGGATCCAGGAAAGGCGGCTGGAGTTGGCAAGGTCCATGCTTGAGGAAACGAAACTGAGCGTTTCAGAAATTTGCTATCGGGTGGGTTATCAGGACGTCGCCTCGTTCAGCCGTCTTTTTTCCAAGACAACTGGAATGGCACCGGGCGAGTTTCGAAAGCAAATCCGGTGACAACTCGGCAGCGGAGTGCTGCGGCTACACGCAACCGCTCCGGAAGTGCGGCTGCCCATGAGCCTCGGCAAATGACTTCAGCCGATCCTGACGATTGCGTAGGGTGTCATCACAAGATGGTCTCGGCCCGACGTATCGCGCGGAATCTGGCGTGACATTCGTCCATCCCAAATCTTGAGAGGGCCCTGATCGGAGCCGAGCCCGGAAACGTCGACCGGAACGTCGACCGGGGTAAGATTCGCCAGCCAGACGATGATCTTGCCTGTCTGGGAGCGGCCGGCAAGTGCCAGCACCCGCCTCTCATCGGTCGTTGTCGCCGCCACATGCGCATGGCCGGCCAGATCGCAAAGTCCTTTCACCGCGTGGAAAATCGGCCGGGGTGTACCTTCTTCGACAGGTTCGCCCGACGAGGCCAATACGCCGAATGGTCCGGTGAAGCTGCAGAGCGTCAGCATTTCGAGCCCGGCCGGCGCAACGCGCGCGGCATAGCCGATCGTCCATGCGGCCCCGAACAGCCCGGTATGGCGAGGGTCGCGGTCGGCCATGGCAATGCGCTGACTGTCGGGATTGGCCTTGGTCGCACCGCCATAGGGGTTCTGGCGCATGGCAATGGTCGACGGCCCGATCCGATAGGGTTTTGGCCCGAAGATCGCCCTCACCGAGGCTGTGATGGAAGGCAGCGCCTCCAACGATTGCATGACGCTGAGATCGTCGGCGGCGTGCACGATCGGGCAGGTGCAATGCGTGACGAAATCGAGCGGGTCGGCCGGCACACGCTTGCGATTGAGTTCGGTGAAATAGCTGAACATGCCGCCGCCGAGGCGGCTGTCGGGAAAGGCGCGCCGCGTCGCGGCATAGACGTCCTCGAGCGGCGGGCAATGCGGCCACGCGCTGCCCGGTGGCGTCGACTGCCGGTCGACCGAGGGCGAGAGGGCAATGGCCGAAAGCTTGAGCCCGGCCTGCCGCACCCTGTCGGCGACGCCTGAAAGCTCGGCGTCGAGATCGCCGTCGCCGGCAATGACACATTCGAGCGTTGTCCGGACCGGATAGGCGGCGGCGAGCTGGGCGTAAGCCCGCAAGGCGTCGAGTCCATGGCCACGCGTCGGGTCATAGTCGAACATCAATTGCTGCGGACCAAGCTCGGACAGCGCCGAAAGCTTGCCCAGCGCCGCCTCGACCTCATTCGGGTAGACGATCACGCCGATATCCGGCAGCGCCGGTCCGGCTTGGCCGAGCGTGACGCGAATTGGTTCGGCGCTTGCCGCAGCAGCCGGCACTTTCCCGCGACCCTCTATCCGCAAGCTGATGGTCTGGCGGAAGGTCTTGCCGGCAGGCAGCACGTAGGGCCATGGCAGCGCGAGCGGCCGGACATAGGTCTTGTAGGAGGCATCCGACCAGTTGCGCTGGTCTTCCATCTCGAAGGCATCGCCTTCCATACGGCATTCGGCGGTGACGCCCGCCCGGACCTCATGGGTGATCGCCCGCAGATCCTTGAACGGCTGCCAGGGATCGATTAGTTCTGGGAGCCGCGTTGCGACCACGCTGCCGTCGGTATGCTCGACCGTGACCGGGCTGCCGGCCAGGCCGGCAATCGGATGCAGGATGCAGAAGCCACAGCGATTGGTTTCGAAATCGCTGTCGGGACGAGCGCTCACGTCGAAGACCAACTGGCCATCGGCGGAGCTCTTGATGGTCGCGCGGAAGCCGAGTCGACTGCCGTCCGGTGCCTGGCAACTTGCCGAATAGCTGACGGAAAATGCCTCGGCATCTTGCTCGATGGCAAGGTTGGTGAGCGCCGGCTCGTAGGTGCCCCAGTCGCGATCTCTGACGATATAGGCGATGGCGCGCAGAACTTCGGTGCCGCCCTGCCGAATGTTGCGCAGATTGCCGTTGACGAAGTCCGCCGTCAGCGCACCGGCGCGCAGCCTGACCGGTTCGACTTCAACCGCATGCGTGCCGTAAAGGAGGAAGGCGTCGGCTGTCATTTCAGCAAGGCGTCGAGTTGCACCGGTTCGCGGCTTGCGGCGCCGGCATAGGCCGCCTCGACCAGCGCCAATGTCTTGAGGTTGTCCGCGCCCGAGGTCGCGGGCTCGGTTCCGTTGGTCAAGCAATCGACCCAATGCTTTTGAATGGCGACGACGCTTTCCTGGATGTTGTGCCACGGCCGCGATGCCCAAGGCAGCAGCGGCGGCGAGACGTCGCTGACAGCCGTTCCGCTCCTGCCGGTGACGGTGAGCCGGTAGCCCTGCGCCAGCCGGATCGTGCCGTCGCTGCCGTCGATTTCGATCAGCGTCTGCGGAAACGGCTCAGTCGCGAGCTTGCTCGCGTAGCTGCAGTCGACCACCGAAGTGGCGCCGCTCGTGTGGTCCATGAGCATCGTCGCAACATCCTCGCCGGCAATGGCAGGGTTGACGCGCGCCGTTCGCGCAGTGACCGTCGAGACGTCGCCCAGCAGAAAGCGGGCGATGTCGAGGATGTGGATGCCGAGGTCTTCGATAATGAAGCGCTTTCCCGTCGCCAAATAGGGCTGGCCGGAAAACACGTCGTAAGCCGATCGAAACGAGATCCGTCCGAAGAAGGGTGTGCCGATGTCGCCGCTGTCGAGCACGGCACGCACCGCCTGGATCGGCGACTGCCAACGAAAATTTTCGTGCACCATCAGCGGCACACCGGGGACGGCGCATGCCTTCACTATCGCCTTGGCGTCGGCAAGCGTCGGCGCGAACGGTTTTTGGCAGATTACCGGCACGCCGTGCTGCGCCGCCATCTCGACGAGGGGACGGTGGCTCGGCGCGGTGGTGGCGATGTCGACGAAATCCAACCTTTCGCCGGCAAACAGTGCTGCCGCGTCGGTATAGCGCCGCGCGACCCCGAACTGGTCGCCGACGATCCTCAACCGGTCCGGATCGCGGTCGCAGATGGCAGCGATCGAGGCACCCTCTATGTCGCGCCAGGCATGCATCTGGTTGACGGCGAAGAAGCCGCAGCCGATCAGCGCTCCCCGCAGTTCCGTCATGTCAGCCGGCCTTTGCCATCTGCATCAGCGTCACCCGGCTCTGCAGCCGGCGCTGTGCCTGGTCGACGACGACGGCGACGATGATGACGAGGCCCTTGATCACCATCTGCCAGAACGAGCTCACCCCCATCATCACCAGCCCGTCCGAAAGAATGCCGATGACGAAGGCGCCGACAATGGTGCCGCCAATGGTGCCGCGTCCGCCCGACATCGAGGTGCCGCCGAGCACTGCCGCGGCAATGGCGTTGAGTTCGAAGCTCTCTCCGGTCGCCGGATGCGAGGCCATCAGTTCGGACGAGATGATCAGTCCGACGATCGCCGCGCAGAAACCGGAGAACATGTAGACGAACATCTTCACCATGTTGACGCGGACGCCCGAAATCCGCGCCGCCCGCTCGTTGCCGCCAACGGCGAAAATGTGGCGGCCGAGCGGGGTGTACTTGGCGAGATAGGCGGCCCCTAATGCAACAACGAGCAAAATCCACAGCGCGACGGGCAGGCCGAGCAACCGGCCGGCGCCGAGAAAGCCGAATCCGGTGGTGCCAAGCTCCGGCTTGCCGACGAGATTGGGGAAGGTGCGCCCGTCGGACGACAGCAGCGCCAGGCCGCGCGCGACATAGAGCACGCCGAGCGTGGCGATGAACGGCGCAACGTTAAGCCTGGTGATCAGCAAGCCGTTGACGGCGCCGATCAATATGCCGACGGCAAGCGTGATCAGCGCGATCTCGAAGACGTTGAAATAGATGGTATAGCCGACCTGCAGGTCGATGCCGTTGAGCACGAGATAGCGGGCCACCATGCCGCACAGGCCGACGATCGAGCCGACCGACAGGTCGATGCCGCCGGTGATGATGACAAAGGTCATGCCCATTGCGAGGAATGCGTTCAGCGCCACGTGCTTCGACATCAGGATAAGATTGGCGGCCGAGAGGAAATTGGGGGCAGCTATCGAGAAGAACAACAGCACGGCGATCAGCGCGATGAACGTCCTCGCCTTCATCAGCGTCAGCAGGACCGAGCCGCTCGAAAGGGAGGTGACCGCCGCCTTGGCTGGAATGTCAGTCATGCGCCTTGCTCTCCGTGCGGGACCGGTCCGTGGCCGAGCGCCGAGGCAGCGACGATTGCGGCCTCTGTCGCCTCGGCGCGGTCGAACGTACCAGTCAATTTTCCATTGCTCATCACCGCGATGCGGTCTGACAACGCCATCACCTCATCGAGATCCGAGGTGGCAAACAGGATCCCCAGGCCGTCGCGCGACAGCTTGCGCATGGTGCGGAACACGTCGGCCTTGGCGCCGACGTCGATGCCGCGGCTCGGCTCGTCCATCAGCAGCACCTTCGGTCCGGTGAGCAGCGCCTTGCCGATCACCACCTTCTGCTGGTTGCCGCCCGATAGCGACGAGACTTCCTGCGCCGGATCGGCGACCTTGATCGCCAATTCGCGCACGGTCTGGGCCACCGCCTGTCGTTCGGCGGCACCACGAATGTGGAACAGGCGCACGAAACGCGACAGGCTGGCCAGCGTCAGATTGCTGGCGACGGAGAGGGTCGACACCAGCCCTTCGCGCTGGCGGTCTTCGGGGATCAGCGCCAGGCCGCGGCGGATGCGTCGCGTCGTGTCCCGCTCGTGCACTTTTTTGCCGGCAATGAATATCGTTCCGGTCGAATGGCCGTGACGGCCCATGATGCAGTCGAACAGCTCGCTGCGTCCGGCTCCCATCAGCCCGTAGATGCCGAGGATTTCACCGGCGCGCAGCGACAGCGAGACGTGGTCGACCGCGAGCCCGCCGGTGACACGCGGCAGGCAAATGTCCTCGGCACGGAATATCTCTTCGCCCGGAACATGGCCGTCGGCCTTGGCGAAGTCCTTGGCGTCGGAGCCGATCATCTGCCGCACGATCCACTGGGTATCGACGTCTTTCATCTCCGCCTGGCCGGTGATGCGCCCATCGCGCAGCACGGTGATGGTGTCGCCGATGCGGATCAGTTCCTCGAGCCGATGCGAGATGTAGACGATTGCCACGCCGCGCGCCTTGAGGTCGGCAATCACCTTGAACAGGATCTCGACTTCCGCCGCGCTGAGCGCCGAGGTCGGTTCATCCATGATCAGGATGCGCGCATCGAGCGAAACCGCCTTGGCGATCTCGACCAGTTGTTGCTGGCCGATGCGCAGATCCTCGACCAGCATGTCGGGCCGGATGCCGGCTTCCAGGCGTTCAAGGAACTCCGCCGCGCGGCGCTCCTGCTCTTTGCGGTCGATCTTGCGGAAGCGGTTGGTGATCTCGCGGGTGGCGAAAATATTTTCGGCGACAGTCAGATTGCCGAACAGGTTCAGCTCCTGGAACACCATGCCGATGCCGCGATTCACCGCATCCCCGGATGACGAGAAGGAAACCTCCTCGCCGTCCAGCAGAATGCGCCCGAGTGTCGGCTGCTCGACGCCCGCGATGATCTTCATCAGCGTCGATTTGCCGGCTCCGTTTTCGCCGACCAGCACGTTGACCGCGCCCTTGCGCACCTCGAAATTCGCCCGCTTGACTGCGACGGTGCCGGAATAGACCTTCGAGACATCCTCCAGCTTCAGGATGACATCTTGATCGCCGCTCATGGCTTCGGCCCGATCTCTGCCTCCGCCGGCGTCACCAGCGGCAGGTCCTGGCCACTGCCCGGCGTATAGGCGCCAAGTACCTCGACGCTGCGGCCCTCGAGTGTCTCGCGCGGCAGCTTGGAAAGCACGGTCTTGTCGGCATAGGCGTTGAACGCCTTGCCGAACTGGGCGAAGTCGATCTGATTGGTGAAATCGTTGAACTGGATGAAGTCGAGGCTGTCACGCAGGGCGGTTCCACGCATGGCGGGGCCGATCTGCACCCGCGCATCGGCCTTGCCGTCGCCGTCGGCATCGATGTCCATCGTCGCCGCCCGTGACTGTGTGTTGGCTGCAACGACCTTGCCCTCGAGCCGAACGGCGAAGGTCCATGGCGAATTCGCCTGCTTCTTCGGGTTGCCGTATTTCGCGCCGGCAGCGGCGGGGTCGGCCTTGGCCAAGGCATGCACCTCGGGAAACGGCCCGGCCTTCTGCTGCAGATAGGGTATCACCTTCGTCGCCCAGATGTCCTCGACCAACTTGTCGGGATTGAACGCGGAGCCAGTGCCGCCGTTTTCCGCCGACGGCGTCGGCAAGATCTTGCAGGCGGTCAGGCTGACTATTGCTGCGAGGAACAACGCGACAAAGATCGGCCGGGTCAGCGTGTTGAACATGTCGGCTCGTTCGGCATGGCGGTCAGGAGCACCCAGAGAAATGGAAGCAAGGGCGAAATGGAAGCAAGGGACGAACCGGAGGCTCGTCCCTTGCTGCCTGATGTTACGCCGGCTCAGTTGGTGAGCGCGAACGTCTCGAGCTTGGCGGCATTGTCGCCATTGACCAGGACGCAGTCCATCAGCTGCTTTTCTTCGGCGGGAGACTTCTTGTTCTTGATGAAGTCGTTGGCCTGCTCGACCGCCATCTGCGCCTGCGCGAAGGCCGGCTGCAGGACTGTCGCCTTGATGCCGCCGGAGGTGATCGAGTCGCGCACGTCGTTCGACCCGTCGAAGCCGACGACTATGACGTCCTTGCGGCCGGCAGCGGCGAGTGCCGCATAGGCGCCCATCGCCATGGTGTCGTTGCCGGAGATCACGCCCTTGATATCGGGATTGGCCTGGAGGATCGACTCCATCTTTGAATAGGCCTCGGTCTGGCTCCAATTGGCCGACTGCTGCGCCACCATCTTCAAGTCTGGATAGTCGTCGATGACGTCGTGGTAACCCTTGGAGCGGATGCCGGCATTGGTGTCGGATTCCTTGCCGACGAGCTCGACGAAATTACCCTTCTCGCCCATCAGCTTGACGAATTCCTGCGCGCCGAGCTGGGCGCCCTGATAGTTGTTGGAGACGATCTGCGCGACGGCAACGCCGGTGGCATTGATCTCGCGATCGATCAAGAATGAGGGAACACCTGCGTCCTTGGCCTTCTGCACGGCGGCAACGGTGGCGTCGGCGCCGGCATTATCGAGGATGATTGCCTTGGCGCCGCGGCCGATCGCCGTGTCGATAAGTTCGGACTGCTTGTTGGCGTCGTCGTCATGGACGAGCACCAGCGCCTCGTAGCCGAGTTCCTTGGCCTTGGCCTCTGCGCCGACAGCTTCCGCCTTGAAGAACGGATTGTCATGCGAGGGCGTGATGATGGCGATCAGATCCGCCGCATAGGCGGGTGCGGCCGTGCCAAGCGCCAGCATGCCGGCGAAAGCCGCAAGCGTCATTCTGCGTGTCAGTTTCATGTATTCCTCCCGTTGAAAACCCGTGCCTTGATCCCAAGGCTATATGCATTCAATTCGTTAGCCAGCGCGGATCGCGGATCGCGTCAGGTTCACAAGCCCTTTGCCGGCTTCACCTCGATCGATCGTCTCCCCGCTATCCTCCACTCGTCCCAGGCCCTGAGCTTGCTGCGAAGCTTGACGGTCCGAGCCATCGAACAGCTAAGCTAACTGGTATGATGAGTCAATGACAATTTCAGGTGATATGTTCCGGAAGACGCGTCGCGCCCTCAGGTGATGCGCTGAATGCTCGCGGCAATCTCCTCCGGCTCGAACACCCGCTTCCAGTCATCGCGCATCAGCACCGGCTTGCCGAACTCTATCGCCTTGTTGCAGGCGTCGGAGAACACGCCTTTGGTCTCGCCGAAGATGACGGCGCCAAGCACGTTCATATGGCCAAGCAGGAAGTCGAGCGCCGCCTGCTTGTCGACCCCGCGCGCCACCACCTCGTCGACGGCCTCCTTCATGACGACGAGCAGCGAAGCGCATACCGTTTCCGAAAGGCCGGGCTCGAGCAGCGCCATTTGATCGACAGTGACGCGATGCGAGCGCATGACCGGGGCCCAGATGATCTTGGCGATCGCCTCACCCTTGGCGAAATCTTCCTCCGGCCCCTGCATCAAGGCGCTGACCATGTGCTGCTTGGCCTTGACGCCGCCGAAATAGTCCTTCTTGGCCGCCATGTCGGTCTCGTCGTTGAAGATCGGCGGATGGCACGGGTGGGTGACGAAATAGGTCAGGTCAGGTCGCTGCGGCAAATGCCCGGCGAAAGGTGCCGCGGCGTCGAGCACGACGACCATCGTGCCTGATGGAAGCTTGCTCTCGATGCTCGCCGCGACCTTGCCGATATGCGTATCCGGCACCGCCAGGATCACCACATCAGCGCCATCAAGCGCCTCATCGGCGCTGACGGCATCGATGCCGAGGCCCGACTTCAGCCGCTCGCGGCCGGCGTCGCCGACCTCGACATGGCGTACCGTATAGGGAGATCCGCGAAAATTGGTCGACAGGCGGTAACCCATTTTGCCGCCAGCACCAAACAGCGCAATCGTTGTCATTGTCCGTTACTCCTGATTTCCAACGACCGCCCTGCCGATCGTCATCCCATTGACTTGTATGCACATTGCCGCCGGCTGGCGGATTAGAAAAGGCGGGGAGCCGCCGCTCAAATGACGATGCCTGGACGATGTCCCGGGCGCTCGGATGTCCAGCACAGCGCAGCTATGCGGGGCAATGCTACCTCAGGTACATATTATACCAGCATACCAAATTGGCAAGCGGCCGTGGCACGGCTCTGCGCCACCGGCGAGCCGCAGCAATCGCTTGGGTTTGGCCGTCGTTTACCTCCTGTTCAATGGCAATGAGCGATCATCGCGCTGAACTGCCAATCGGGCGGGATGATTCGCAGCGAACAAAGGCCCATGCTCGAGACTTCACTCTACAGCCCGGTCAAGACCTTCCTCGAAGGCCTGGGATTCATGGTCAAGGGCGAGATCGGCGGCTGCGATCTGCTGGCGCTGAGTGCCGACTCTCCACCGATCGTCGTCATCTGCGAGCTAAAGCTGAAGTTCAATCTCGAGCTGGTCCTTCAGGGCGTCGACCGTATGGCGGTGAGCGACGAGGTCTGGCTCGCAGCATGCATGTCGGGCCGTGGCAAAGGCCGTGAGAGCGATGTGAGGTATCGCAATCTCTGCCGTCGCCTCGGCTTTGGCCTGCTTGGCGTGCGGACGAACGGCGAGGTTCAGGTGCTGCTCAGCCCGACGGCATTGGCTCCGCGTAGGGATTCCCGGCGCCGCTCGAAACTAATCGACGAACATCGGCGTCGGCAGGGCGATCCTGTCGCCGGCGGCGGCTCGCGTGCGCCGATCATGACCGCCTATCGCCAGCAGGCCCTGGCATGCGCCGCAGCACTCGCGGACGGCCCAAAGCGGCCGCGTGACTTGAAGCCCAACCTGCCGAACGCGCCCAAAATCCTGCTGCACAACGTGTATCGCTGGTTCGCGCGCACCGATCGCGGGATCTACGAACTGACCACTCAGGGCCGTGAAGCATTGCAGCGCTGGCCGCAGCCCCATCGCAGCCACACCGCTGGCTGAGACAGGCAACGCCGGATTTCGCGCTCGCTTCCGCGACAATCACGGCTTCGGCAAGACTGCAACCTCCGTGACGGAACCATATTTCGACACGAGGGTTGTGTCGTCACCGAATTGATCGTCCCTGAGCAAAACGGAAGGAAAGGCCATGCGGCTATCGACGACAATTGCCACACTCTCGGCACTGGCTCTTGCCTCGCCGGTCTATGCGCAATCCGTGGGACCAGAGCTTGCCCCTGTCCCGCCGACGGCCCCGCAAACCCTGCCAGAGCAAGCCACGCCCGAAGGGGCCACTCCCGACCAGGCTACACCTGACCAAGCCTTCTCCGCCCAGAATTTCACCGCAGTGACAATCGTGGCGATGGAGGATCTGCCTCCTGACATCAAGGCACAGGCGGAGGCCGTCGTCACCCAGACCAGCGCCGAGGATTTGCGTATCCTGCAAAGTTCGATCGACGCATCGCCGCAGGCGGCATCGGCACTGGCGGCGAACGGGCTTAATTCCACGCAGGTCGTGGCCGCCAATATCGACGGCGACGGCACGCTGACGCTGATCATCCAGACGACGACGTGAGCGGCTGAAAGCGGACAAGCCGGTTCCGGCATGGAACCGAAGCCCGCCTGGATCGCGGAGGACTGTCATGGCCGAGGCTGCAGTTCGCAACTTCACCATCAATTTCGGGCCACAACATCCCTCCGCTCACGGCGTCCTGCGGCTGGTGCTCGAACTCGACGGCGAGATCGTGGAACGCGCCGATCCCCACATCGGCCTGCTGCATCGCGGCACCGAAAAGCTCATCGAGTACAAGAACTACCTGCAGGCCCTGCCCTATTTCGACCGGCTCGACTACGTCGCGCCGATGAACCAGGAGCACGCATTCTGTCTCGCCGCCGAGAAGCTCCTTGAAATATCGGTTCCGAAGCGTGGGCAACTCATTCGCGTGCTTTTCTGCGAAATAGGCCGGCTTCTGTCGCACCTCCTCAACGTCACCACCCAAGCCATGGACATCGGCGCGCTGACGCCGCCGCTCTGGGGTTTCGCCGAACGCGAGAAGCTGATGGTCTTTTACGAGCGCGCGTCCGGCGCCCGCATGCACGCGAATTATTTCAGGGTCGGCGGCGTGCATCAGGATCTGCCGCCGGAGCTCCTCGACGACATCTGGAATTTCTGCGATCCGTTTCTCAAGGTCTGCGACAATCTCGAAGGGCTGTTGACCGAAAACCGCATTTTCAAGCAGCGCAATGTCGATGTCGGCGTGATCGGCCTTGACGATGCCTGGGCCTGGGCCTTCTCCGGCGTGATGGTGCGCGGATCGGGCGCCTCCTGGGATCTGCGCAAGGCGCAGCCATACGAATGCTATCCGGAGATGGATTTCGATATCCCGGTCGGCAAGCATGGAGACTGCTACGACCGCTATCTCGTACGCATGGAGGAAATGCGCCAGTCGGTCCGGATCATGCGGCAATGTCTGGAAAAGTTGCGCTCACCCGAAGGCCAGGGGCCGGTCGCGATCCCGAACCGCAAGATCACGCCGCCGCCGCGTGCCACGATGAAGCGCTCGATGGAAGCGACGATCCACCACTTCAAACTTTATACAGAAGGCATTCGCGTGCCGCGCGGTGAAGTCTATGCCGCCGTCGAGGCGCCGAAGGGCGAGTTCGGCGTCTACCTCGTATCGGACGGAGGCAACATTCCCTACCGATGCAAGATCCGCGCACCTTCCTTCGCCCACCTGCAGGCGATGGATTTCCTGTCCCGAGGCCATATGATCGCCGATGTTGCCGCGATCATCGGCTCGCTCGACATTGTGTTTGGAGAGATCGACCGCTAGGGCGGATCGAAGGGTGTTTGGAGAGATCGATCGCTAGAGCGGATCGAAGGGTGTTTGGAGAGATCGACCGCTCACCAGGTCGAAGGATCTTCCACGATCGCGGGATTGTTCGTCCTTAGCCAGATCTCACCTGCCTGGACGGCGCTCGAACGCCCGTCGGACGAGGGCTCTCAATTGCGGCGGGCCAACTCAAATTCTCACATCAAAGACGGACGCATGGCCGCGACAAGGCGCAGCCAAGCGTCAAGGAGTTTCACAATCTGCGCGGCCTGACGGGGCACGAGTCCTTCCAAGTTCGGAAGCGCTCTCCACAGCGCGGAAAGAACGCGTGTTCCGCCGTTCCTCGTATCGCGTCAATGCACGATCAAGCCCTTCATCCAGGCAACAAATCTGTTGCCGCGAACTATCCCGCGCACCCTGGCAGCGGCCCATCGCGCTTGCATCGTGGCGCCAACGTGGCAATGGCAAACGATTTGGTGCAACTGCCGGTCGCTCAGTTCGAAGAAGCGCTTTGCCTCACCATAGGTATCGTCGTTCAAGCCCATGGCACGCAGAACCGGATCCTCGAAAGCGACAGTGAGCGGCGTCCCAGCGCCACGCGATCTGTCGCGCGCTTCCCTGTTCATATATTCGGTGCCTGGAAGCGCCCCAAGGCATCGCGTCGGGTTTTGCTCGAGAAGTTCTGCCCAACGTTCAATCCGCTGGTTTCGGCTCATCGCCGGATACGCCGCGAAGGACTCAACTTCCGCGACGGCATGCAGTTGGTCGAGTGTTTGATGTTTCATGGTCGGCTCCTGTCGACAGGTGAATTCGCCCACGCCTATATGAGCAATTATCGCGCCGTGGAGCGCTGACAAGGCCGGATCACCGCAACATCAGGCGTACGGATCACCTGCCCG
This sequence comes from Mesorhizobium sp. M1399, assembly GCF_040317735.1. NCBI lineage: Bacteria > Pseudomonadati > Pseudomonadota > Alphaproteobacteria > Hyphomicrobiales > Phyllobacteriaceae > Mesorhizobium > Mesorhizobium sp. M1399. The sequence goes on from NZ_JAMYKZ010000006.1 coordinate 134,246, forward strand.
GTGAAGCGGCGCTCGGTTCCAACGCGCCGGCGCCGCTCAGTGGGTTCGACGTCGCCCCGTTAACCGAACCCATTCCGGGCAGGAACTTTTGCGGAAGCTCGCGGTTTGGCTTTGCGTCCGCCCCGGCGGCTGCAATATCAGTCTTGAAAGCCATTCCGTTGGACACGAAGCCTCAAAGCGTCGAACAAGACGTCGAGCCTGTAAATGAAACTCGGGAGCAACCGGCCCGGGTTCGAGAATCTCGTGAGCGATCGGCAGAGCCGCGGCAGGAAAAGCCCGACGGGGATGCCTCGCAACGAAAGGCCGGTCTGCTCGGCTTTCCCAAGCGCCATCCCTATGCGACGGCGGCGGTTGCGCTTGCGCTGTTGCTCGTCGCGGCAGGCGTCGTGATCTGGTGGCTGAACGCTCGCCAGTACGAATCGACCGACGACGCCTTCATCGACGCCCGCACGGTGACGATCGGCGCCCAAATCGCCGGCCGCATTACCGAGCTGGCGGTTAGCGACAATCAGCACGTGCAGGCAGGTGATGTCCTCCTGCGCATCGACGACAGCGACTATCAGGCAAATCTGAAGCAGGCCGATGCCGGCGTCGCCGCGGCCGAAGCCGAAATCGTCAATGTCACCGCTCAGATCGAGGCTCAAAACGCAAAGGTGAACGCTGCCCAGAGGCAGGTTGCACAGGCCAAGGCAGCGCTGGATTTCGCCAAGGCAGAGGATCAACGCAATCGCGAACTCCTGGCCAAGGGCACGGCAACGCAGCAGCAGGCGCAGCAAGCGGCATCGACGCTGCGTCAGGATCAGGCCGCGCTGGACAGTGCCGAGGCCAATGTCGCCTCAGCAAAAAGCCAGGTTTCGGTCTTGCAGGCACAAGCCAGGAGCGCCGAGGCGCAGCTCGAACAGGCCAAAGCCAGCCAGGAGCAAGCACGCACGACGCTGTCGCGCACGACCATCACAGCACCCGCAGCCGGGCGGGCAACGAGCATTTCGGCCGCTGACGGCACCTACGCCCAACCCGGCCAGGTATTGATGATGTTCGTTCCCGACGAGGTCTGGGTGAGGGCCAATTTCAAGGAGACGCAGCTCGACCTGATGCGGCAGGGACAACCGGTCGACATCGATATCGACGCGTACCCGGACAAGTCCTTCCATGGCCGCGTCGACAGCATCCAGGCCGGCAGCGGCACCGCCTTCAGCCTCCTGCCGGCTGAAAATGCCACCGGCAACTACGTCAAGGTGGTGCAGCGCGTGCCGGTCAAGATCGTCTTCGACAAGCCGCCGGATGTGCTTCTCGGCCCAGGGCTGTCGGTGGTGCCGACGGTCAAGGTGCGATGAACGGCGAAGCAGCCAGAAATCAGGGCGAAAGCCGATCCGCCGCCGGGACGCACAATCCCTGGCTCATCGCCATTGTCGTTTCCATCGCCACGTTCATGCTGGTGCTGGACACCTCGATCGCCAATGTCGCCCTGCGCAACATCGCCGGCAGCCTGGCGGCCGGAATGGACGAAAGCACCTGGGTCATTACCACCTATCTTGTGGCCAACTCGGTGATCATCCCGGTCAGCGGCTGGCTGGCAAGCGTCATCGGCCGCAAGCGCTACTACATGCTTTGCGTGGCGACCTTCACCGTCGCGTCGCTGCTGTGCGGACTGGCGCCCAACCTGGAACTGCTCATCCTGTTCAGGATCCTTCAGGGCCTCGGCGGCGGCGGCATGGCGCCAAGCGAACAATCGATCCTGGCCGATACCTTTCCGCCGGAAAAGCGCTCGCAAGCCTTCGCGCTTTACGGCATTGCCGTCATCGTCGCACCAACGGTCGGGCCGACGATCGGCGGCTGGCTGACGGACCATTTCTCCTGGCACTGGATCTTCTTCATCAACGTGCCGTTCGGCATCCTTTCGCTGGCACTGGTGCAATGGCTGTTGGTCGAACCGGACGTACTCGAACGCGAACGCAAGGAACGGCTGAAAGGTGGCCTGAAGATCGACGGGGTCGGGTTCGTCCTGGTGGCCACCGCATTGGGGTGCCTGGAGATCTTCCTCGACCGGGGCCAGCGCTACGATTGGTTCGCCTCGGATTTCATCACGACTTTCGCAGTGATTTCCGCGATCGCGTTTCTGCTGCTTATCCCATGGGAAATCAGTCACAGCGATCCGGTCGTCGACATGCGCCTATTGTTCACGCGCCAGTTCGGCACGGCCTTCCTGGTTATGATGGCGGTCGGTGCTATCCTGTTCAGCACCACCCAGATCGTGCCGCAGCTGCAGCAGACGACATTTGCCTACACCGCGACGCTGTCGGGCCTTTCGATGATGCCGGGCGGCATCGCCATGCTGATCTTGATGCCGGTGTCCGGATTTGTAGGCAGCATCGTGCAGCCCAAATACCTGATCATGGTGGGCATGTCGGTGGTCGCAGTCGCGCTTTGGCACATGACCTCGCTTACCCCGGACGCCAGCTTCCGCTTCTTTGCCTTTGCCCGTGTCTTCCTGATGGTCGGGCTGCCGTTCCTGTTCATTCCCATCTCGACCGCGGCCTATGTCGGCCTGCCCCCGCAACAGACCAACCAGGCATCGGCGCTGATCAACGTTGCACGCAATATCGGCGGCAGCATCGGCGTCTCGCTGTCCAACACCGTCATTGCGCAAAGCTCCCAGATCCATCAATCGAATCTGGTTGGCCACACCGTGCAATCGTCGCCCGCCTATCAGCAGGTGCTTCGGCAGGCGACCGAGCATTTCGTCGCCCAGGGTTCGCCGCTGGTCCAGGCGAAGCAGCAGGCGATCGGCTGGCTCGGCCAGTTGATCGCCCGCCAGGCCACGCTGCTCGCCTACGTCGATGTCTTCCGCTATTGCGCGGTGGCAACCGCCCTGCTCGTTCCGCTTGCCCTGCTGCTGCGGTCAGGCAAGTCGGGCAGCAGACACGAGAATCCGGAGATGGGCTGACCCGCAGGCGCGACGGTGTGGTTCCAAAAACGAGGAAGCCGGGAACCAGCTGACCCATTGCGTTGTTCTGCGCCAAGAGGAGATGATCACGATGGCCACTATTCCCACACCCGAGCCAACACCGACCCCGGTACCACCGCCTCCCATCCCCGATCCCAAGCCCGTGCGTGAGCCGGACCCCGACAGGCTCCCCGACGAGGACCCCATTCCCAATCCGGATGAAAACGATATTCCGCCGAAGCGGATGTCTTTCAGCCGGCAGTTGCCGTGATCGTTCTGCAGCCTGTCTGGCGATTGCTTGCGCCAGCGGCGCCGCCTGTCAGATTTCGAGCATGGCGTAGGGGCGGCCGGTCGGCTTGGCGACATGCATGGCAACGTTATAGACCGACGCTCCGCCCGGCGTACGGCCCTCATAGACGCCACGATGCGCATGGCCATGCACCACTGCGCTGACCTGGAACCGGTCTATTGTCTCGGCCAGGCGTGACGAACCGAGAAACGGGAAAATCTCCAGCGGCTCGCCTTCGACCGTCTCGACGACAGGCGCGTAGTGCAGAACGACAAGCGTGCGTTTGGCGCGGACCTGCCGCATCGCGTTTTCAAGCCGCATCGCTTCGTTCACGCTTTCCGCCACCATCGACTTGATCGCCGGTTCGCCAAAGGAGCCGAGCATGCGCGATCCAAAACCGCCAACGAAACCCTTGACCCCAACGAACCCGACCTCGTGAATCTCCGTCGCCTCGCCGTCGAGGAGATGAACGCCCGCCTGACGCAAAATGTCGGTGACCTGCTCGACGGCGCCTGACTCATAGTCGTGGTTGCCAAGTACGGCGACGACCGGGATCGTGCAGGCACGCAGTTCCTCGGCAAGGATTTCGGCCTCCCGAGGCTTGCCGAGATTGGTAAGGTCGCCGGTCAGCACGAGAACCTGGGCTTCGCGCGACATCTCGCCGAAAAGATCGCGGTACGACGCCTGGTCCTCCTTGCCGACATGCAGATCGCCGATGGCGGCGACCTTGAGTGTGCCGCCGTTTTCGGCCTTTGCCGAAGCAGATTCGAGCTCGTCAGCCATCGCTATATTCTCCTTCACCGCCGACGTCGGCAAAGCCCCATTGCTTGACGTCGATCTCATAGTCGGTTCGTGAAAGCATGCGCCCGCGGCAGATCCGCATCCGGGAAGGCGGCAATTCGCGCTGCTTGGCCAGCCGGTCGAGCAACTCGTCGAGCAGCCACGCGGGCACACGGTCTCGCTCCGTCGGATAGATCCATCTGAAGTTCAAGAGATGCATCAGCAAGACTTCCCAATGAACTTCCATGTAGGAAAGCAGCCTTTGCCAGTCGATCTGGTCGTGCGCCTTGAGGATGGTGTGCGCGACGTCGGCGCCATCATGCCGGCCGCGGTCCTGGATGAAGCATTTGGACCAGATAAGCTCGGTTGGGCCGATGATCCGCACGTGGCTGCCCAGCAATTCGGCCTGGCGAGCATGCTCCAGCCACTGGTCGTCGACAGGCATTGTGCCGTTCATCGAGGTGAAGATGACGTCGAAAAAATGCGTGCCCCTGAACACCTTGCCGAGCCACCGGTCGTCCTCGACCACGACCGCATAGCCGATCTGCTTGAAATGGGCGAGGATGCGCGGGCAGTCGCCGGCCTTGCAGAAAATGTCGAGATCCTTGGTCGGGCGGATGATCCCGGTATAGGCGCTTACGGCATAGGTGCCGGCGACGAGAAAGGGGATGCCCGTCGCGACAAGCTCGCGGATCGCTTCGATATAAAAGACCTCCGCTTCGGCATTGCGAGGCGTCGGGGCGGCTTTTGGATCGACCGACGGAACGGATGCCGGGATGGCGCTTTCCGGTGGGGGATTGATGATCATAGCAAATGGCTCCTGGCCCGGCAGACCAGCAGCCGCCTGTATCTAATAGCCAAGCATGCCCGATGGTTCCCGCCGCTGCGTGCCACCGCCGCTCTCGCCTGCTGCATCAGGCGAACACGCCGCGGTGGCGGGCCTTCAAAGCGGTCATGGCTCTCGGCCGCGGCGGCAGCCATAAAGAGACATGTGAGCGGTTATTTTTGGCGTCAAGATCGCAGCGCGCTTCGGCCTCAAGCGCGTCGAGGCGTAGTGGGCCCGCTATCATTCTCGGGTCCGGAAAGGATTGGTTTCAACATGGTTCCCGAGCTGTCGGAGGCGCTGCGCACCCGGCGTAACAGCCACTTGAGCGCCCGTAGCCAAACCGACTCTGTTTTCCGGAACGCTGCAGGCGGCGTGGCGAAAAGGCCATTCTCCATTTTGTAGTTCCTCACTGTCTCAGTCCAATCAGCGTTCTTCAACGAGCAAAACTTGTGTTGGTTCCGTGTCGCCATCGGCGGGAGCACGTGCTGGACAGGCGAAGCCATCATTGGTGGGTTCAAGCAGGCTAGCCTTCTGCCGCGAGATCAGGGGCCTCGGCGATCAAGTCGCGGAATTCAGCCACTAGCCGGCAGGATTCAGCTCTTATCCTGATGCGCCGGCGCTGGACACGACCCGCGAAGGCTGAAATTGTGATCGGTATTTCCAGTTGCAAACTTGGTTGGGCTCGGCGGGGATGGCGCTGGTTTCTGAAGACATTGCCCGCCATCCGGCACTGCGTCGCCACGTCCAGGCTCAGTCGCGGACGCTTCTCCAAACCTATGAAGCGAACCCGCGGCTGGCCTCCGTATTCGCCGCGCAACAGCGTTGGCTGATGGCCCATATCGGCCTTGGCTTGTATTTCAATCGAGAGCCGGACGATCATCGCAAGGGACTTACGTCTGCACGGTTCATGGACGACATCTGCCGGCATTCGGTGGCCAGCCGCAACACCGCCGACGCCTTCCTGAAGGAGATGCTGCATTACGGTTTCATTCGGCATCTGCCGATCAAATACGGGCGCATCCGCCCCTTTGAGCCGACCGCGGGCACTCTGGAGACGGTTGCCGGCTGGGTCATGGCGCATCTGAAAACGCTGGACAGCCTGGACAATGGATTTCGACTGGCTGCATTCGTCGCACAACCGGACCTGCTCGCCAAACTGCAGCCGCTGGTGGCCGACGGCCTGCTTTCGTCGCATGCCGTGCGGGAGCCGAGACAGACCTTTTCCTTGTTCACCTGGCTCGACAATGGCGGCATCGTCATGGATTGGCTGATGTCTGGCGTCGATCCCGATCATGCTGACCTGGACCGAATTCCGACCGGTGTCGTCTCAATCGGAGATTTCGCGAACTGGCTTAAGCTTTCCCGGACCCACCTGTCACGCAAATTGCGCGATGCCGAGGAACTCGGCAGCATCGGCTGGTTGGGCCAGCGGGGTCACTCGGTCATGTGGGTGTCGAGCGAGTTCTATCAGGAATACATGACCGCCCAGGCGGTCAAGCTCGCCATCATCGATGCAGCCTTCGACAATTGTGTTGTAACTTCCGAAGCCAGCTGAACGGCGAGCCGAACGCCGTCGTGGCGGCTTTGGCGCCGCCGCGACGAAGGTTTGGCATTTCAATCGATGTCGAACGAAACGCCCTGGGCGAGCGGCAGCGCCTTGGAATAGTTCACCGTATTGGTAGCGCGCCGCATATAGGCTTTCCAGGCATCCGAGCCCGACTCGCGGCCGCCGCCGGTTTCCTTCTCGCCGCCGAAGGCCCCGCCGATCTCGGCCCCCGAAGTGCCGATATTGACGTTGGCAATGCCGCAGTCCGAACCGTCGACGCCGAGGAAGCGCTCGGATTCCTGCAGGTCGCGGGTGAAGATGGACGACGACAGCCCCGCGCCGACCGCATTGTGCTCATAGAGCACGGCGTCGAAATCCGAATATTTCATCACATAGAGGATCGGCGCGAAGGTCTCTTCGGTCACCGGTGACACCTGCTTCGGCATTTCGACCAGCGCCGGACGCACATAGTAGGCCTCAGGCTGGCCGTTCTCGACCCGCATTCCGCCGGTTATCTTACCGCCATGCGAAGCCGCCTCCTCCAACGCCTTCTGCATGTTGTCGTAGGCAGCCTTGTCGATCAACGGGCCGACGAGAGCGCTTGTCTCCAGCGGATTGCCGACCGAGACGCTTTCATAGGCCTTCTTCAGGCGCGGAACGAGCTGGTCATAGACGCTCTCATGCACGAACAGGCGCCGCAGCGTCGTGCAGCGCTGGCCGGCCGTGCCCATCGCTCCAAAGGCGATCGCGCGCAGCGCCATGTCGAGATCGGCCGTCGGGCAGACGATGCCGGCATTGTTGCCGCCGAGCTCCAGCACGGCACGGGCAAAGCGCTTCGCCAGCCGTGGGCCGACATCCCTGCCCATGCGCGTCGAACCGGTGGCGGAGACCAACGGCACCTTCGGATGGTCGACCAGGATCTCGCCGACGGCGCGATCGCCGATCAGCACCGGCACCAGCCCTTCCGGCGCATCGCCGAAACGCTTTGCCGCGCGCTTGAAGATCGCTTCGCAGGCGAGCGCCGTCAGCGGTGTCTTCTCGGACGGCTTCCACACCACCGCGTCGCCGCAGACCAGCGCCAGCGCTGCGTTCCACGACCAGACCGCCACCGGGAAATTGAAGGCCGAAATGACGCCGACGACGCCGAGCGGATGCCAGGTCTCCATCATGCGGTGGCCGGGGCGCTCGGTGGCGATGGTCAGGCCGTACAATTGCCGGGAGAGACCGACGGCGAAATCGCAGATGTCGATCATCTCCTGCACTTCCCCAAGACCCTCGGATGGAATCTTGCCGACTTCGATCGATACCAACCGGCCAAGCTCGGCCTTGTGGGTGCGCAATTCCTCGCCGAGCAGCCGTACCAGTTCGCCACGCTTGGGAGCTGGCACCTGCCGCCACGCCAGGAAAGCCCTGTGCGCCTTGTCGATGGTCGTCGCCGCATCGGCCGGCGAGATGGTCTTCAGCGCGGCGATCTGCTCGCCGGTCACCGGGCTGCGCACGATGAGATCGCCGCCCGTAAGCGCGCCCTCGGCAACGCCCAGTTTCGCCAGAAGCCCGGCCGTTTCCTTCGCAATCGTCATTTTCATCCCTTTCAGATCCCGTCGCTCATATGGCGTCGGTCAAAGCCTTGTGCCACGCCGTCTCCGTGCCGGTCGGCACATCGGGCACTGTCATGGCGTGGCATTACTCGTTTCAGGGAAAAATCGCCACCCCGGCATGGTCTAAGCAAAGGTCAGACCGTTGAACCAGGCGGAGGCGTCGGATCAATGCGCCGTTTGCTTGGCGCCTTCTTTCATCAGCCGGTCGATATGCATGCGGATATGCGCCGCCTCGGCGGCCGTATTGGCAAGCGCGATGGCGCGGTCGAAAGCGACACGCGCCTCGTCGCCGCGGCCAAGCTGCATCAGCAGGCCGCCCTTGAGGCCGAAGAAGTGGAAATAGCCGGAAAGCCTTTGCTCCAGCGGCTCGATCATGGCGAGTGCGGCTTCCGGCCCACGCACCTTGGAGACGGCGACGGCGCGGTTGAGCGTCACCACCGGCGACGGCTGCATCTGCTCGAGCAGCCCGTAGAGCAGGTCGATCTCGTTCCAGTCCGTATCCTCGGGCTTTTCCGCCCGTGCATGCAGCGCGGCGATCGCCGCTTGCACCTGGTAGGGACCGGGCTTGCGATGGCGCAACGCCTTATCGACCAGCGCCAGGCCTTCATCGATCATCTTGCGGCTCCACAGGCTGCGGTCCTGGTCTTCGAGCAGCACGATCTCGCCGTTCTCGTCGAAGCGAGCCGGCGCGCGTGCATGCTGCAGCAGCAACAGCGCCGTCAGCCCCATGATCTCCGGCTCGGTCTGGAATAGCCTGAGCAGCAGCCGGGCCAGCCGGATCGCCTCTTCGCAAAGCGGCGCACGCGCCGACGCCTCGCCGCTGTTGCTGGAATAGCCTTCGTTGAAGATCAGGTAGACCATGGCGGCGACGGCGGCGAGCCGTTCGGAGCGCTCGACCGCTCCCGGCGTCTCGAACGGCACCCCGGCGTCGGCGATACGCGCCTTGGCGCGCGTGATACGCTGCTCCATGGCGCTTTCACCGACGAGGAAGGCGCGGGCGATCTGCTTGACCGTCAGGCCGGAGACGATGCGCAACGCCACCGCGATCTGCTGCGTGGCCGGCAGATCGGGATGGCAGCAGATGAACAGCAGCCGCAAAATATCGTCGCGGTAATGCGCACCGTCCAGCCGCTCGGCGATGTCGCTCTCGGCATCGTCGAGATCGGAGATCTGGTCCTCCTCCGGCAGCGGCGCCTGCTTGGCGCGCTTGCGCACCGCATCGATGCCGCTGTTGCGGCCGACGAAGATCAGCCAGGCTGCCGGATCGCGCGGCGGGCCATTTTTCGGCCAGTTGTTCAGGGCCCTCAGGCAGGCGTCCTGGAATGCTTCCTCCGCCGCGTCGAGGTCGCGGAAGTAGCGCAGCAATGCCCCCATCGCCTGCGGGCGAGCGGTGCTGATTGCCGTGCTGATCCAGGCAAGTTCGGTCATGCGGAAATCTTGGCGGGGTTGAAGAGCGAGACCGGCCGGATCTCGTAGGAGCCGCCGCTCGGGTTGACCTCGGAAAGCTCGCGCGCGAAGTCGACGGCCTCGTCGAGGTCGGCGCATTCGAGCGTGTAGAAGCCGAGGAACTGTTCCTTGGTTTCGGCAAACGGGCCGTCGATGACGATCGATTCGCCCTTGACCTTTCGCAGCGTTGTCGCCGCCGTCGTCGGCAAAAGCCGCGCCACGGGGCCAAGCCGCCCGGCGTTGGCATATTTCTCTTGTACGCCGATAAGTTTTTCCATGACGGCATCGTCCTGCTCCTTGCTCCAGGAGCAGACGACGTCTTCAGAGGCATAGCAGAGGATCGCGTAGAGCATGGGTCGTCCTTTTCTCTGTCAAAGGACGAAACACTAGGACCGATCCCGACATGGCGTCGACAAAAAAATACGCCCCCGGTCCTGCGTCATTCCCTCGCCTTCAGCCATCTCAAGACCAGGGCCTCCTCGTCGTCGAGCCCGGCGATCGGGCGCTTGCCTCTGTTGGCGTCCGCCATTTCGCCAAGCAGCCCTCCTTCGGACCAGGCGCGGAAGACTTCCGGATGGATGTAGCAGCGGCGGCAGACGGCGCGCGTATTGCCGAGCCGCTCGGCAACCTTGTCGATGACGCCGTTCATCGCCCGCTTTTGTTGTGCCTGGCCTTCCGGGCGTTCGGTTTGCGCAAACAGCGAGGCCGCGTGGATGGTGCCGCCCCAGGTTCTGAAATGCTTGGAGCTGAACTCGACGCCGGCATTCTCCCTGATATAGCGGTTGACGTCGTCGGAGCGCACCGGATGCCTGGTTCCTTCCTCGTCGAGATACTGGAACAGTTTCTGGCCCGGCAGGTCCTGCGCTCCACGCACGATCTTGGCGATCCGGCGATCGACAAGCTTCAATCTCCATTCCTTGCCGGATTTGCCGATGAAGGCAAAACGCAGGCTCGAGCCCTTGATGTCGACATGGCGGTCGCGCAGCGTGGTCAGCCCAAAACTGTTGTTGTCGCGAGCGTAGGCGGCGTTGCCGACGCGGATCATCGTGTTGTCGAGCAGCCAGACGATGGCCGCAACGACGCGTTCCAGCGGCAGGCCGTGACGGCGCAGATCGGCATCGATCTGCCGTCGCAATTCGGGCAGGCTTTCGGCGAAGGCGATGAGGCTCGAGTATTTGACCCCGTCACGCTCCTCCGCCCAGTGCTGATGATAGCGGTATTGCTTGCGCCCGCGCTGGTCCCGACCGGTCGCCTGAATGTGACCGTCGGCATCCGCCGAGATCCACACATCCGTCCAGGCCGGTGGAATGGCGAGCGCCTTGATGCGTGCAAGCGCGTCCTGGTCGACGGCACGTCCGTCGGGCCCTTTGTACGAGAACCCGTTGCCTGAACGCAGCCGGCGAATACCGGGTTCGGTGTCGGCGACATAGTTGAGCGAGGCCCGAACGGCCGAGGCGTGCGCGCCGTTCTCCAGCGCTCCGTTCCGCGGCACCCCGTTCTTTGGTGCAGCTTTCCTAACAGCCGATCGGCCAGACGACGACCCGGATTTGTCCAGCATGTCCTCTCCACGGAATTTCCGTAGATAAGCCGCCTGCTGGCTGCGGGTTCCACCGCCTTTTGATTGCCAGGACAGATTAACGACGACGCCGTGCAACGAGGAGGTGCCGTCACGCCTTTTCGAGCACGACCGGTATGACGTCGACTGCCTGCTCGCCAACCTGCCCGCCCGTGGTTTTCAGCACGCCGACGATCGGCGCCACATCGGAGTAGTCGCGGCCATAGCCGACCGTGATATGATCGTTGCTTGCCCGCATGCCGTTGGTCGGATCGAATTCCTGCCAGCCGGCATCGCGCCCGCACCACACCTTGACCCAGGCATGCATGGCGTCGGCGCCTTCGAGCCGCGGCTTCCCACGCGGCGGGATGGTGCGTAGGAATCCGCTGACATAGCCTGCAGGAACGCCGAGGCCACGCAGGCCGGCGATCATGATATGGGAAAAATCCTGGCAGACGCCGCGCTTCAGGCCGAAGGCGTCGCTGGCCCGCGTCTGCACCGTGGTCGCCTCGCCGTCATAGGTGAAATCGCGGTGAATGCGGTTGCACAGAGCCATGGCCGTGCCGACCGTCGAACTGCTGGCACTGCCTTTCGCATAGGCAGTGATTGCCGGGTCGATGCCGGCATGATCGCTGGCGGCCAGAAACTGATGCGGCGAAGCCGGCGCCAGCGAGTGCACCGCGCCGAGTTCTTCCCTCAGCCGGCGTAGGTCGGGCGATACGTCGAGCCCGGGCTCCGGCCGCGACACTGAAACACGCGCGCTCATCCTGATGTCGAGCGCATCATGTGCGTCACGAAAGGCGATCGAGGTGACACTGTTGCCGAAAAAGTCGGAAAAGTCGGAGCGTTCGCTGGGCGCCGGCACAAAAGACAGTGAAGCGGCGATGACGCGCTGTACGCCAGGGATGGTCGGCGGCAGCACACGCACCTGATGGCGGCCGCCGCCGGCCGCCGCATCATAGTCGTAACGCAGGTGAAGCCTGATGTCGTAGAGCATGCCGTCTCTATCCGAAATAGGCTTTGGAGAGGCTGTTGTAGAGGCCGCCGATTTCATTGGCGAGATCGCTGAGGGCCTTGGCCGTCATGTCCGAGGGCTCCCTGATGGCGATGGACGTGTTGAGCTGCAGGATTTCCTTGGCCGCCGGCGACATATGGCCTTCACCGCCGACAGCGGGCAGCAGCGCGATCTCGGCCTTCAGCCGTTCGAGTTGGAACAGGATTGAGCGCGGGTTGAGCGGATCGAGCGCCAGAAGGTCGACCACCGTGCGCCGTCCCGCCTGCACCGGATATTGCCGGCGGTGGGTCATGACGCTGTCGCCGATCTCCAGCATCATGTCGAGCGCGCCTTCCGGCGCCTCGGCCCTGGTCAGTCGGGCGAGCGTGCGGGCGATCTGGATGCCGCGTTCGAGCCTGCGGCCGATTTCCAGGAAACGCCAGCCGGCGAAGCGGTACATATTCTCGTGCAGCAGGCCGGAAAACCCGGCCAGCTTGCGCAGGATGACCGTCATTGCCCTTGTCGCGTCGTCGCCCGGCGCCACTGTCACGGCAAATTGATGGATGGTCTTCGACAGGTCCTTCAATGCCAGCCAGCCATCGGGCGAGAAGCGGTCGCGGATCTGCCCGGCGCTGTAGACGGCGCTGTCCAGCGTGCCGATGAGCCCCAACGGGATTGCCGTCTCGACGTCGATACCGAACGGCGCGAGATAGTCCCTGATGTCGGCGAGCAGCGGCATCTCGGGATCGGATGTCTCGGCCAGCCGCACGTGGTAGGCGCGCAGGATGCGCGCCGTGTCTTCCGATCGCTCGATATAGCGGCCGAGCCATGTCAGGTTTTCCGCCGCGCGGCTGGGCAGGCTGCCCGGCAAGGTTCGGGTGAAGCTGTCATGCTCCTGCGGCAGCAGCGTCTCACGCTCCACCGGCCTGTCGCTGACCACCCAAACATCCGCCGCCTGGCCGCCGCGCTGCATGGCGATGGCCGTCGGGTCGAGCGAGAAGCCGACACGGGCAAAACCGCCCGGCATCACGGTCCAGCCTTCCGGCGTCCGCGCCAGATAGACGCGCAGGCTTGCCGGCCGCGGCTCCAGCCAGCCGCTGACATAGACAGGAGTGGTCGACAGCGTCAACGCTTCCTGGCCGACAAAGTCGCCGCCGTCTTGTTCGATCCGGGCGACGAGCTCGGCCCGTTCCTCGGCCGACAGCGCTGACCCGAGCTTGGTCGAGCCGTCGTCCTCGAAGGCAAGCCGCGTCGACAGTGCCGGGCCGATCACCATGCTATCGATATTGGCGAGCACATGTTCGCGCTCCGTATCCTGCCCGCACCACCATGTCGCGACGGTCGGCAGCAGCAGTTCCTCATTGCGCAGGGCGCGCGAAATCTTCGGCAGGAAGGCGAGCAGAGCGCGCGTCTCCATCAGGCCGGAACCCAGTGCATTGACGGCCGAAACCGCCCCTTGCCGGACCGCTTCGACCAGCCCCGGCGTGCCGATCTGCGAGTCCGACCGCAACTCGAGCGGATCGGCAAAGGCAGCGTCGAGCCGTCGCCACAAGACGCTGACCGGCATCAGCCCCGAAACTGTGCGCACCATCAGCCTGCCGCCGGAGACAGTCAGGTCCTCGCCCTCGAGCAGCATGATGCCGAGATAGCGGGCGATATAGGCATGTTCATAATAGGTCTCGTTCAGCGGTCCCGGCGTCAGGATGGCGACACGGCCGCCGGCTTGCTTGGCCATGCCGATCAGCGCATCGCGAAAACGGCGGAAGAAACCGGCCAAGCGGTGCACATGCATCTCGCCGTAAATGTCGGACAGTGCCCTTGTGGTGGCGACGCGGTTTTCCAGCGCAAAGCCGGCGCCCGACGGCGCTTGGGTGCGGTCGCCAAGCACCCACCAGCGGCCGTCCGGGCCACGACCGAGCTCGAAGGCGCAGAAATGCAGGAAATGGCCGCTGGCAGGCCTGGTGCCGACGACCGGCCGCAAATATTCCGGGCTGGCCGCGATCAATCCAGCCGGCAGAATGCCTTTCTCGACCAGCCGGTTCGGCCCGTAAATGTCGGCGATGGTCTCCTCGAACAGATCGGCGCGCTGGACCAGGCCGGCGCTGATGTCAGCCCATTCCTCCTCCTCGATCAGCAGCGGCACATGCGCCAGCGGCCATTCCCGCTCATTGGCGCCGGCCTTGTCGTAGACGCGGTAGTAGACGCCGGCATCGCGCAGGTACTGGTCGGCGCGGGCAAAACGCTGGGCAAGCTTTTCCGGCCCCAGGTCCTCCAGCGCCTCGATGAAGTGCCGCCAGGCCGGCCGCGGATTGCCCGACGCATCGACCATCTCGTCGACGACGCCGTCGATCGGCTGGTAGTGCTCCAGCAGACTGTGGGTTTGCGGCTTGCTGCGCAGCTTTTTGTGATTCCCCTTCGCCATAGCTGATCAGAGTCTTTGCGGCCGCCGAAGGTCAAGGGTCATCGGGAAATCTTCAGAGGCTTCTTCGTTGCGCAGCACATAGCCGGACGGAGTATGGCCACGCGGCTCGAAGCGGGCGAGCCGCCGCGCCTCCGCTTCATTGCCGTTGACCGGGAACGTGTCGTAGCTGCGCCCGCCGGGATGTGCCACATGGTAGACGCAACCGCCAACCGCGCGGCCCGACCAGCGGTCATAGATATCGAAGACCAGCGGCGTGTTGACCGGCAGCGCCGGATGCAGGCCCGACGCCGGCTGCCAGGCCTTGAAGCGAACGCCGGCCACCGCGATCTCGCGGTTGTCGGTCACCTTCATCGGCACCCGGCGGCCGTTGCAGACGACGGCGTGACGTTCCGGGTTGAGCCCCTCGGTCTTCACCTGCAGCCGTTCGACGGAGGAATCGACAAAGCGCACCGTGCCGCCGATCGCGCCTTGCTCGCCCATCACATGCCAAGGCTCCAGTGCTTGCCTGAGCTCCAGCTTGATGCCGGCATGCTGGACCTCGCCGCAGAACGGAAAGCGGAATTCGAGCTGGGCGTCGAACCATTCCGGACGGAACGCAAAGCCGTTCAGCTTGAGGTCGTCCAGCACATCGAGAAAATCCGCCCAGACATAATGCGGCAGCATGAAACGGTCGTGCAGCGAGGTGCCCCAGCGTACGAAGCGGCCGTCGAGCGGGTTCTTCCAGGCCCGGGCGATGATGGCGCGCACCAGCAATTGCTGCGCCAGGCTCATGCGCGCGTTGGGCGGCATCTCGAAGCCGCGGAATTCGACCAGCCCCAGCCGGCCGGTCGGCCCGTCCGGCGAAAACAGCTTGTCGATACAGATTTCGGAGCGATGCGTATTGCCCGTCACGTCGGTCAGGAGGTTGCGGAACAGCCGGTCGACCAGCCACGGCAGGGGTGCCGCGCCCTTGTCCGGATGTGGCACCTGCGCCATCGCGATCTCGAGTTCGTAGAGCGAATCGTGTCGTGCCTCGTCGAAGCGCGGCGCCTGGCTGGTCGGGCCGATGAACAGGCCGGAGAACAGATAGGATAGCGACGGATGCCGCTGCCATTGCAGCACCAGGCTCTTCAACAGGTCGGGGCGGCGCAGGAACGGACTGTCATTGGGCGTGGCACCGCCGACGACGACGTGGTTGCCGCCGCCGGTGCCGGTGTGACGGCCGTCGATCATGAATTTGTCGGCGCCAAGCCGCGTCTGCCGCGCCTCTTCGTAGATCGCCGTGGTCGTCGCTACGCAATCCTGCCAATTCGCGGCGGGGTGGATATTGACCTCGATGACGCCGGGATCGGGTGCGACACGGATGACATTGAGGCGCGGATCGTGCGGCGGGCCGTAGCCCTCGATATGCACCGGCAGGCCGATAGCCCTTGCCGCGTTCTCCGCCGCCGCGACCAGTTCGAGATAATCCTCCAGCGCCTCGACCGGCGGCATGAACACACAAAGCCGTCCGTCGCGCGGCTCGACCGAAAGCGCTGTGCGCACGGCGCCGCCGATCTCGGTAATCTCCTGTTCGACGCGGTCTTGCTGGCCGGTAACGGCCGTGAAGGAGACCGCCTGCTGGCGTCGCGCCATTTCGTCGGCGCCTTCCAGTTCGGCCGGAGCGGGCGAAGAAGCAGCACCGGGCAAGATCGCCTCACGCGCCGGCAATGGTCCGCGCGGCAGCGATGGATCGACCGGTACGATATAGGGGAACTGCGCCGGCGGCACATAAGGCAGCGTGCCGAGCGGCAGGCGGTAGCCGACCGGCGAATCGCCGGGCACCAGGAACAGCCTGCCGCGCCGCGTCTTCCACTTCTCCGAGCGCCAGCGCGGTCCGGAAGCCTGGCTGTTCCAGCGCTGGACGGGCAGCACGTAGCCCGACGGCTTGGTCAGCCCGCGTTCGAACACCCGCGCCATGCGGCTGCGCTCCTCCGGGTCCTCCAGCTTCGAATTGGAGGGATCGACATTGTCCGGCAGCTTGCCTTCCTTGAGCAGCCATTCGGCCGGATCCTCATAGGCTTCGCTGACCATCGTCTTGTCGATGCCGAGTTCGTCGGCAATCGCGGTCAGCAGGCTCTCGGCCTGCTTCGGTCCGACATCCGCCTCGCTCTTTTCATGTGCGATCAGTGACGGATCGCTCCACACCGGCTCGCCGTCGGTGCGCCAGTAAAGCGAGAACGTCCAGCGCGGCAGGCTTTCGCCGGGGTACCATTTGCCCTGTCCGTAATGCAGGAAGCCGCCCGGCGCGAAGCGTTCGCGCAGCCGGCGGATCAGCGCATCGGCCTTTTCGCGTTTTGTCGGCCCGACGGCGGCGGTGTTCCACTCGGCCGCCTCGAAATCGTCGATTGAGACGAAGGTCGGCTCGCCGCCCATGGTCAGCCGCACGTCGCCGGCCTGGAGTGCTGCATCGACCTCGACGCCCAGCGCGTCGAGCGCCTGCCAGCTCTCGTCGGAGAACGGCTTGGTGATGCGCGGATGTTCGGCGATGCGGTCGACCCGCATGTCGAAGCCGAATTCGACATTGGCGAAGCTCGCCATGCCGGAGATCGGCGCGGCATTGCGGAAATGCGGCGTTGCCGCGAGCGGCACATGGCTTTCGCCGGTAAGCAGGCCGGAGGTCGGGTCGAAGCCGATCCAGCCGGCGCCCGGCAGATACACCTCGCACCAGGCATGGAGGTCAGTGAAATCGGTCGCCGTACCGGGCGGTCCGTCGAGCGCGACGAGGTCGGGTTTGAGCTGGATCAGATAGCCGGAGACGAAACGCGCGGCGATGCCGAGGTTCCTCAGTATCTGCACCAGGAGCCAGCTCGAATCGCGGCAGGATCCCTTGCCGGCGGCCAGCGTTTCCTCGGGCGAGAAGACGCCGGTTTCCATGCGCACGATATAGGCGATCTCGCGCTGCAGCCGCGCATTGAGGTCGACGACAAAATTGACGGTATTGGTCGCACTGCGGTCGATGGTTTTGAGGAACGCCTGCAACAGTGGCCCTGCCGGTTCCGGCGTCCGGTAGATGGTCAGATCGTCCCTGATCTCTTCCGGGTATTCGAACGGAAACGTCTCGGCCGACGGTTCGACGAAGAAATCGAACGGATTGTAGACCGTCATGTCGGCAACGAGATCGACCTCGATCTTCAATTCCGTTACCGGCTCGGGGAAGACGAAGCGGGCAAGGAAATTGCCGTAGGGGTCCTGCTGCAGATTGACGAAGTGGTTTGCCGGCCCGACCTTCAGAGAATGGCTGAGCACTTTGGTGCGGGAATGCGGCGCAGGCTGCAACCTTATGACTTGCGGGCCCAATACGACCGGCCGGTCGTATTTGTAGTGGGTCAGGTGATAGACGGCTGCCAGAATTGCCATGGTGCCCCTGAAGTCGGCGTTTCAAAAGGAGTTCGCTGAACCCTGACACGGATGCTGACCATTCTCCAAGCAGAGATGTTGCGCTGCACCTAAATTAAGCAGCCTTCACAGCCTCACAAACGGAGCGCCGACCCTGGGATTCCGCAGCGTGGCGGCAGACGTTGCAACGCTGCAGAGCCGAAGGCCGGTGGGTCAGCACCGGGCACTGTCCCGCCGATATCGATGATCGGCAACCCGCGCGACGCTTGGTCGAAAAGAGCTGAAAAGAAAACCCGCCTCGGTGGGCGGGTCGCCGGTGCCAATTAGCACCATAGCCAAATTAGTAGCATAGCTGCCGGCACAAAGCAAGAACAAAATGTGGCACCGTCGGCGAAAATTGCCGATCTGCCGCTTTGCGAGGGAAGATGCGAAGCAGTGGCGTCCTGGAAGCGGAGGACATCTGCCAATGCTAAAAGAACGCCTGCAACCCGGTCTGCGCCCGTCCGAGGATCAGCGCATGCACATCATGCGTGCCCTCATAGGTGTTGACCGTTTCCAGGTTCTGGGCGTGGCGCATGACGTGGTAGCCGATCTGGATGCCATTGCCGCCATGCATGTCGCGGGCCTGGCGGGCGATGTCGAGCGCCTTGCCGCAATTGTTGCGCTTGACGAGTGAGATCATCTCCGGCGCCATCTTGCCTTCATCCATAAGCCGCCCGACGCGCAGGCTGCCCTGCAGGCCGAGCGCGATCTCGGTCTGCATGTCGGCGAGCTTCTTCTGGAAAAGCTGCGTGCCGGCCAGCGGCTTGCCGAACTGCTTGCGGTCGAGGCCATACTGGCGGGCGCGGTGCCAGCAATCCTCCGCCGCGCCCATGGCGCCCCAGGAGATGCCGTAGCGCGCGCGGTTGAGGCAGCCGAACGGCCCCTTCAAGCCCGAGACATTGGGCAGCAGCGCGTCCTCGCCGACTTCGACGCCTTCCATCACCACTTCGCCGGTGATCGACGCTCGCAGCGACAGCTTGCCGCCGATCTTCGGCGCCGACAGCCCGTTCATGCCCTTTTCCAGGACAAAGCCGCGAATCTCGTTGTCATGCGCGGCCGATTTTGCCCAGACGACGAACACGTCGGCGATCGGCGCGTTGGAAATCCACATTTTCGAGCCGGAGATCCTGTAGCCGCTCGCAGTCTTCTCGGCCCGCGTCTTCATGCCGCTTGGGTCGGAACCGGCATCCGGCTCGGTCAGGCCGAAGCAGCCGATCCATTCGCCCGACGCCAGCTTCGGCAGGTATTTCTTGCGCTGCTCTTCCGAGCCATAGGCATGGATCGGATACATCACCAGCGACGACTGCACGCTCATCATCGAGCGATAGCCGGAATCGACGCGTTCGACCTCGCGCGCCACCAGCCCGTAGGTGACGTAGTTGGCGCCGAGCCCGCCATATTCCTCGGGGATGGTGATGCCGAGCAGACCGGCCTCGCCCATTTCGCGAAAGATCCCGGCGTCGGTCTTCTCCTCGAGATAGGCTTCCTCGATCTTCGGAGCGAGCTTGTCGGCGGCAAACGCCGCGGCGCCATCACGCACCATGCGCTCGTCTTCCGAAAGCTGGTCCTCGATCAGGAAAGGATCGTCCCAGACGAATGCATTCTTATCGGCGGCCATGGCTCTCGGTCTCCCAAACTCATGCATGTCGCCCAAAGCTTGCCCACGGGCCTGACCCGAGGGTGTTCGGCAGCTTGGGGATAACGACATGCATCAAACAGAAATCTTGAAACGCGCGGCTTATCGGCTTCCGTCCCCAAAAAATCAAACGAAATAGCTTCGCCGATCCATGAGCATTGGTGATGGATCATCAATGTCGAGCGCCGCCTTCTGACCTGGCGTAGCCCTGCTCGCGAATTACTTGCGCTTCAACGCATCGGCCAAAGCGGCGCCGAACGCGCCCTGCTGCGCCGGCCGCTCCGGCTGGCGTTGGGGCGTGGGCGCGCGCGGCACCGGCCTGTTGCCATTGTCGCGCGGCTTCGGTGCGCCACCGTCGCCGTCCTTGCGCATCGACAGACCGATGCGCTTGCGCTTGATATCGACGTCGACGACGCGCACCTTGACCACGTCGCCGGCCCTGACCACCTCGTGCGCGTCCTTGACGAACCGATCCGCCAGTTGCGAGACGTGCACCAATCCGTCCTGGTGCACGCCGATATCGACGAAGGCACCGAAGGCCGCGACATTGGTGACGGTGCCTTCAAGCTGCATGCCGGGCTTCAGATCCTTGATGTCGTCGATGCCGTCGGCAAAGGTCGCGGTCTTGAAGCCGGGGCGCGGATCGCGGCCGGGCTTTTCCAGCTCCGACAGGATGTCGCGCACCGTCGGCAGGCCGAAGCGTTCATCGACGAAGACGCGCGGATCGAGTGCCTTGAGTGCGGCGCTGTCGCCCATCAGCGAGCGGAGGTCGCGCCCGCAGGCGGCGACGATCTTTTTCGCCACGCCATAGGCCTCCGGATGCACGGCTGAGGCATCGAGCGGTTCGCTACCGTTGGGAATGCGCAGGAAGCCGGCGCATTGCTCGAACGCGCGGGGTCCGAGCCGCGCCACCTTCAACAGTTCGCGGCGGCTGGCGAACGGGCCGGAGGCATCGCGATGCGCAACGATCGCTTCGGCCAGCGATGTGCCGAGACCCGAAACCCGCGCCAGAAGCGGCGCCGACGCCGTGTTGAGATCGACCCCGACGGCGTTGACCGCATCCTCGACCACCGCTTCCAGCGAGCGGCCGAGCCGGTACTGGTCGACATCGTGCTGATACTGGCCGACGCCTATCGACTTCGGCTCGATCTTGACCAGTTCGGCGAGCGGATCCTGCAGGCGCCGCGCGATCGACACCGCCCCGCGCAGCGACACGTCGAGGCCGGGAAATTCCGCCGCCGCCGTTGCCGACGCCGAATAGACCGAGGCGCCGGCCTCGCTGACGATCACCTTGAGCGGCTTCGGCCCGGACCCGGCCGGCATATCAGCCAGCATGTCGGCCACCAGCCTTTCGGTCTCGCGGCTGCCAGTGCCGTTGCCGATCGAAATCAGCTCGACCTTGTGCAGCCGGATGAGCTTGGCCAGTTCGGCCTGCGTGCCGCGGACATCGTTCTTCGGCGGGAACGGATAGACCGTTGTCGTCGCCAGCAGCTTGCCGGTGCCGTCCACCACCGCCACCTTGACGCCGGTGCGAATGCCCGGGTCGAGGCCCATCGTGGCGCGCGAACCGGCGGGGGCTGCGAGAAGCAAATCCTTCAGATTGCGGGCGAACACATGGATCGCCTCCTCCTCGGCTCGCTCGCGCAAGTCCCGCATCAGATCGAGCGTCAGGTGCAGCGACAGCTTTATGCGCCAGGTCCAGCCGGCGACCTCCATCAGCCAGCGATCGCCTGGCAACTGGCGGCCGATGGCGTAGGCGTCGGCGATCATCCGCTCGACCGGTTTCACCGGCGAGGCATCGTCGGCACCGACCTCGATATCGAGCGACAGAACCTCCTCGTTGCGGCCGCGCAGCATGGCCAGCGCGCGATGGCTGGGCACGTTGGCCCAGCGCTCGACATGGTCGAAATAGTCGGAGAATTTCGCGCCCGCCTCCTGCTTGCCGTCGACGACGCGCGAGCGCAGGAAGGCGCGTTCCTTCATGTAGGCACGGAGCTTGCCGACCAGGTCGGCATTCTCGGCGAACTGTTCGGACAGGATATCGCGTGCACCTTCGAGCGCTGCCTTGGTATCGACCACGTCTTCGCTGATGTAGGCCAGCGCCAGCTCGGCCGGCACGGCCGCACGATCGGCCAGGATAGTTTCCGCCAGCGGTCCCAGTCCGCGCTCGCGTGCGATCTCGGCCTTGGTCCGGCGCTTCGGCTTGTAAGGCAGGTAGATGTCTTCGAGCTCGGCCTTTGTGACGGCCGCAGCGATCTTTGCCTCAAGCTCTTCCGTTAGCTTGCCCTGCTCGCGGATCGAACCAACGATGGTGTCGCGGCGCGCGTCGAGCTCGCGCAGATAGGCGAGCCGCTCGGCGAGGTCGCGCAACTGCGTGTCGTCGAGGCCGCCGGTGACCTCCTTGCGGTAGCGGGCAACGAACGGCACGGTCGCACCGTCGTCGAGCAAGCCGATCGCCGCCGCGGCCTGTTCGGGCCGGGCGCCGATCTCGGCGGCTATGATGGTTGGGATGCGCTTGATGTCGGATGCCATGTCGATCCTGCTCTTCGTCGAAAAGAGACGCGACCATAGGCGCAGAGCACCGATGCGCCAACTGCGCCATTTTCAACCCGGCGAGAGGTCCACAGGAAAGGCGCGGCTGTCTGGATCGGATCAGACCATCCGGCTCAGCGCCTCGAAGAAAGAAATCATATCCAAATCGAGCGGATCGTCGACCGGTACCGGCTGCGACGACATCTTTGCGATTACCATTTCGGCCTTCGGATTGACGTAAAGCCACTGGCCGTGGATGCCGATGCCGCAGAAGGCGCCGCTTGCCGCGCCCGTCTGGTACCATTTGTTGCGATAGCGGCCACGCGGAAACAGGAACGCCATCGTGCCGCGTTGCCAAGCCTCGGCGTCACCGCCAGTTTCGGTCGTGTCGCGCACCCAGCTCTCCGGCACGATACGGCAGCCATTGGCCATGCCGCCTTGCCGCATCATCTCGCCGACCCGGGCGAGGTCGCGCGGCGTCACCGAAATGCCGCCGGCCGTACGCGCCGTGCCTTCCATGTCCACGGTTACCGAAGCTTCGCTGACAGCGCCGAGCGGCTCCCATAATTTCTCGCGCATCAGATCGGCGAAGCGCCGGCCCGACGCACGTTCGAGCAGGATGCCGAGCAGGTCGGAATTGGGCGAACGGTAGCGGAACGTCCGGCCATGCGGCTCGGCCAGGCCCTGCAGCGTCATGAGGAAAGTGGCCAGGCTCTCGGTGCCCCCGCCTGGATTCCACAGCATGGCGCGGCGATAGCGGGCGAAGGCGCTTTCCGGATCGAGATAGGCCTCTTCGAAGTCGAGGCTGACACTCATGTCGAGCACGTGCCGCACACTCGCATCGCCATAGGCCGAGCCGGCAGCTTCGGGCAGATAGCGGCTTACCGGAGCCTGCGGATCGAAAATCCCCTCGCCTGCCAATATCCCGGCAACAATCGCGGTCAGCGACTTGCTGATCGAAAAGACGATGTGGCGCGCCCCGAATTCCATATGCGGTGCGAACCAGTCGCCAACGAATTTGCCGCTTTTCATGATCGTCAGCGCGTCGGTATCGGAGCGCTTGAGAAAAGCTGCGACAGTCTCCGCGCCGCCTGCAAGAGCGACCTTTTCACCAAGTAGCTCGCCGAAATCCCGCGCCGGCGCCTCGCTGCTGCCCGGCTTTGCCGCCACGGCAGCGCTCGGCACCAGCTCGCCGGCATTCTGGAACGACCACCGGCTGAACGGGCTTTCCCGCCAATTGCCGAGCAGCACCTGGTTTCGGGCAAAGCCATATCTGGTTTCGAACGCGGTCTTGCCGGCCATGGCGCTTCCTTCCGGATTATTGTTGTGCCCTAAGCGAGCACCGCGTCGATGCCGTGCACGGCCGATCGCCGGAAAAACCCGGCGGCAATGCCGCCGGGTGGGCCGGGTTACTTCTGCAATTCGGTCCAGATTTTGCTGTAGATGTCCTGCACCTCCGGGGAACACAGTCTCTGCAGCTCGCCACGCGCTTTGACGGCTTCCGGGATAATGACCTCCGGCGCGTCCTTCATGTCGGCCGGCATGTACTTGTCCGAACCGACAATGCCGTTGGCATAGCGGTGGAAAGCCGACAGGCCGGCGGCGTTCTCCGGATCCATGATGAAGTTCTGGAACAGCTTGGCGTTCTCGATGTTCTTGGCATCCTTCAGGACCATGACATTGTCGCTCCAGAGACCAAAACCTTCCTTGGGATAGAAATAGTGGATCTTGGGGTTCGCCAGCCGCTGGCGCAGAGCCGAGCCGTTCCAGTCGCTTGTCGCCTTGAAATCGCCTGCGCCCATCTTCTCGATTGTGTTGTATTCCATCGCGATCCAGTTCGGCTTGGCCGCGACCAGCGTGTCGCGCACTTTCTTCAGCGTTTCCTTGTCGCTGGCGCATTGCGTGCCGCCGACATATTTGGTCGCCGCGAACATGACGTCGTTCATTTCCGGCACGACGTTGACCTTACCCTTCAGCTCGTCGGGCGTGTTGAAGATGATGCCCCAACTGTCCGACGGCCCGTTGTAGACATCGGTGTTCACCACTATGCCCACCGTGCCCCAGGCCCAGGGCACGGAATATTTGCGGCCGGGATCGAAATCGGGATTGGCCCATTCCGGCGCCACGTTCTTGAAGTTCTCCATCTTGCCCGGATCGGTTTCCTGAACGAGGCCTTCCTTGATCCAGATCGGCACGAAGGTTTGTGAGGGTACCGCGATGTCGAAGCCGGTGCCGCCCTGGCGAACCTTGGCCAGTGCCGTGTCGTTGGAATCGTAGTCGGTGATGGTCACCTTGACGTTGTATTTTTGCTCGAACTTCTTGATCACGTCGGGGCTGGTGTAGTTGCCCCAATTGTAGATGTTCAATTCGCCGTCGGCGCGAGCCAGGCTCGTCGAGGCGAGCAATGCCAACCCGATGGCGGTCGCTGTTGTCTTCCAGTTCATGTTCTAACTCCCATTTTCATGCTCAGTCCCGTTTCCTGCTGATGAAGAAAAACAACGTCACGATGGCGACCGACAAGAGCAGGAACACGGTCGAAATCGCGTTGATTTCAGGCGTTATGCCTCGGCGTATCTGGCCGAGCATGTAGGTTGGCAACGTGTCCTGGCCGCCGGATTTCACGAACTCGGTGATGACGACATCGTCGAGCGAGATGACGAAGGCCAGCATCAGTCCGGCCAGAATGCCGGGCCACAGCAGCGGCAACGTGATGCGACGGAACGTCCGCCACGGCGTCGCATAGAGATCGGCGGCAGCGCGCTCCAGCGTCAGGTCCATGTTCTCCAGCCGTGCCCGAATCGGCAGATAGGCAAAGGGAATGCAAAAGGCCGTATGCGCGGCGATCAGATAGCCGAGACCCGAATAGCCGGTGAATATCTTTATGCGCGAAAAAAAGATCAGCAGCGCCACGCCGGTGACGATCTCCGGCACCATCAGCGGTTGGTTGATCGCCGCATATTTGAAAGTCAGGCCCGGATAGGCTGCCGTGCGCGTTGTCGCGAGCGCCGCCATGGTCGCCGCGATGGTCGCAAGGGTTGCCGCAATGGCGCCGATCTGGAAGGAACGCAGCGTGGCGTCGATCACCTGCGTATTCTGCCAAGCCGACTGGAACCATTTGAGCGAGAAACCGCCCCATTCGGAGGTCGAAGTCGCGGCATTGAAGGCATAGACGACGAGTATGACGATGGGCAGATAGAGCACGACGAAACAGGTCGCGGCGATCGCGGTGAATCCTGGCTGATGCTTGATTGCGAAGCTTCTAGCCATGGCGCATCTCTGAGCGGCCGGCGTTACGCACATAGGCAAGCAGCGCCACCATGACGATGATCATGACGGCGATCGACAGGGCCGAGCCAAGCGGCCAGTTGCGGCCTTGCCCGAACTGCATCTCGATCAGGTTGGAGAGCATCATGGTCTTGCCGCCGCCGAGCAAGATGGGCGTGACATAGGCGCCGAGCGCTGGAATGAAGACGAGGATCGAGCCAGCGATCACGCCGGGCTTGACCAGCGGGAAAATGATGCGTCTGAGCACCTGAAAGCGCGTCGCATAAAGATCGTAGCCGGCCTCGACCAGCCGGAAATCGAGCTTCTCCATGCTGGCATAGATCGGCAGCACCATTAGCGGGAGATAGACATAGGCCATCCCGATAAGGATCGCTGTGTCGGTGAAGAGTATCTGGATCGGCGCGGAAATGATGCCGAGCTTGAGCAGCACTGTATTGATCAGACCTTCATTGCGGATGATCTGCAGCACGGCGAAAGTTCGGATCAGCAAGTTGGTCCAGAACGGTATGGTGATCAGGAACAGCCAGAGATCGCGCGTCTTCTCGCTGCGCGTTGCCATGAAATAGGCGGTCGGAAAACCGAGCGCCAAGGTGGCGAGCGTGGTCGCGATGGCAAGCTTGATCGAGCGCCAGAAAATGGTGACGTGGGCGGCGGCAACCGACAGCGTGTCGTCAAAGATGTCGCGTTCCATGAACACCGAAATCCAGGCCTCCGGCGAAAATTGCCACTTCACGTCGCCATAAGGACCCGGCGTCAGGAGCGAATAGACCAGCACGATCAGCAATGGGCCGGTCGCTGCCAGGAAGATGATCAGCAGGGCCGGCGCCGACAGCAGCCAGCGGTCGCGGATGTCGCGCCGTTCGGCCGCCTTGGCGACTTCTTCCGCGCTCGCCATCAATCCCTCAGCACTTGCGCGGCGTCGTTGCCGATCGAGACGCCGACCTTGTCGCCCCGCTCGAAACCGCAGCCTGCGCTGCGCGTGTTCTGCTGGCGCACGGTGAAGGCTTCGCCGCTGTCCAGTTGGACATGAATATGCGTGTCGGTGCCGAAATAGACGATGTTTTCGACGGTTCCGGAAAGATCGCCCTTGCCGCCGGTCAGCTTTGCGTGTTCCGGCCTGACCACCAGGGTGGCATTCGCCTTCGGCTGGAAGCCCTCAGCCACGGTCGCGTCGATCGTCGCGCCGGACTTGAGTGTCGCACGCGCCTTGCCGTTGTCGATGCCGGTGATGGCAGCGGTCAGGAAATTGGTTTCGCCGATGAAGTCGGCGACGAAGCGCTCGGCCGGCTTGTCATAGATGTCCCAGGGCGTGCCGACCTGCAGGATCTTGCCGGCCGACATCACGGCGATGCGGTCCGACATGGTCAGCGCTTCTTCCTGGTCGTGGGTGACGAAGATGAAGGTGATGCCGGTCTGGTGCTGCAGCCGTTTCAGTTCGATCTGCATTTCCTTGCGCAGCTTGTAGTCGAGTGCCGACAACGGCTCGTCGAGCAACAGCACTTTTGGCTGCGGTGCCAGCGCGCGCGCCAGTGCCACGCGCTGCTGCTGGCCGCCGGAGATCTGGCTGGTGCGGCGGGCACTCAGCGCCTCCATCTTGACCAGCTTCAGCATCTCGGCGACGCGCGCCTTGATTTCGGTCTTCGGCTTGCCCAGCATCTCCAGGCCGAAGCCGATATTCTCGGCCACGGTCATGTGCGGGAACAGCGCGTAGGACTGGAACACGGTGTTGACTGGCCGCTTGAACGGCGGTAGCGGCGCGATGTCGTGCCCGTGCAGCAGGATTTCGCCTTCGCTGGGAAAATCGAAGCCGGCGATCAGCCGCAGCAGCGTCGTCTTTCCGCAGCCCGACGGCCCCAGCAGCGTGAAGAACTCGTTCTCGCGGATCGACACCGAAACCGTGTCGAGAGCGGCGACTTGGGCGTCCCCGGTACCGAACACCTTGCGGACGCCGCGGACCTCGATTGCACTCTTACCCGGTTGATCCGGCACGCATTACCCCATTTTCATGTCCGCTCTTGATGGCGGATCCAGTTCCCATTCGATTGTCAGCATATGCCGGTCGGCTTGGCAACCATGCATCTGGACCTCGGTTCAGAATGCAAGCTCCGTGCCATCGTCAGCGTCATCATCAACCCTGGTAAGTGATCTTGCCGCCGCAGATGGTGCTGACCGGATGCACCTTGTGTAGCAAACCCGGTTCAGTTGCCTCGATATCGGCCGACAGCACCACCAGATCGGCCAGATAGCCTGGTTTCAGCCGGCCTTTGCGGTGTTCCATGAATTCGGCATAGGCACCTTCGACCGTATAGCCGGCAAGCGCCTCGATCAGCGAGAAGCTCTGGTCTGGATCGCCCTCTGCCCAAGGCTTGCGCAGCACCGCCGCCTGAATGCCCAGGATCGGGTCGACCCGCGACACCGGCCAGTCGGAAGCGAAGACGACATGCGCGCCCGCCTGTTTCAGTGTCCGCCAGGCATAGCTCAGCGGCCATCTTTCGCGGCCGATGCGCGAAAGCGTCGGCTCCAGCGGGAAGTCCATGGCGCCGGGCGGGTGCGGCGGCTGCATCGAGGCGATGACGCCGAGTTCGGCGAAGCGCGGCACGTCGGCGGCAGTGGTGACCTCGATGTGCTCGACCCGGTGCCGGCTGTCGCGCCTGCCGTTCTTCCGCTGCGCCGCCTCGTAACCGTCGAGAACCGCGCGCACCGCGCCGTCGCCGATCGAATGCACGGCGATCTGCAGGCCGCGCCGGTCGGCCTCCAGCGCCACCTCGGCGAAATGCTCGGGCGTAAACAGCGGCTCACCGCGCCAGCCCGGCCGGTCGGCATAGTCGTCGACCATGACCGCGGTCCAGCCTTCCAGCACGCCGTCGTAAAACATCTTGACCATGCCGGACGACAGCCATTCCGATTGGTAGGAGTTGGCCATGCTCGATGCCTTTTCCAGCACGTCGAGCGTCATGAAATTCTTGAAATGAAAAGGTATCTTGGTGCGGCAGAGCAGCCGCCCTTCCTGTTCCAGCCCGGCTAGCAGCTGGAGCTGGTAAAAATTGCCGTCCATGTTCTGGATCGAGGTGATGCCGTGGCGGGCGCACCATTCCAACCCGCGATGCATCAGGTCGCGATCGGCAGCGACTTCGGCGGCGGAAGGGTACGGCTCGGGCTCGCCGCCTGTCGCAAGGCCGAGCCGCACGCGGTTCTGCCCGGAAAGCTCGAGGATCGGCCCGAACGCCTCGCCCTCGCGCAATTCGCCCGCCGCCAGGCCATCCGCTCCCATGACGATCTCGTTGCCGGGACCGAGTTGCTTGCCGTGCAGGATGCCAGCCAGTTCCAGCGCCTTTGTGTTGGCCCACATCGTGTGGTGATCGGAAGCCGACATCGCGAACGGCCGGTCGGCGATGATGCGATCGAGTGATGGCGGGTGACCGGCTCTTCCTTGGAAAGGATAGTGTAGTCGACGCCGGCCCCCAGCAGCAATTTGGCGTTCGGCCGTGCCGCCGCGTAGGCGCGGATCGCGTCGCTCAGCGCATCGAAGCCATGCACGCCCTGAAGGTGCAGATTGTCGAGTTCGGCCGCGCCGCCGAAAAGATGCATATGCGCTTCGATAAAGCCCGGCACCACCGACCCGCCTTGCGCATCGATGACCTTCGTGGCCGGCCCTTTCAGCGCCTCGATCGTCCGGCGATCGCCAACCGCCAGGATGTTGCCGTCCTTTATCGCCACCGCTTCGGCCGTCGGATTGCCTTCATCCATGGTCAGCACGCGGGCATTGGTGACGATCAGGTCGGCATTTGAACTCATGATTTCCCACGGTTTGGTTGCGCTGCCGGCAGGCTAGACGACCGGCTGCCGTGCCAGCAAGCCATGGCTGGTTGGCCCAGCGCCTTGTGAAGGGCCATGCAGGACGGTTAGGGTCGCCGCGTCTCACCACGGAAAGATTTCATGAAGACTGTTTTTTCGCCTCTCCATGCCGGCCATTCCGGCAATGTCGAACTGATCGCCGGCGCCATCGTGCCGGCTTTTGAAAAGCCCTCGCGCGCCGAGTTCATCAGGGCGCGGGTGGAGAGCGAAAAGCTCGGTCCGATCCTGTCACCGGAAAGTCACGACCTCGCCGCCGCCAAGAAGGTTCATGCCAGCGACTACATCGATTTCCTGCCGACCGTGTGGCCGCTCTGGGAAGCGTCGGGCCGCACCGGTTCGGCCATTCCCTTCACCTGGCCGACGCGCGGCCTGCGCGGCGACGTGCGCCCGAAAGGCATCGATGCGTTGCTCGGCTTCTACTCCTTCGACGGCGGCGCGACTTTTGTCAAAGGCACATGGGACGCTATCAAGTCGTCCTATGATGTCGCGCTGACAGCCGCCGCGCTGGTCAAGGCCGGTGAGCCTTCCGCCTTCGCGCTGTGCCGCCCGCCGGGGCACCATGCAGGGGCGGCCTTCATGGGCGGCTATTGCTTCATCAACAACGCCGCCGTCGTCGCGCAAAGGTTTCGCGACCATGGCGCCGGGCGCGTTTCGATCCTCGACATCGACTATCACCACGGCAACGGCACCCAGGAGATATTCTATCGCCGCGGCGACGTGCAGGTGCTGAACCTGCATGGCGATCCGATGACCGAATATCCGTTCTTTCTCGGCCATGCCGACGAACGCGGCGAGGGCGACGGCGAAGGCTTCAACGACAATTATCCGATGCCCTTCGGCACCGGCTGGGACGTGTGGAACGCCTCACTCGAGGAGGCCTGCACGAGGCTTTCGGCTTATGCTCCTGACGTCGTCGTGGTTTCACTCGGCGTCGACACTTTCGAGAAGGACCCGATCAGCCAGTTCAAGCTGAAAACGGAAAACTATCCCAGAATCGGCCGCCGCATCGCCAGGCTCGGCCTGCCGACGCTGTTCGTCATGGAAGGCGGCTACGCCGTCGAGGAGATCGGCGTCAATGCCGTCGGCGTGCTGACCGGCTTCGAGGACCGCTAGAAGTGCCGCCGGTGCCTGCAATCATGTAGCGGCGCTCGGCGTGGCAAGCGGTGCGGCCTGCCCGCGCGAGCGGCCAAGATAATAGACCGCCGCCGCCGCGATGACGCCGGCGGCCAGGATGCCTGCCGCCAGCACCGGCCGGTACCAGAACCAGGCGATCGCCATCGTCGTCGTGCCGACCAGGATCGCCAGGAAAAAGGCAATGATGCCGGTGCCCATCCGCGCCACGCTGCCGAGCAAAGGAATAATGTCGAGGACGACGCCAATCGGGCTGAGCAGCAGGGCAAAGCCGATGGCCAACAGCAGCAGGCCGGCGGCGCGCAGCAGCCAGGTGATAAGCGTGTTCTGGCTGACCGCGTCGGCGAACATCTTTTCCGCCAGCACATTGCCGATGTCGACCATCAGCAACTGGTCGCCGGCCTTTGTCTGGTAGGGTTCGAACCCGCCCGCTGCCTGGCGCGCGACGACGCTGACCAGGCCGAGCGGCGCCAGCTCGTAGCCAATGCGATAGTCGCCCAGCGCCGGCGACGTGGTGTTGAAGCCGAGATAGATCTTTCCGTCGACGATGTTGACCCGCTTGGTGCCGGTATAGGCGGCATCGATGGTAGCCGACTGGTCCGGTGACAGTGAAAATTCCTTGTCGCCGCCGATCAGGTCCAGCACCGGCCGGTCGAGCGTGAAGGCACCGAGCTTGCCGTCCGGGATCTGGAACCTCTTGCTGTGTATCTCCATCGGCGGATTCTCATGGCCGTCCGGCTTCTTGAACTCCGACAAGTTGATTTGGCTGTCGTCCCACACTTTCGAATAGCTGTAGGTTGTCACCGTCTCCTCGCCGCCACCAAGCTTCTTCGTCGTCTCGGATTTCTGTTCTTCTTTCCACTGGTACATCTCGGTGCTGCGCGACAGCCGCAATCCTTGCGCCGAAATGCCAAAGTCCGGATCGGCAAGGCCGCCGCTCGCCGTCACCGCCCCGGTGACATGGACAAGCTTGCCGTCATTGCCAGCATCGATGCTATCGGCGCCAACCGAGATCACCGCGCCCGATCCCTCGGCCAGCGAACGCGCCGTCTGCACGGCGCGACCCTCGTTCCAGAACAGGCCGATCACCATCAGCACGATCAAGAGCAAGCCGAAAACGATCCCGCCGACCGCCCGCTTGATCCGCCCGAACCACGAGACGGACGTTATTTCCTGAATTGAATCGCCCATTGTTTCCCCCAATTCCCCAAAGCCAGTTTCACGAATCCGCGCTCTGTCGCGCAGTGGCATGCAACCGGCGTTACGCCAAACCGAGACAGACGCCCCATCCGTCCCGACAACAGGAGCCTATCGCAATCGACGAATTGCCGATACGGCACACTTGCAGTTGGATCCGACCGCCGCAAAGCACACGGGCGCTTCGAAAATGTACCCTCGGAGCGCCCCGACCGATGGAATTCGTTTCAGTCAAATCGCGTTTGATGTCGGATTCGTCTACGGTTAGATTGTAGCCGAATCAGCCGTTCCTCGGGGGGCGCGGCGACCACCAAAACCTCATGTTCCGGAACCATTCCGGAGCCGGATTCGCGCTCCCTGCAACAGGTGCGATTTTTGTGCGCGGCGTCGCGTGGTGGTGTCCCTGGTGAAGTGATGCGTATTCGGCAGCTGGCGATGCCAGCATCTGGATCAAATCTCGCAACTCGATCTGTTGAGTTTCCTGACCTGACAACGCCGACGGAGCGGTAGAGCAGCAACGATGTATCAATTCCCCCGAGCCGAAATGCAGACCGCTGCCGGGGCCAGGCATCGGCAGCTTCTTAGCCGTTCGATCCACATGCTGTTGGCGGCGATGGCGGCTGGCCGCGATTCGCTGGAAGCGGCCGAGGCCCTGCATTTCACCAGTCGCGTCTGGACCGCCTTCGTCGAAGATCTCCGCTCTGGCGACAGCGCCCTGCCCACGGAGCTGCGCGCCAATCTCATCTCGATCGGTTTGTGGCTGCTGCGCGAAACCGAAGACATCCGCCAGGGCCGCACCGACAATTTCGAAGGCTTGATCGAAGTGGCGGAGATCGTCAGGGACGGCATGCAGTGAGCCCGCTATGGCGCGCCCGGACGGGCTCCGCGCTCGCTATCTTGTTGTTGGACCATGATCTTTCTCGAGAATGCGTTCGCCCTTTGCGCTGTGATGTTCTATTTTTTGAATCCTTGGCTTGAGGGGCCGATTCATCGCAAGAACAAACGCATTTGAGCCCGGGAAAGCATCGATGAACGAGGACACACCGGAAAGCGAAAGCGCCTCGGCGCTGGCGCCGTTCCGGCACGGCATCTTCCGGGCGGTGTGGTCCGCCAGCCTCGTCTCCAATTTCGGCGGCCTCATCCAGGGCGTCGGTGCCGCCTGGATGATGACTACGATCGCTACCTCGTCCTACCAGGTCGCATTGGTCCAGGCCTCGACCACCTTGCCGATCATGCTCTTCGCGTTGCTGGCCGGCGCCATCGCCGACAGTTTCAACCGGCGCAAAATCATGCTGATCGCGCAGATGTTCATGCTCGCCGTCTCGGCTCTTCTCACCGTCTTCACCTATCTCGACCTGATGACGCCGTGGACGCTGCTCGCCTTCACCTTCCTGATCGACAGTGGCACCGCGCTCAACAGCCCGTCCTGGCAGGCTTCGGTCGGCGACATGGTGCCTCGTCCCAAGGTGCCGGCGGCGATCGCGCTCAACTCGATGGGCTTCAACCTGACGCGCAGCGTCGGCCCGGCGATCGGCGGCATCATCGTTGCCGCCGCAGGCGCCGCCGCGGCCTTTGCCGTCAACACGCTGAGCTATGTCGGCCTCATCGTCGTGCTGGCCCGCTGGAGGCCGGAACTGCCGGCATCGACCTTGCCGCGCGAGACGCTGGGCGCCGCAATGGGCGCTGGCCTGCGCTACGTCGCGATGTCGCCCAATATCGGCAAGGTGCTGGTCAGGAGCTCGGCCTTCGGCTTCAGCGCCGGCGCGGTCCTGGCACTGCTTCCCCTGGTCGCGCGCGACGTCGTCAAGGGCGACGCCTTGAGCTACGGCATCATGCTCGGCGCCTTCGGCATCGGCGCCGTCGGCGGCGCGCTGACCAGCGTCAGGCTGCGGCAGCTGCTGTCCAGCGAAACCATGGTGCGCATGGCATTCGCCGGTTTCGCGCTCTGCGCCTTCAATGCCGCCGTCAGCGAGAATGCCTGGCAGACCTCACTCGGCTTGCTGGTCGGCGGCGCCTGCTGGGTGACAGCGCTTTCGCACTTCAATGTCACCGTGCAGATGTCGACGCCGCGCTGGGTGGTCGGCCGCGTGCTTTCGGTCTACCAGACCGCAACCTTCGGCGGTATCGCGCTCGGCAGCTGGGTCTGGGGCGTGGTTGCCGACGCCCATGGCGCCGAAGTCGCCCTGATGGCGGCCAGCGTCGCGATGCTGGCGGGAGGCGCCATCGGCCTGCTGCTGCCGCTGCCGCAGCAGGCCGTGCTCAACCTCGATCCGCTCAACCGCTTCCAGGAGCCGCATCTGGCACTTGATCTGAAGCCGCGCAGTGGTCCCATCGCCATCATGATCGAATACGTGATCCGCAACGAGGACGTGCCGGAATTCCTCGCCACCATGGCCGAACGGGGCCGCATCCGCCGGCGTGACGGCGCCCGCAACTGGACATTGGCGCGCGATCTCGAAAATCCCTCGATATGGATCGAGCACTACCACACGCCAACCTGGGTCGAATATATCCGCCACAACAGGCGCGCCACCTACGCCGACGCGGTCATCGGCGAGCGCATAAGGGCCCTGCACAGCGGCAACGAGCCACCCCACGTCCGCCGTATGATCGAGCGGCCGACGACAGCCGGCACGGCGCTGGTGATGCCGAAGGGACCGATCGAGCATTAATGGCCGGCGGCGCGTCCAGTTGGTCGAGCAAATGAAAATTGCGGCGCCTGGCCCAATCCGCGAATGCACGAATGGGATGGCCATTGTGGAGAGACGGTTTATATCAGTTGATGTGACTATGACCACTAAGGGGAGACGATGCGTTACATACGTCCGCTTTCAATTGAAGACGCCGCCGGCCTGTTGGCCGGCTCAGCCGGCACGGCCGCCATCCTTGCCGGAGGCAGCGACCTCTTGGTGAGAATGAAAGGCGGCTTTATCGAACCCGACCTGATCGTCGACATCAAGGCGATCGACGGGCTTGGCGAGATCAGGGAAACAGCCGAGGGCTTCAGCATCGGCGCGGCGGTCCCCTGCGCAGTGCTGGGCGAGAGCAAGGCCCTGAAGAAGGCATGGCCCGGCGTCGTCGAAGCTGCGAACCTGATCGGCTCGAAGCAGGTGCAGGGACGCTGCACCATCGTCGGCAATCTGTGCAACGCCTCGCCGGCCGCCGACAGCGTGCCGGCGCTGGTGGCCGCTGGCGCCAAGGCGGTGGTCGTCGGCCCGGGAACCAGGCGCACGATTGCAGTGGAAGCGGTACCGACTGGGCCGGGCAAGACGTCGCTGGCCAAGGGCGAGATCATCGAGGCAATCCTGCTCGACAAACGTCTGCCGCGTTCGGGCGATGCCTATCTGCGTTTCATTCCTCGCACGGAGATGGACATCGCGGTGGTAAGCGCCGGCGTGAACCTGATGCTCGATGAGCAAGGTCGCGTCAAATTCGCCCGCCTGGCGCTGGGCGCCGTGGCGCCGACGGTGATTCTGGTCGAGGAGGCCGCCGAGGTTCTCATCGGCTCCAAGCTGGACGAAGCCACGCTGGAGAGGCTCGCCAAGGTCTGCTCGGGGGCCTGTCGTCCGATCGACGACAAGCGAGGCACTATCGAATTCAGACGGAAAGTTGCGGGTGTGCTGGCCAAGCGGGCCGCCACGACCGCCTATGCACGTGCAGGAGGCAAATGATGGCTGGTGTGGCAGTATCAACGACAATCAATGGCGACAATGTCGAGTACCTTTGCCAGCCGGACGAGACGCTGCTCGATGTCCTGCGCGATCGCCTGGGGCTGACGGGCGCCAAGGAAGGCTGCGGCACCGGCGACTGCGGCGCCTGCAGCATCATCCTCGACGACCGGCTGGTGTGCTCGTGCCTGGTGCTCGGCGCGGAGGCTGAAGGGCGGCGCATCGAAACCATCGAGGGCATGGCGCATGGCGACAAGCTGCATCCGCTGCAGCAGAAATTCCTGGAACACGCCGCGCTTCAATGCGGCATCTGCACGCCGGGCTTCCTCATGGCGGCCAAGGACCTGTTGGCCAAGAACCCCGATCCGACCGAGGAGGAGATCCGCTTCGGCCTCGCCGGGAACCTCTGCCGCTGCACCGGCTATGACAAGATCGTGCGTGCCGTTCAGGACGCCGCGAGCGTGATGAAGGGAGCATGACGATGAATTTCGATCCACGTTACTCCGGACGCAATTTCACCTCTGTCGGCACGCGCCCCATCCGTCCCGACGGCGTCGACAAGGTGACGGGCCGCGCACGCTATGGCGCCGACTTCAACATGGCCGGGCAACTGGTCGGGCGCGTTCTCAGAAGCCCCCATGCGCATGCCACGATCAGGAAGATCGACACGTCGAAGGCGGAGAAGCTCGCCGGCGTCAAGGCGGTGATCACCGCGGCCGACCTGCCCGACCTCACCGACGGCGATGCCGCCATGTACGACATCCTCGACAACTGCATGGCGCGCAAGAAAGCGCTCTACGACGGCCATGCTGTGGCCGCGGTCGCTGCAGTCGATGCCCGCACGGCGAGGCAGGCACTGAAGCTGATCGAGGTCGACTACGAGGTGCTGCCGCATGTCACCGACGTCGACGAGGCGATGAAGCACTCCTCACCCGTGCTCAACGACGCCATCTTCACCGAGGGCCTTGAGCAAAAGCCCGTCAAGCCTTCCAACGTCACCAAGCGCACCCAGTACGGCCATGGCGACATCCATGAAGGTTTCGGCCAGGCCGATTTCGTCGTCGAACGCTCCTTCAAGACCGAGCAGACGCACCAGGGTTATATCGAGCCGCATGCCTGCGTCGCCAATTTCAGCTCCGACGGCACCGCCGATCTTTGGGTCTGCACGCAAGGGCATTTCGTCTATCGCCAGCACTGCGCCCAGCTGCTTGGCATGGAGGCCTCGAAGCTGCGCGTCACCTCGTCGGAGATCGGCGGTGGTTTCGGCGGCAAGACCCATGTCTGGGCCGAGCCGGTGGCGCTGGCGCTGTCGCGCAAAGCCGGCCGGCCGGTCAAGCTGGTCATGACGCGCGACGAGGTGTTCCGCGCCTCCGGCCCGACTAGCGCCACCTCGATCGACGTCAGGATCGGCGCCCGTAAGGACGGCACGATCACGGCGGCCGAGGCCACGCTGCGCTATTCCTGCGGCCCCTATGCCGGCATGTGGGCTGAGATCGGCGCCATGACCGCCTTTGCCTGCTACAAGCTCGAGAACGTCAGGACGGTCGGCTACGAAGTGCTGGTCAACCGGCCCAAGACGGCGGCCTATCGCGCGCCGTCGGCACCGATGGCGGCGTTTGCGGTGGAAAGCGCGGTCGACGAGCTGGCCAAGGAGATCGGCATGGACCCGGTCGAGTTCCGGATCAGGAACGCGGCGCAGGAAGGCACCAGATCGTCCTACGGCCCGGTATACGGCCCGATCGGCATCGGCCCAACGCTGGAGGCGGCGAAGAGCCATCCGCACATGAAGGCGCCGCTCGGCAAGAACCAGGGCCGCGGCATGGCCTGCGGCTTCTGGTTCAACTTCGGTGGCCAGACCTGCACCGACCTCAACATCGGCATGGACGGTTCGGTCTCGCTTGCCGTCGGAACCGTTGACGTGGGTGGCTCGCGCGCCTCGCTTTCGCTGGTGGCGGCAGAGGAGCTCGGTATCCCCTATGAGCAGGTCAAGGCGGTGGTCGCCGATACCTCCAGCCTCGGCTACAACGATATGACGGACGGCAGCCGCGGCACCTTCTCGTCTTCGATGGCGACGATCTCCGCCGCTCGCAACGCCATCAAGATCCTGCGGGATCGCGCCGCGCAGACGTGGGACATCCCGGTCGACGACGTGGTCTGGGAAAAGGGCCACGCGATCGCTAGGGGCGAGAAGTACGGCAACCTTGCTGCGCTGTCGCTGAAGGAGATCGCGGCCGCTTCCGGAAAGACGGGCGGACCGATCGCCGGCCACAGCGAGCTCGTCGCCGACGGCGCCGGCGTCTCCTTCGCCACCCATATCTGCGATATCGAGGTGGATCCGGAGACCGGCTTCACCAGGGTGCTGCGCTACACCGTCGTTCAGGACGCCGGCAAGGCGGTGCATCCGACCTACGTCGAGGGGCAGTACCAGGGGGGTGCCGCGCAAGGCATCGGCTGGGCGCTCAACGAAGAGTACATCTACGGCAAGGACGGGCGGCTGCAGAACCCTGGCTTCCTGGACTACCGCATCCCGGTCTGCTCGGACCTGCCGATGATCGACACACAGATCCTCGAGATCCCCAACCCTAACCATCCCTACGGGGTGCGCGGCGTCGGCGAGACCTCGATCGTGCCGCCGCTGGCGGCGATCGCCAATGCAGTCTCGAACGCGGTCGGCGTGCGCATGGCGCATATACCGATGTCGCCGCCGCGCATCCTGGCGGCGATCGAGGCGGAACGGGAAGGCTGATGGTTGAAGTAACGCTCTGGGGATCGCTCGGCGCGATCGCCGGAGGCAAGAGCAAGGTCGAGATCGAGGCGAAGGATATTCGGGAGCTGTTCAGGAAGCTGGCTGAACAGTATCCCGGCCTCGAGCCCTACATCGATCGCGGCATCGCCGTCGCCATCGACGGGACGATCTATCGCGACACCTGGTCGAAGGAACTGCCGGAAGGGGCGGAGATATTCCTGCTGCCGCGTCTTGCCGGGGGATAACTGGACAACCGTGTCCCTACCATCGACGACCAAGACTTGGCCTAGGCTCGAGAAAAACCTTGGCTATCCACGAGAATTCTTGGCCAGTTCAGCCGGCGAGTTTGGCTCCTTTTCGATGACTGCTTCTGTGTCAATCACAGACATAGAGGCGAGCGAGCTACACGTCTGCTTTGAGGCGAAAGCAGCCGCCCGCAGCGTAGAAGTCAAATGGCTTGGATCAGAACCTACCATTTACCAATGTCAGCTTCATGATTCATAGGCACAGTCTTGGGAGTCAGATGCGATGGCGGAGCGCCTCAATGATCACCGCCATCGCAGGCGAGAGCTGTCGCCTGCTCGGGTAGTAGAGGTGATAGCCCGCAAATGGCGGACTCCAGTCGTCAAGCACGAGCCTAAGGCATCCCTTGGCGATGTGGTGGCTGACGAGGTTTTCCGGGACATAGGCGATCCCGAAACCGCTTATCGCAGCCTCGATCATGGGAATGGACGAATTGAAGGTGAGCTGGCCTTCCACGCGCACACGAAGGTCGCGGCCATCCCTGGCGAATTCCCAGGCATATAATCCGCCGAACGTCGCCTGCCGCATATTAATGCAGTCATGATCGACCAGATCCTGCGGTGCGGTCGGAACCGGATGGCGGGAAAAGTACTCCGGCGAAGCCACGGCCACGAGCCTCCAATCCGGCCCGATGCGCACTGCGATCATATCCCTGTCGATGCTCTCACCAAGCCGCACGCCTGCGTCGAAGCGCTCCTCCACAATGTTCTTCATGCCGTTGTCGCTGTAGAGTTCGACGCACACGTCAGGATAGTCGCTGAGCAAGGGCTGCAGCTTCGGCCAGACGGTCGTCTGGAGCGCATGGTCGGAAAGCGTGATACGGACCGTTCCGGAGGGCTTGTCGCGAAAGGCCACCAGGCTTGCGAGGTCCGCTTCGATTTCCTCGAAGCGGGGAACAAGAGATTGGAAAAGTCGCTCGCCGGCCTCGGTCGGTGCGACGCTCCGCGTCGTACGTGTCAGCAGGCGGACGCCGAGACGAGCTTCAAGCTCCTTGATTGTCGAACTCAGGGTCGACTGCGAGGTTCCGAGCTTGGCCGCCGCCTTGGTGAAGCTCCGTTCCCGCGCGACCGCCACGAACCATAGCAGATCCTTCATGCCATCGCGCTGCATAGGGTACCTCCCGTCGGATATTTATATCATGAGCAGATAAGTCCATGCGAATTACTTAGTCTAATAGAATGGGTTCCTCTGCAATATCTTCTGGCATCGCGACGGCGTTGGCGGCTGATCCGCCCGGTCGCCCTGCAAGGATGCCAATTATGGAAACGACGTACGACACAAGGCTTGTCGGTGACCGCGCCGCATGGGGCGCGGTTTTGGCGATGGCGCTGTGTGTTTTCGTGCTCATCGCGTCGGAATTCATGCCGGTCAGCCTGCTGTCGCCGCTAGCGGCCGATCTCGGCATCACCGAGGGCCGCGCGGGACAGGCGATCTCGATTTCGGGCGTTTTCGCCGTCGTGACCAGCCTGCTGGTCGCCGGCCTCACGCGCCATATCGACCGCCGACTGGTCGTGACCGGCTTCACCCTCCTCCTCATCGTGTCCGGTTTGGCTGTCACCTTCGCGCCGAACTACGCGTTCCTCATGGTCGGCCGGGCGCTGCTCGGCATCGCGATCGGCGGGTTCTGGTCGATGTCGACCGCGATCGTCATGCGCCTCGTGCCGCAAGACATGGTTCCGAAGGGTCTCGCCATGCTGAACGCCGGCAATGCCATTGCGGCCACCATCGCCGCGCCGCTGGGCAGTTTTCTTGGCGCCTATGTCGGCTGGCGCGGCGCTTTCTTCCTCGTCGTGCCGTTTGGGCTTCTGGCGCTGGCCTGGCAGTGGACAAGCCTGCCGGCGCTGCCCCCGCGCCGGGGGAAGCGTTCAGGCAATCCACTGGCGCTCCTCGGCCGTCTTCCCGTCGCCATCGGCATGGCGTCGATCATGATGCTGTTCATGGGCCAGTTCGCGCTCTTCACCTATCTGCGGCCCTTCCTCGAGGGCGTCACCCGGCTCGACATCGCTGCTCTCTCTGCGATCCTGCTGGCGATGGGGCTGGCGGGGGTGCTCGGCACATGGTGCGTCGGCCGGCTTTTGTCCACGCGTCTGTTCAGCATCCTCATCGTCATCCCGCTGGTCATGGCGGCCTTGGCCGCTGCGCTCATCGCCCTTGGTGCCCTCCCCGTTCCCACAGCGCTGCTGCTCGTTGCCTGGGGCTTCTTCGGCACGGCCGCGCCCGTTGGCTGGGGCACGTGGCTCAGCCGGACGTTGCCGAACGACGCAGAGGCCGGCGGCGGGCTGCAGGTGGCAGTCATCCAGCTCGCCATCACCGGCGGCGCCGCGATCGGCGGCACGCTCTTCGATACGGTCGGCTGGTGGGGAGTGTTCACTCTAGGTGCAGTGCTGCTCTGCGGATCGGCGCTCGCCGCCCTTGCCGCATCGCATATGGCCCGGAGATCTTTGCCATGATCATCGAGCGTGCGCCGCTTAACCGCCGGACATTGCTCGGCGCCGCGCTCGCGGTGGCGGCCCTGCCTCGAGCAGCCGCCAGCCAAGAAGGCGAAGCCCCAGTCAGCCATGAGTCAACCAACATGAAGATCAGGATGATTTTCAACGGCCGCATCATGACCGCCACGCTCTACGACAATCCGTCGGCGCGCGATTTCTTTTCCATGCTGCCGCTCGATCTCAAGATCGAGGACTACGCGCATAACGAGAAGATCGCCTATCTGCCGCGCAAGCTGACAGAGAAGGGAAGTGGTCCGTTCGCCAACGAGCAGCCCTACGACCTCTGCTATTTCACGTCCTGGGGTAACCTGGCCATGTTCTACGCCGACTATCGCCATCCCGGGCTGATCAGGCTCGGCCGCTTCGACGAGGGCGAGCAGGCCCTGCACATTCGCGGCGAGTTCCCGCTTCGCATCGAACGCACTTGAGGACACAAAGGAGATCACCATGGACATTCTTCGCGCTGGCACGAGGCCTTCCGGCAAGGGACCACCTGACTGGTTCACCGGAACGGTGCGGATCGATCCGCTCTTCAATCCCTTCGATGCCGGGCGGGTTCAAGGCGCACAGGTGACCTTCGAGCCCGGCGCCCGCACCGCTTGGCACACGCATCCGCTCGGCCAGACGCTGATCGTCGTCTCGGGCCTGGGCCGCGTGCAGCGCGAGGCTGGCCCGGTCGAGGAAATCCGTGCCGGCGACGTCGTCTGGTTCGCGCCCGGCGAAAAGCACTGGCACGGCGCGTCGGCTCAGATTGCCATGACCCACATTGCTCTCCAGGAGGTCAAGGACGGCAAGGTCGTGGACTGGCTGGAACATGTCAGCGACGCCGACTACCGCGCTTGATCTTCTCCACTCGAAAGGAACCAAAATGCTCGCAACCGTTCTTCACAAACCGGGCGACATCCGCTGCGAGGAGATCGCTGATCCGAAAATCATGCGGCCGACGGACGCCATCATCAAGCTCTCGGCAAGCTGCATCTGCGGCTCGGATCTGTGGCCCTATCGCGGGCTGCAGCGGGTCGACGGCCCGATGCATATGGGCCACGAATATTGTGGCATCGTCGTCGAGGTCGGCGCAGAGGTGCGCACGGTGCGCCCCGGCCAGTTCGTCGTCGGCTCGTTCTGCCTCTCCGACAATACCTGCCCGCATTGCCGCTTCGGCTTCCAGTCGTCCTGTGTGCAGCGCGAGTTCATGTCGGGCGCGCAGGCGCCTTACGCCCGCGTGCCGTTGGCGGATGGCACACTGGTCGCCACCGCCGAGGTGCCGCCGGCCGAACTCATCCCTGACCTGCTGGCTGTGTCCGATGTGCTCGGCACCGGCTGGTATGCGGCCGACGCAGCCGAGGTCCGAGAAGGATCGACGGTGGTGGTGGTCGGCGACGGTGCGGTCGGCCTGATGGGCGTGCTTGCGGCCAAGGAGATGGGCGCCGAGCGCATCATCGCCATGAGCCGGCACGCCAGCCGCCAAAAACTCGCCCGCGAGTTCGGCGCGACCGACATCGTCGCCGAGCGCGGCGAGGAAGGTGTGGCCCGGATCAAAGAGCTCACCAAGGACGTCGGCGCGGACTCGGTGCTGGAATGCGTCGGCACGGCGGAATCCTTCGACCAGGCGCTGGCCTGCTCTCGCCCCGGCGGCACCATCGGCTATGTCGGCGTGCCGCACGGCGTGAACTTCGACGGCCAAAAACTGTTCTTCGGCCAGAAGCGCATGCTGGGCGGCCCGGCGCCGGTGCGCCGCTTCCTGCCCGACCTTATGGGCCGTGTGCTGCAAGGTCGGATCAAGCCCGGCAAGGTCTTCGACCTCAAGCTGCCGTTGGCCGAGGTCGCTGAAGGCTACCGCGCCATGGACGAGCGGCGCGCCATCAAGGTCATGCTTTCGGTGTGAGCGAAGATTGGGCGGACGGCCTGTCCGCACCCACAAATCAGAAAAGGAACAACGACATATGACGATGAGATTGAAGATTGCCGCCCTTGCGCTTTCGGTCGCCACGCCGGCTTTCTCGCAAGAGTCGCCGATCATCGGCGCATGGCGCATGAGGTCGCTCGAGGCCGGTGCCGAGGGAAGCCTCAAGCCCGTGCCATATTCCGGCCAGGTCATCTTCACCGAGGCCGGCACCCTGTCGGTGCAGGCGCAGAACCCCGACGCCAAGGCACCGGACACGCCTTACACAGAGAATGGCTACGAAGCCTATTACGGGCCGGTCGCTATCGACGACCAGGACAAGACCTTCGTCATCACGATCGAGTCCTCCCTGGTCCGCAACCTTGTCGGGAAGAGCATGAAACGCAAATTCGAAGTCTCGGACAACAAACTGGTCCTGACGCCGGACAATCCGGCCGAAGGCTGGCGCGTGACCTACGAACGTTACTGATCGGAACAGCCCGACTGTCAAAGTTTTATCGGTGGCCACAATGGCGCGGACTTCAGACCGAAATGGCGCGATAGCGGAACTGGTGCCAATCATGGCGGCTGTCTTCGCCGGCTTCCTCCTGATCGGCTTGGCGCTACCCGTCCTGCCGCTGCATCTTCACCAGCAGCTCGGCTTCGGCCCCTTCGCGGTCGGGCTGGTCACTGGCAGCCAGTTCGTCGCCTCGATGCTGTCGCGCATTGGGGCTGGAAACTATGCCGATGGGCGCGGCGGCAAGAGGGCCGTCGTCGTCGGCCTCATTGCCGCTGCCGTGGCAGGGCTATTTTACCTCGGCTCACTGACATTGCTCGACCGGCCGGTGGCGTCCGCATCGGCGCTGTTCGCCGGCCGGGCGGTACTGGGCGCGTCTGAGAGCTTCATCATCACCGGTGGCGTCGCCTGGGGCCTCTCCCTTGCGGGCGGACAGAACTCCGGAAAGGTCATAGCCTGGGTGGGCACGGCGATGTTCGCAGCACTCGCGCTAGGCGCGCCGATCGGATCTGCGCTTTATGCGGCGAGCGGCTTCACCGCGATCGCACTGGCGACGATCGTCCTGCCGCTTGCAACGCTGCTTGCCATCCTGCCGATGCGCGGCGCCAGCGCCGCCGCGAGCAGCGTGCCGCAGTCATGGAGGAGCGTGGCGCAAGCGGTCTGGCTTCCCGGAGTGGGAGCAGCTTTCAGCAGTCTCGGCTATGGTGCGATTCTGGCCTTCGGCGCGCTGCTCTTTGCCGAGCGGGGCTGGCAGCCGGTCTGGCTTCCCTTCACGGCCTATGCCGCGTCGCTGATCGTGGCAAGGCTATGCTTCGGCCACCTGCCTGACAGGTTAGGGGGCGCACGGGTCGCCATGATCTTCGTGGCTGTCGAGGCCGCAGGGCTGATGCTGATCTGGCTTGCGCCCGGGCCCGTTCTAGCCGCCATCGGAGCGGGCCTGACTGGCCTTGGCTACTCGCTGGTCTATCCCGGCCTCGGTGCCGAGGCCGTGAGCCGTCTTCCGCCACGCAGCCGCGGCCTGGCCATGGGACTCTACACCGTCTTCCTCGACGTGGCGCTCGGCTTCGGCAGTCCGGCGCTCGGCTTGGTCGCCGCATCGGCCGGGCTGCAATTCGTCTTCTTCGCCGTCGCGATGGCGACGCTTCCGGCGTTGGGCATCGCTCTGCTGCTGGGTCGCCGTAACGCTCCACTATAGAGCCGGATAGTCTGGGCTCGAGATGTCGCGCAACTACGATCGCTCCCGCTTCGCGGGAAGCTGAGGCATCAGCCGAACCTGCTTTTGGTGGCGATAGAGGCCGATCAGGTCGTCGGATCGATCATGGCCGGGTATGACGGCCATCGAGGGTAGATATCGCGCATCGCTACCCTGCAGTCCCATCGCCAAAAAGGGATCGGCGAGGCCCTCATCCACGAAGCGGAAAGGCGGCTCGCCGGCCTTGGTTGCATAAAGATCAACCTCCAAATTGTCGCTTCCAATTCGACGGTTCTTGGGTTCTACCGAAAGTGCGGATACGAGGTCGAGGAGCGCATAAGCATGAGCAAACTGTTATCGAAAGTTTGAGGTGCTCCGCCGATTAACTCCTCGTCGCGGCTCGACGGCTCAGGTCCATTGGAATCTTGCTGCCGATGATTA
Source organism: Mesorhizobium sp. M1399 (assembly GCF_040317735.1). Lineage (NCBI taxonomy): Bacteria > Pseudomonadati > Pseudomonadota > Alphaproteobacteria > Hyphomicrobiales > Phyllobacteriaceae > Mesorhizobium > Mesorhizobium sp. M1399. The sequence goes on from NZ_JAMYKZ010000006.1 coordinate 178,919, forward strand.
TTGTGGCAGGCGAATCTCTCCGGGAATCGCGTTGCGGGACACGGCCGACAGCCGAAGCCGGGCGAAGTTCAGCCAACCGGTGGGGCACAAAACGCCCTCCATATGGTCCAATTGCTGGTGCAGTGAGAACATGCATGCAGATCGCATCCAAGCCACGCGTCCGCCTGGCAAGCCGTCAGGAACTGGATGAAATTGGCGGGCTCGTCTCCGACGCCTTCGCATCGTTACGGCCCGTTCTGGCACCGCACATCTTCGAGCCCTACGTCAAGGATGCGCGGGATGTCGCGGGGCGTTGGGCGAAAGCCAGCGTCGCGGTGCTCGAAGTCGAGGGACGCCTCGTCGGGACGGTCACCTACTACGCCGATGCCGCCTTTGACGGCATGGGCTGGCCGCCCGGGCTGGCAGGCCTCAGGACCCTCGCGGTTGCTCCCTCGGCACAGGGCCGCGGATATGGCCGCGCGCTTTGCGAATGGTGCGTCTTGCAAGCGCGTCGGCAGGGCTCGAGCGGCCTTGCGCTTCACACTGCCTCGTTCATGCCGTCTGCATGCAAGCTGTACGAGAGCCTTGGCTTCGAGAGACGCCCTGCTCACGACCTTTTCGCATCCGACATTATTGGCTTTGATCCAGCTCTCGGCGATCAGCAGATCATCGCCTACCTGCTGCCGCTCAAGCAGGTCGAGAGCAGCCACGATCGATAATGTTTGACCGCCGTTTGAACGGACGGGGGTATCATCTCGCTTCCGGACGCTGTCCTCAGCTTCCGCCGTTTGTCTCGATGCGAGCAGATCCTAGTCTTTCGTATAGTCAGGCCCAAAACGGGTCGGCAGGTTGTCGGCGAGTTTCAACCAAGCGAGCTTCTCCTCAAAGGCGACATGCAGCGTAGGTGCAAATTTTTCTGGCTCCTCCATCGCTGCCGCAAAAAAATGCATGACATCAGACATGTTCTTTGAGCGGAAGGACAGCGGCGTGCCACAGTGATCGCAAAATGTTCTTTCCACACCGGGAGAAGAGTTGAATACCTTCGGTAGCTTGCTCAGCCATCGCCATTGGCCGTTCAAGACGCCAATATAGGAGGTCATCGGCGCAGAACATTGCCGCCGACAACTTTCACAATGACAGACCACGCAGGCCTGTGCCGGGCCATCGACTTCAAAAGCAATAGCGCCACATAAGCAATGACCACGCATGCAAATTCTCCTTGAGTCAACAAGGACAGCTTCATGCCTGGGCGTGAGGGAGGCGCCATGAAATGCGTCGAGCTGGCGCCCAATTCCGACATTCGGCGCCAGCGATTGTCCTAGCGTGCGCTAGGCGTTCCTTCACTACCGCCTTTGCGGCATATTGAAAGTTCGTAAAGTTTCTTCGCCGGGCCGCTGAATTCACGGCCTAGCAGGTCTATCGCAACCCGAACACTACAGTGGAATTGCGGTCACTTCTTTGGCCGTTCGGATCACGAACATCGTTTGGTATCGCGCGACGTTGCTTCGGTCTCGGAACAGTCGCTCGCATAGCGCATCGAACTCTTCCATATCCGTCAGGCGGAGCATAAGGACGGCGTCGGTTTCGCCGCTCACGCTGTAGGCCTGAGTGACGGCCGGTTCCTGAGCGGCCAACTCGAGAAAGTCCCGCATATACTGCTCGCCATGACGCTCCAGTTCGACGGTGACGATCGCTTTCAAGCCCCGGCCAGCCTTTGCAGGTGCGAGAAGCGCGACAACGCGGCTGATGACGCCGCTTTTCTTCAGTCGTCGTATGCGGCGCAGGCAGCTCGAAGGGGAAAGCCCGACTAACCCCGCCAGTTTGGCGTTCGTTCGTGAGGCATCATCCTGGAGCAGGTTGAGAAGCCTTCTGTCGATCTTGTCCATCTCGGTCGCGCTCATCGTCGGTGTATTGCAATTTTATTGCACGAAATCGCAAACTTTGACCACAAATGCGAAGCGTCTCAGGTTACGCAGATGGCTCCAGGGATGATGGAGCAGCATGATGGCAATTTGCGCCGCCTTCTATCGCAAGACATTGGAAACGCTTGAAATCTATTGGGAACTGGTTCGCGTGATCGTTCCGGTTGCGATAGCCACGCGGCTCCTGCAGGACCTTGGCGTCATCCAGGCGATTTCTCCGTTCTTCTCCCCGCTCATGTTGCAGGTGGGGTTGCCACCTGAACTCGCCTTTGCCTGGCTGACGGGATTGCTGGTCGGGATCTGGGGCGCGCTTGTGATCGTATTCACCTTGGTCCCGGTTTCGGCGCTCAGCACTGCCGAGATGACGGTTCTTTCGGCTCTCTTGCTGTTTGCACATGCCATTCCGATCGAGCAACGCATCATTCAGAGGGCCGGGCCGAGCTTCCTGGTCACCGCGGCGCTTCGTATTGGCGGGGGTTTGGTCTTTGCTATCCTTCTGCATCAGATATTCGCCATGACCGGATGGCTGTCAGGACCGGTGGCGCCGGCGTGGATGCCGACGAATGAAAGCACCGACTGGGGCGGCTTTCTCCTGGGCACAGTCAAAACCCTGGGCATCATGCTCATCGTTTTGCTTGCGCTAAGCTGGGTTATCGAGCTTCTCAAGATGGCGGGCATTTTGGAGTGGATGAACAGAGGACTTGCACCGCTCTTTCGGCTCGCCGGCATCGAAAAGCAGACGGTACCTTTCGCCGCTGTCGGCCTGTTTCTCGGGATTTCCTATGGCGCAGGACTGCTGATCCGCGAGGCGCGCACGCCTAGCGCGGAGCCGCGTCAGATATTCCTCGCCTGCGTGTTCATGGGTTTTGCCCATAGCCTCATTGAGGACACGTTGGTCGTTGTCGCACTTGGCGCCGATGTCACGAGCGTGCTTCTCGGTCGCCTAGCGTTTGCCGTGCTCGCGACCGCCGTGATCGCAAAAGTAATCAATGCGGTTCCCGACGCTCTTTTCTTCAAGACACTCTTCCACAAGGAAGAAGGCAGTTCGCGCAATCGGATTTCTGAGCCGGCGATTAGCGGACCGTTGACGTGAGCCGTCCTTACGCAGCAGCCGACATGTGTGTCGCATCACTATCGCGAGAGGACGCGAATCCGGCTCTGGAACTCACCACGATCGACATAGCATCCGCGCAGATGTCGCCGCCCGGTGTTCGGGTTGAACGATTGGCGGCCATGCAACACCCGGCGATTGTCGAAGACCGCCATTTCGCCGGCCTTCAGGCGGTAGGCTATTTGGAAACGCGGCCCGCGGATCATCATCATCAGCTTGCGATAAGCCGCATAAAAGGGCGCGCATAGGTCGGAGGGAAGGTCGATGACATCGACAAGATGGGCGTTGAACCGCAACTCCGTCACTTCCCCGTCGCGTTGCGTTACAATCACAGGAAACCGACCGCGCAGATCGTAGTTTTCATCGTGAAAACGATAGGGGATCTCGATCTCGCACAATAGGCGGTAGGCTTCCGGATCTTCCGCCTGTAGCGCGGCGACGACCGCAAACCCGTCGGCAAAGATCGATCCACCGCCCTCAGCGTCATTGGCGATACAATGCAGGAACTGGTAGCCGGGCGGCACCTCCTGGTTCGCGAGATCGGTGTGTAGCGGCAAGGCGACCGGCGTATAGGCCAGATTGTTCGGGTTCGGCATCGACACGACTTCGAACATCGTGCCGAAATTTGTCTGGCGCAGGAAACCAATCCGCTCGGCCGAACGCCGCCCCGCATCGGGATCATCGTCAAGCCCATCGACGATGGAGAGCCCGTATGCAGCCGTTGCCTTCAGCCAGGCGAGCAGATCGGCATCGCTTTGCAAGATGTCCCCGGCGGCGTGACGCGGCATGGTTTCAAGATTGATTGAGGCGTCCCAGAGTTTCGGAGCGATGTCGGCCGGATCGTCCCGCTTTCTGCCGGGACGGTAGGACTCAAAGAACTGGCTCGGGAATTCCTCCTCAGCCTGGTCGTTCTGCCAGACAATGCCCACAGCGCTGCCCCTGTCCCGCACGCTGATGGGTCTGAGCGAGGGGTCTACGCTGGTCAGGTCGAAAGTTCGTTCTTCGGTCTGCGGGTGAAACGCCGATGGTGCATTGTCCTTTAGCCAAAGCCAGGGGTAGCAGACTGTTTCGCCCGACACGAAAGTCACGGCAAGCGCGGTCTCCCGGGCCTCCACGGAAAGCAGGGTATTCATGATGATGTCTCTCTGAACACAGAATTTGATTTTCAGCTTGGATCAGGCCCGCAGGCCGTCAACCCAACGGTGGTGGCCACCACAAGCTCGGCTTCCCATAGCGATGGGATCCGGGATTTCTGTTCGGTTCTTCGAGCACGCCATCTCCAGGCGGAATCTGGCTCCAGATGAAATCTGGTTCAAAGCCACCGCGATGGTAGCGGTCATTCGCCGGCGGTGTCCAGCTAAATGCAGCGGGATCGCCATCCCCTCTCGGCTACCCCTCGCCCGACAGATCGCGCCGCGCCTTGTCGAGTTCCTCGGCATAGCGGCGCATCAGGTGGCCTTCGGTCAGCAAACCGACCACCTTGCGGTCGGTGAAATCCTCAACCACTGCCAATTCCTCGGCGCCGGCGCGCTGGAAGGTCTCGGCCGCCGACTGCACGTTCATGCTCGGCACCAGCACCGCATCCCTAAATTTGGCGAAGGACAGCACCGGCATCTCGTCATCCGACAAATGGCTGTGCAATTCGGCGACGATCAGCACGCCGACATAGTGCAGTTCGGCATCCACCGCGATGACGCGCTGCGAGGCACCGAGCGGCACCTGCTTGCGGAATGTTGCAAGCGTCGTTGAGGCGTCGATGGTGCGGACATCCTTGCGCATCATCGAGCCGACCGTCAGGCTGCGCATCCAGCCTACATCATGGGCGCTGCGGATGGTTTCGCCGCGCAGGTGAAAGCGCCATGTCGAGAAGGAATAGCCAAACGTTTCTCGCACCAGGATCGCCGCCATGAGCGAGGCGGCCAGCACCACGCCGGTCAGCGTCAGGTCGCGGGTCGATTCCAGCGCCAGGAAGGTCATCGTCAACGGGCCACCGACGACGCCGACGGCGAGCGAGGTCATGCCGACGACGGCGGCGACGGCGGGGTCGATGCCGGTCGCCGGCGAGACGAACGCCATCGCGCCGGCGAACATCTTGCCGAGCAGGGCACCGAGGAACAAAGAGGCAAAGAACAGCCCGCCGCGGAAGCCGGAGCCGAGCGAGATCGCCGACGCCGACAGCTTCAGCACGAAGACGCTGGCCACCACGGCCAGCCCGTAATTCATCGCGAATTCGCGGTGCAGCGCGCCATGGCCGCTGGACAGGACCTGCGGCGTGATCAGCCCCAGCAGCCCGACCATCACGCCGCCGATGGCTGGGCGCAACGAGGCGTCGATCGACAGCCGCGCAAAGATGCGCTCGATCAGGCTCACCAGATGCATGATGGCGATCGAAGCACCGCCACCCAAAAGCCCGAGCAGCATGAACGGCAAATACTGGCTGACGGTGAGCGCCGGCAGACCCGCGAGCTCCAGCGGAAACGGCACGCCGCCGAACATTTCGGCGGTCAGCGAGGCCGAGATCGCGGCGGCCATCACCGGCGCGACATTGGCGACCGAATAGATGCCGATGACCAGCTCGAAACCGTAGAAGGCGCCGGTCAGCGGCGCATCGAAGGCGGCGGCGATCGCGCCGGCTGCACCGCAGCCGACGAGGATGCGGACATCGTTGCGGCGCAGCCTGAACAAGCGCGCCAGCCGCGACGCCACGCCGGAACCCACCTGCGTGTAGCCGGCCTCGAGCCCGACCGAAGCGCCGAAGCCGCTCGAGATCATCGTCTGCCCGGCGATGATGAAAGTGTCGGTCAGCGACATGCGGCCGCCGTAAAGGGCGTTGGCTTCGATCGGATCGACCGGCGTGCGGAACTTCCGCTTTCTCAGCCAGATCACCGTCAGCCCGAGCAGGATGCCGCCGATCGCCGGTATCAGCGCTTGCTCCGGCCTTTGCAGCGAAAACATCGCCGAAAGCCGACCACCGGGCTGAACGCCGAACATAAGCCCATGCAGGACCTGCACCAGTTCGCTCATGCCGGTGACCAGCGCACCCGCTATCACCCCGACCAAAGCCGCCAGAATGACGACGGCGATGCCGCGCGCCTCGAGCAGCGGGATCGATCGGATCAGCACCGCGCGCAGTCGGCGGGCATAGACTTGCGGTTCGTTTCTGGAAAGCACCGGGGCGGCTCGCCGATATCAAAAGGGGAGTGGTGCCTGATACGCCCGGCGGCTTTGCATGGCAACAATGCCGGCCGCCAAGGTGTCATGCCCGCGTGATGCTGCGGCGATAAAGCCCATCTTCAGCTCGGGGAACCGCGTTGACGTAAACGTCAACCCGAAGCTATATGCGCCGACCGTGGCTGTAAAACCAGGCAAGCGGCTTCGGCCGGGTCGAAGCGCCAAGGCGCGACAAACGCAACCAGACGAGGAGAACCGCCATGAGCGTTCAGGAGATTGCCGACAAGATCAGGTCGCGCGTGGCGAGCGCCGGGTTCGATCGCTCCGTGAAATTCGACACCGGCAGCGACGGCGTCATCGTCATCGACGGCGCCGATGTCTCGACCACCGATGCACCGGCAGATTGCACCATACAGCTGTCGCTCGACGATTTGGACTCGCTGATATCAGGCGATCTCAACCCGACCATGGCCTTCATGTCCGGCAAGATAAAGGTCGAAGGCGACATGAGCGTCGCCATGGCGCTCAGCCAGCTGATCGGCTGATCGCTTAAGGTGAGACAAGCCGCCGCGCGCGACGACGGCGGCTTCGAACCATCAGGCAGCGAGCGACAGCCGCTGCGCCTTCAGCTTGCGCCCGGCCGCCTTCAACGTGCCCTGCGCGCCGTCGAGCGCGCCGACCACCAGTTCCCGCGCCAGCAGGCGGTGCCGCTCGTAAGGCCCCGGCATGGCCAGCGAGCCGGTCTTTGCGGCCGAAAACCCGAAGCGCTCGTAATAGGGTGCGTCGCCGACCAGCAGGATCGCCGCATGGCCAAGCCGCTCGGCCTCAGTCACTGCATGGCGCATCAGCGCCGAGCCGATGCCGGCATTTTTCAGCGCCGGGTCGACCGCAAGCGGGCCGAGCAGCAGCGCTGCCTTGCCGCCCTCGCCCAGCACCACGTCCCACAGCCGCACGGTGCCGGCAACAGCGCCCGACGCATCGCGCGCGACAAAGGCAAGGCCCTCCGAAGGCCGGCGGCCGCGCCGCAGCTTTTCCGACGACTTCTTCCGGCGCTTCGGTCCCATGGCGCGATCGAGCAAAGCCTCGCGCGCACCGATATCGGCAGCGGTTTCGGCAGTGATGACAAAAGCGCCGGCATTCTCCCCCCTCGAGGGGGACATCCCCGCGGCGCCTTCAACAATGAAATCCAAAACGTCCATTTCCGCGATCCTTCACGAGCGGATTGTTCCACAGGCGAGCCCGGGCGGGCGACAGGCGCCCACCTCGGGATGATCTGATCGGTTCTTTCGAACCGTCAGATCACGTAGGATCGGAGAGGCTCGAAGCCGTTGAAGGCAACCGACGCGTAGGTCGTCGTGTAGGCACCGGTGCCCTCGATCAGCACCTCGTCGCCGATGGTCAGCGACAAGGGCAGCGGATACGGCGTCTTCTCGTACATCACGTCGGCCGAATCGCAGGTCGGGCCGGCGAGCACGCAAGGCGCGGTCTCGGTGCCGTCATGCGCGGTGACGATCGGGTAGCGGATCGCCTCGTCCATCGTCTCGGCGAGACCGCCGAACTTGCCGATGTCGAGGAACACCCAGCGCACATTGTCGTTGTCGGCCTTCTTCGAGATCAGCACGACCTCCGACTTGATGACGCCGGCATTGCCGACCATGCCGCGGCCCGGCTCGATGATCGTCTCGGGGATCGCGTTGCCGAAGTGCTTCCTGAGCGCCGAGAAGATCGCCTGGCCATAGGCCTGCGCCACCGGCACATCCCTGAGATAGCGGGTCGGGAAGCCGCCGCCCATATTGACCATCTTCAGCACGATGCCTTCGTCGGCGAGCGTCGCGAACACCTTCTTGGCGTCGCCCAGCGCGCGGTCCCAGGCGGTCAGGTCGGTCTGCTGCGAGCCGACATGGAACGACACACCATAAGCATCGAGGCCGAGCGCCCTGGCATGGCGCAGCACGTCGACCGCCATCGCCGGCACACAGCCGAACTTGCGCGACAGCGGCCATTCGGCGCCCTCGCCGTCGGTCAGGACGCGGCAGAACACGCGAGCGCCGGGAGCGACACGGGCGATCTTCTCGACCTCCTCGACGCAGTCCACCGCAAACAGCTTAATGCCGAGCTGGTAGGCGCGCTGGATGTCGCGCTCCTTCTTGATGGTGTTGCCGAAGGAGATGCGGTCCGCCGGCGCACCGGCGTCCATCGCCATCTCGACTTCGGCAACGGAAGCGGTGTCGAAGGACGAGCCCATCGCAGCAAGCAGGCGCAGGATTTCCGGCGCCGGGTTTGCTTTCACCGCATAGTAGATCTTGGAATCGGGAAGCGCCTTCTCGAAGGCGCGGAAATTGTCGCGCACGACATCGAGGTCGACGACGAGGCACGGGCCGTTCGGACGTCGGGTAGCGAGGAAATCAAGGATGCGCTGGGTAGCCATCGGGGTCTCTCCATCAGCGCCTTTCGGCGCGCACAAAGGCTTGCGGACGCGGGCTCTCGGCCTCGCGAACACGCGGTGGACAAAGGCGGGACGGAAATCCAAGGAACCAGCCGGTGGAGACCCCGGAACCATGAAGCGCCGTCTCGCGGCGGTGAACCTTGGCCTTGCCCGGCCTCGGTTCGCTTTGTCTGCCTTGGCTTGGATGGGAGACCCCGTCCGCACTGCCGGCAATGAAGGTGTGCCTCTTCAGTAACCCCGGTCTTTGGACGACCGGCAGAACACCAGAAAGGCCCGCACCGTCGTTGCTTCAAGGTGTCCTCGGTTGGCGGTTGGCCGCTAAACCGACTGGAGGGGTTGGCTCCAGTTACCTTACCGATTGCCCTCACCATTCGAGGATCGGCGGACACCCACAGGCACGTGCGACTTTGGGCAAGCGCGATATAAGAGCGAAAGATTTCACAATCAATAAAAATCGTATGGCAGGTTGTAAAATTTGTGGCATCGAACAATGCTGCGGCAACCAGAAGAACAATGCTGCGGCAAGCACATCCGGATATCGAACGCATGACAGGCACTCGCGGCCCGCTGAACGCTTTTCTCGACCTTGATCAAGCCCCTGTTACCAATGCGCAATCCGGCCCGCTTGTCGGCTTGCGGCTGGCCGTCAAGGATATCTTCGACGTCGCCGGCTACCGCACCGGCTGCGGCAATCCGCAGAAATACCGGGAAGCTTCACCGGCCACGGCGACCGCGCCGGCCGTCCAGGCGCTGCTTGATTCGGGCGCACGCTTCGTCGGCAAGACGCAGACCGACGAACTCGCCTTTTCCCTGCTGGGGCTGAACGCGCATTTCCCGTCGCCGATCAATCCGGCGGCACCCGACCGCGTCACCGGCGGCTCATCCTCCGGTTCTGCCGCGGCGGTAGCCGGCGGGCTCGCCGACATCGCCACCGGGTCCGACACCGGCGGCTCGATCCGTGCGCCGGCAAGCTTCTGCGGCCTGATCGGCCTCAGGACGACGCATGGCCGCATCCCGCTCGACGGCACCATGCCGCTGGCGCCTTCGCTGGACACGTTCGGCTGGTTCGCCAGGGATATCGTCACTTACGAAAAGGTCGGCACGGTGCTGCTCGGCGACGATCCGCATCGCCACGAACTGGTACGCCCTTTTGCCCTCGACGCGCTGGACAGCCTCGTGCTCGGCCCGCTGGAGGCGGATGAATATCGCGCCATGGTCCGCAGTGTCGCGTCGGTGCTGGGCGCGCCGCGCAGCGTTGGCCCGCTGTCGCATTCAATCGACGATCTTTATTGGTGCTTCCGTAAGCTGCAGGGCTATGAAGCCTGGCAAAGCCACGGCGCCTGGATCGCCGGCGGCGACCGCATGCTCGGCCCCGGCGTCAGGGAGCGCTTCGAGCATGGCGCGACCATCAGCGCGACAACCGCGCAGCACGAAACGGAACGTCGCGTTTCGTTTCGCCTCGAACTTGCCGGCCTGCTTGGCGACGACGCCGTTCTTGTGCTTCCCACCGCTCCGGGTGCCGCGCCGCTCAAGGCCGCGACATTCGACGATTTGCAGACCTATCGCGAGCGCGCGCTGAGACTGCTATGCCTTTCCGGCCTGTCCGGTTTTCCGCAAATCACGCTGCCGCTCGGCAAGACCGGCGGGGCGCCGTTCGGCCTTTCGCTGCTCGGCCCGAAGAACAGCGACCGGCAGCTGATTGCGCTGGCCGCCCGCATCCTTTCAGCCCGCCAAGGAGGCGCATGACATGGATACGCTGACCCGCATGCGTGCCTTCATCGACGTGGTCGAGGCCGAAGGCTTTTCGGCGGCGGCGCGCAAGATCGGTCGCTCGAAGGCGTTATTGTCGAAATATGTGCGCGAGCTCGAGGACGAACTCGGCGCGCTGCTGCTCAACCGGACCACCAGGCAGTTCTCCCTGACCGAGGCCGGCCACACCTATTACCGGCGCGCCTCGGAGATCGTGCGCGAGGTCGACAGCCTTGCCGATGCGGTGCGCGAATCCTCCGGCGACGTGCGCGGCAGGATCAAGCTGTCGGCGCCGCGTACTTTCGCCGACGCGCCGATCGGCCAATCGCTGATCGACTTCGCCAAGCAGCATCCCGACATCGTCCTCGACATTCATCTCGACGATCGCTTCGTCGATCTGGTCGAAGAGGGTTTCGATCTGGCGGTGCGCATTTCGCGGCTGGAGAATTCCTCGCTGATCGCCAGGCGCCTGGCGCCATTTTCGGTACGGCTTTGCGCGTCTCCCGAACTGATCGCCAAGCACGGCATGCCGGTCAGGGCGCAAGACCTTGCCCGCGTGCCTTGCATCATCGACACCAATGGCCGCTGGCTCACCAACTGGCCGTTCAAGGGCGACAGCGGCGATACCGTGAGCGTTTCGGTTTCCGGCCCGATCGAGGTCAACAGCCCGATGGCGGCAAGGGCCGCTGCCGTGGCTGGGTTGGGATTTTCCATCCTGCCGGATTTCATCGCCGCGCCCGACATCGAAAGCGGCAAGCTGGTGACTGCGCTGGATGACCGCATCCTGCCCGGCGGCGGCATCTTCGCCGTCTACCCGCACCGGCGCTATCTGCCTGCAAAAGTTCGCGTATTCGTCGACTTCCTGGTGCAGTGGTTCAAGGCGCTGGACACCGCATGAGCTTTCAGCCGCCCTGCGGTCCCATTTTCGCCCCCTTTCTGGTAACTGTCGGCAATTCACCGAAGCCAATTGAATTGCGACCGAGAATGCACCTGAAACAGCAAGCAATCATGCTGGCTTCGGCCTTGACCGCGACGCTTGCCGCCGTCGGACCGGCTGAGGTGCATCCCCACGTCTTCGCCGAGGCCCGGCTCGAAGTGGTCCTCGGGCCGGATCACCAAACTGTGAAGGCATTGCGCCATGTCTGGCGCTTCGACGACTTGTTTTCGAGCACGGTGATGATGGAGTTCGACAAGAATTCCGACCTGAAGCTCGACGACAAGGAGCTGAAGGATGTTGCCGACACCGTCCATGCCTCGCTTGCCGAATTCAACTACTTCCAGCTCGTCACCGTCGACGGCAAGGACGTGGCAATGACCCCGCCGCCGCAGCTGATGGCCAATTTCGACAACGACCAGTTGATCATCCTGTTCGAATCTGAACCGAAGGCGCCGATCAAGCTCAGCGGCAAGATCGACATCGGGGTGTACGACCCGACCTTCTACACCGCGATCGATTTCACCGAGGATGCCCATCTGCAGGTCGATGGCCTGCCGCCGACCTGCACCAGCAAGGTTGTCCGCCCGAATCCGGATGAGGCGATCGCCCAGAACCAGAAGACCCTGACCGACGCGTTCTTCAACGATCCGACGGGCACCGACATGAGCAAGATCTTTGCCACCAAGCTTGAACTGACCTGTCAGCCGGAAGGATAGATCCAGTGACGAAACCGTCCCTGCGTTTGGCAGTCGGTCTTCTGGCCGCCGCCTTTGTGATGACGCACTTTCTCGGCTCCGCCCACGCCCAGAGCTCGCTCGGCATCGGCACCAATGACGGCATGGCTCCAACCGCCACCGGCCCGTTCGCCCACATCCTGATGTGGATCAATCTGCGCCAGCAGGAATTCTATCATGCGCTTGCCGGCGCGATGAAGGCGATGCGCCAGGACGGCAGCAAGATGTGGCTGCTCATCGGCCTGTCCTTTGCCTATGGCATTTTCCACGCTGCCGGCCCCGGTCACGGCAAGGCGGTGATCTCATCCTACATGGTGGCCAATGAAGTGGCGCTCCGGCGCGGCATCATGCTGTCCTTCGTCTCGGCCCTGCTGCAGGCGCTGACCGCGATCGTGGTGATGCTGCTCGCCTATTTCGTGCTGCGCGGCACCGCGATATCGATGACCGACGCCGCATGGTTCCTCGAAATCATGAGCTATGTCTTCGTCACCCTGTTCGGCGCCTGGCTGCTGTGGCGCAAGGCTGGCCCGGCCATCCTGCGCCTGTTCGGCGCAAATCCCGGCTACAGCCTCTCGGCTGCCCATGCCGGCCATTCACATGCCGGCCATTCACATTCCGCGCATGCCCATGCGGCACATTCCCACGCGCTTCATGCGCATGACGATCACGACCATGCGCATGACCATCATGACCACGGCGCACACGACCACGCCCATGCTGCGCACGATCACCACAGCCATGCGGCGGGGGAGGTCTGCGAGACCTGCGGGCACTCGCATGCGCCCGACCCGGCGCTGCTTTCCGGCGATCGCTTCGACTGGCGCACGGCTTGGTCGGCGGTGGCTGCCGTCGGTATCCGCCCCTGTTCCGGCGCGCTGATCGTGCTGAGCTTCGCCTTGCTAAATGGGCTGTGGTTCGGCGGTATCCTGTCGGTGCTGGCCATGGCGTTAGGCACCGCAATCACCGTCTCGGCTCTGGCGACGCTTGCGGTCACCGCGAAGAACTGGGCGGTGTATTTCGCCGGCGACGGCCGCATGGGCAACCGCATCCATTCCTTCGTCGAAATCGGCGGTGCCGCCTTCGTCTTCCTGTTCGGTCTGCTGCTGCTATCGGCCAGCCTGACTGGCGCCTGACCTCGTTGCGCCCGATCGGGGTGCTTTAACTAGGGATCCTGCCGCCCAACTCGTCCTCGATATGGACGCGTATGATCTCGTCGAAGCTCGTTTCGGCAGCGAAGCCAAGCTCCCTCGAGCGCCGCGCCTCGAAGCGTGTCGGCCAACCCTTCACGATCGCCCAGATCGTCTCGTCGGGCTCCTCGCGGATCAGTTTGACCGCCTTGGCGCCGGCAACACGTTCCAGCGCTTCGATCTGTTCGCCGACACTGACGGCGACGCCCGGCATCGTCAGGTTGCGGCGCGGCCCGACTGCAGCGCCGTCAATTCCAGCCGCATGGATCAAAAAATTCACCGCCGAACGCGGGCTGGCGTGTGTGTGGACGACCGAGCGCGGCACCGGCAGGATCGCTTCATGGCCGCTCAGCGGCTCGCGGATGATGCCGGAGAAGAAACCCGAGGCCGCCTTGTTCGGCTTTCCCGGCCTGACGCAGATGGTCGGCAGCCTGATGCCGATGCCGTCGAAGAAGCCACGCCTGGTATAGTCGGCAAGCAGCGCCTCGCCCATCAGCTTCTGCGTGCCGTAAGAGGTCAGCGGCGTCGGGTGGAACTCGTCCGGAATGATTTCGGGAAACGGCGCGCCGAACACGGCGATCGATGAGGTGAAGACGAGGCGCGGCGCAAATGCCGCCAGCCGGACGGCATCGAATAGCGCCCTTGTGCCATCGAGATTGACGCGGTAGCCGAGATCGAAATTGGCCTCCGCTTCACCCGACACCACGCCGGCGAGATGGAAGATCACGTCGGGCCGCGGCGCGACCAGATTTGTCGTCGCGCCCGGCGCGGCAAGGTCGCCGGTGTGGACGCTGATGCTGACGCCTTCGAGGGCGGGCGCCTGCGGTGGCACGATGTCGTGAAGGTCGAGCGCGGCGATCTTGCGGCCGCCGAGTGTCCCGTCCTTGGCCAGCCGGGCAATGAGCTTGCGGCCGACCATGCCTGCCGCGCCGGTAATCAGAATGCGCATGTCACTTTCCCTTTTTGCGCTGGCTGCGGCTACGCAGCCAGAACACGACGAAGATTGCCACCATGAAGATCGCGGCGACGACGCCGGCAAGAACCGTCGAGACGTTGCCGACCGCCAGCATCACGGTTGGAAGATAATAGGCTGCGATGCCGAACAGCAGCAAAATCCAGGCGGCGCCGATTGCCGCATTGCGGGTGTCGCGGTCCATCACGCGGCCCCAGGGTAGCGGGCGTTCATGTCGATCGTTGCCAATACCAGGAACTCCCGAAATCAGTGATAGTGGCCACGGTGCGGTGCCGCATCATGCGCGTGATCGTGCTCGCCATCATGCTCATGGCTGTCGGCACATTGGCCGAATTCCGGTTCGACGGTGGCATGGGCTATGCCATGCTCCTGCGCAAGCCGTTTCTTGATCGCGCTGACCGCCATATGCGCGTCGACGCCGTCATTGAGGCAGGCATGCAACGTCGCCATGTTGCTGGAACCGTCGATCGACCAGACATGCATGTGATGCACCTCGCGCACGCCCTTGATCGAGCCTTCGATGTCCCTCGCGATCAGGTCGCGGTCGAGGCTTGCCGGCACGCCTTCGAGCAGGACGTGGGCAGCCTCGCGCATCAGCGACCATGCCGTGGACAGGATCAGCAGCGCGACAAGGACCGATAGGATCGGATCAATAGGCGTCCAGCCCGTCGCCAGGATTATCAGCGCCGCGATGATCGCCGCGGCCGAGCCAAGCAGGTCGCCGAGCACGTGCAGGATGGCGCCGCGCATGTTCAAGCTGTCACGGTCGCCGCCATGCAGCACGAAGAAAGAGCCGATATTGACCGCAAGGCCGGCGATCGCAACGACCAGCATCGGCCCACCGAGCACGGGCTCAGGCGTCAGCAAACGCCCCCAGGCCTCATAGACGATCCACAGCGCAATGGCGAAGATGGCGATGCCGTTGGTGTAGGCGACCAGTGTCTTGACCCGGCCGAAGCCGTAGGTGAGGCGCACGGTCCCCGGTCGGCTCGCAAGATGAAAGGCATACCAGGCAAGGCCGAGCGCAATGCAGTCGGCAAGCATGTGGCCGGCATCCGCCAGCAGCGCCAGCGATCCCGTCAGGAGACCGCCAAGCGCTTCGACGACCATGAAGCCGGCGGTCAGGCAAGCCGCGATCAGCACGCGCTTCTTGTCGGTCGAGCCATGCACATGCCCGGCACCGTGACTGTGGTCGTGGCCCTGCGCGGCATGGTCGTGGGTATGCGCCATCTATGAGCTCCTGCTACGCGCCAAACTCGGCGCGGAAATCCTCGAGCCGCCGCTTCTGCTGGCCATCGCTGTCGAAATTGGCCGGATCGAGCCACGCCTCATAGGCTCTGCGCAGATCAGGCCATTCCTTATCGATGATCGAATACCACGCGGTATCTCGGTTTTCGCCCTTGACCACAAGATGCTGACGGAAAACGCCCTCGAACTTGAAGCCGAAACGTTCCGCCGCGCGCTTCGACGGCTCGTTGCGATTGTTGCATTTCCATTCGTAGCGGCGGTAGCCAAGCTCGTCGAAGACGTACTTCATGAACAGGAACTGCGCTTCCGTCGCCGCCGGCTTGCGCGAGATCAGCGGTCCCCAATAGATGTTGCCGATCTCGATCACGCCATAGGCCGGATCGATGCGCATCAGCGTCTGGCGCCCGGCGACCTTGCCGCTGGCCTTGTCGATGACCGTGAAGAACAGCGGGTCATCGCTGGCTTCGGCCTTGTCCAGCCATGGCTGGAAGGCGGCGCGGGTCTGCGGCGGGTCGTCGAACAGCCAGGCGAAGCGGCCGCCGGCATCGACCACTGACGAGGCCTCGAACAGGCCGTCGCCGTGCTTTTCGGCGTTGAGCGGCTCCAGCCTGACAGTGCGCCCCTCCAGCAACTTGCGTTCGGGCCGCGGGCGCGGTTGCCAATTCTTGAGATTTTCCGACACCGAAAACTCCAATCCGTTTGACTTTTGCGGGCGGACGCTCACAAAAACGCACGCTCGCTGAAAGAACCACACGGACGGGAAAAATGCTCCACACGATTTCGGCCTTCGACCGCCTCGGCGAGGAAAATGCGTTCGCAGTGCTGGCGCGTGCCACTGCACTTGCCCACCAGGGCCGCGACATTGTCAATCTCGGCATCGGCCAGCCCGACTTCAAGACGCCGCAGCATATCGTCGAGGCCGCGATCAAGGCGCTACGCGATGGCCATCACGGCTATACGCCGGCCAACGGCCTGCTGGCGACGCGCGAAGCGGTGGTACGCCGCACGCTGGCCACCACCGGCGTCGAAGTCTCGCCGGAAGCGGTGATGATCCTGCCCGGCGGCAAGCCGACCATGTTCGCGGCGATCCTGATGTTTGGCGAGCCGGGTGCCGAAATTCTCTATCCCGATCCCGGCTTTCCGATCTACCGCTCGATGATCGAGTTCACCGGTGCTGCCCCCATCCCGGTGCCGATGCGCGAGGAGAACGGCTTTGCCTTTTCGGCCGCGGAGACCTTGGCGCTGATCACGCCGAAGACCAGGCTGCTGATCCTCAACTCGCCGGCCAATCCGACCGGCGGCGTCACACCGCGCGCCGAGATCGAGAAGCTGGTCAAGGGCCTGCAAGCGCACCCGGATGTCGCCATCCTTTCCGACGAGATCTACGACGTGATGACCTATGACGGCGAGACGCATTGTTCGCTGCTCGCTTTCCCCGAAATCCGCGACCGGCTGATCGTGCTCAACGGCTGGTCGAAGACCTGGGCAATGACCGGCTGGCGCATGGGCTGGTCGATCTGGCCGAACGGCGACAAGGGCGCGCATCTCTACGATAAGGTGCGCAAGCTGGCGGTCAATTGCTGGTCCTGCGTCAACGCGCCGAGCCAGTATGCCGGCATAGCCGCCATCGACGGCCCGCAGGACGATGTCGACACGATGATGCGCGCCTTCGACCGCCGCAGAAAGGTCGTGGTCGAGGGGTTGAATGCCTTGCCCGGTGTTTCCTGCATTACGCCGAAAGGCGCCTTCTATGCCTTCCCCAATGTTTCCAAGACCGGCTGGAAGGCCAAGAAGCTCGCCTCGGCGCTGCTCGAGGATGCCGGCGTGGCGCTGATCGGCGGCCCCGATTTCGGTATTCTCGGCGAAGGCTATGTCAGGCTATCCTACGCCAATTCCGAAGAGAACATCCTGCGCGCGCTGGAGCGGATCGAGACGTTTCTGACGAAGTGAGGCCACGATCGACGAAAGGAGACGCCAGATGTTCTATGCCATTCTAGCCTATCACGAGGAAGAAGCGATTACGGCGCTGACGCCGGAGCAGGATTCGGCGCTGATGACCGATCTTCTCCAGATCAACGATCGGCTTTACCGGCAAGGCACCCTCGGACCGGCGGCGCGGCTCGGCGCGACACAAGACGCCTGCACCTTGCGCGGGCCAGGCACCGGAATGGTTGTTGACGGCCCCTTCGCCGAGACCAAGGAACAATTGCTGGGACTCTATGTTGTCGACTGCGCCAACCGTGACGCCGCTGTCGACATTGCGCGCGACCTTCGCCGCGTCAATCCGACCGCCGTCTACGAAATCCGCCCGATTTCGCTGTATCTTCCCGGCGTGCCGCTTCCCGTCACGCGGCCCTAATGCATGTCGCGCAAAAGTGTGCAGCGGTTTGTGATAACGACATGCATAAACAAGAACCTAAAGCGCGTCGCATGAGGCCGGTCGAACGCGACCGGGCTGAGACTAGCCGCGGCCGACAAACGGCATCTTGGTCGCCATCACGGTCATGAACAGCACGTTGGCGTCGAGCGGCAGGCTGGCCATGTGAAGGACGGCATCGGCGACGCGCTCGACATCCATCACCGCTTCGGCGGCAATGGTGCCGTTGGCTTGCGGCACGCCGACCGTCATCGCTTGCGCCATGTCGGTCAGCGCGTTGCCGATGTCGATTTGACCGCAAGCAATGTCGAAGGGCCTGCCGTCCAGCGCCAGCGTCTTGGTCAGCCCGGTGATGGCGTGCTTGGTCGCCGTATAGGGCACCGAGCCCGGCCGTGGCGCATAGGCCGATACCGAGCCGTTGTTGATGATGCGGCCGCCCATCGGCTGCTGCCTGCGCATGGCGCCGAACGCGCCGCGAGCACACAGGAACGAGCCGGTGAGATTGACCCCGACGATGTCGTTCCACACCTCGACCGGGATATCGTCGATCAATGTCGATTTGTAGCTCGTGCCGGCATTGTTGAAGAGCAGGTCGACGCGCCCGAAGGCCGCTGCCACCGTCTCGAACAGATCGTCGACCTGATCGGCCTTGCTGATGTCGCAGGCGACCGCCAATGCCTTGGCCTGTGTCGGCCCGGCGGCGGCGATCGCATCCTCCAGCACCGGCTTGCGGCGACCGCAGAAGACCGTATTCCAGCCGGCCTTGAGCAGCGCCGTGGCGACGCTTTTGCCGATGCCCGTACCGGCGCCGGTGACGATGGCGGTTTTATAGTCGCTCATGGCTGTACTCCCTGAAAGGGATGAGGCATCGCAAATGACGGGAACCATGGCAAGCCGGCCCAAGGCCTGTGCTCGCAAAAAGGGCGGCCATTGGCGACCGCCCCTGATCCGAACCGGGCTTGGGAGGAGGAAAGCCGATCCGACTGCCTGAAATCATGCGCTCACCGGATTAACGAGAGCTAACGCGAATGCCGCCGAGCGCTCCGAGGCTCTCCCCTTCAAGCTACCAGCGCGAACCGGTCACCGGCTTGGCCGTGCTGCCCGCTGCCGGCACCTTCGCCGCCGTCACCGTCGCCTCGACATGGTCGACCAGCGCGTCCGGCAGGCCGAGGCGGCCAGCAAGCAGGTCGAGATAGCCGCGTTCGGCCCGCGTGTCCGGATCGATGGCAAGACGCGAGGCGGTGTAGAGTTCCAGCTTTTGCGCATCGGTCTTGGCGCCGGCGATCAGCACATCCAGATCGAGCGGCGCGTCCAGTTCCGACATCAGGAATTTCTCCGCTTCGGCGCCGACGCCGGCGAGGCTGAGCTTGCCGGCGATCTTCTGCCGCTCTTCGTCATCGACATGACCGTCGGCCTTCGCCGCCGAGATCATCGCCCTGACCAGCGTCAGCGTGAATTCGTCTTCGCCCTGCGGCGCTTGCGACGGATGGAAGGCGGTATCGGCCGGCGGCGGCAGCAATTCCGGTTCACCGGCGGCTTGCGTTTCGGCCGGCGCGTTGCCGCTCTTGTAGTTCTGGTAAGCCTTGTAGGCGAGGCCGCCGATCGCGGCCAGGCCGCCGAGCTTCACCGCCGCACCGGTGACCTGACGGCCTGGGCCGGTTCCGAGCAGCACCGCGGCCAGCGCACCGGCGGCAAGCGGATTGTCCTTGGCCATCTGCACCGCCTGCCCCGCCTTGTCACGGACGGTCGATCCGGTACCGGGAACTTGCGAGCCGAGCAGGTCGTCGAGGAGCTTCTTGGGATCGAACATCTATGCCTCCAGAATTGGCCCGGCCGAAGGTGCGCGGGCAGGTTTGCACGTCGAAGACCTAGGTCCCGCAGTTTGACATTACAATGACGCGGTGCATCCTTTTGCCCGCTGCCACGCGTGACCTCGCACCGACATCTGCTGGGATTTCACACGGAAATCAAACTGCTTCAGCCTCCTTCCGCACCCTAAAAACATGCAGTGCTGTGGACCTTGGAAGTGTCGAAACCAGCCCCGACTTCGAGTAATGTCGCGGCATGTCGCTTGCGAGGAGCCTGGCATGACCGATGAGACTGACCGCCAGCCGGCACGCGATCCCCAGGAACTGGAGCGCCTGCTGATTTCACGGCAATGGGTCGGAGACATTGACGGCATGGCCGCGCTTTTTGAGCCGCATGCAGTCATCGACAGCGGTGGCGGACAACTGACGTTCGGCCGCGAAGCCATCCAAACGCTGTTCGCGGAGATCACCGCAACCGGCCGAAAATTTCAGTCCGGAGATCAGCGTCCGGCTGTCATCAATGGCGACCTCGCGCTCACCTCGACCCGGCTTCCCGACGGCACGATCACCACCGAGGTCGCACGCCGGCAGAACGACGGGACATGGCTGTGGGTCATCGATCGCTTCTCTGTTGCTTAACGTGAAGTTGCTTGACGTGAAGCTAACTTCCGATGTGACGATCGCCGCGCGCTTGCGCCAGCTCGACCTGGCGCTGGCGCTCGGCATAGCGGGCGCGATCCTCCTCCGAGCGGGCATCGAAGCAATGCGGGCATGAAACGCCGGTTGCATATTCCAGCGACAGCCGGTCTTCTGCGGCTAGCGGATGCCGGCAGGCGCGGCAGAGTTCGGCCTCGCCTTCGACCAACCCGTGCGATACCGAAACGCGCTCGTCGAACACGAAGCATTCGCCTTGCCAGAGGCTCTGTTCGGCGGGCACGTCTTCGAGATACTTCAGAATGCCGCCCTTGAGGTGGAAAACATCCTCGAAGCCAAGCGACTTCACATAGGCCGTCGCCTTCTCGCAGCGTATGCCGCCGGTGCAGAACATGGCGACCTTGCGCCCCTCGAGCTCATGCCGATGCTGCTCGACCCAGGCCGGGAATTCGCGAAAGCTGGCAGTGGCGGGATCGACAGCGCCCTTGAAGGTGCCGAGCGATACCTCGTAGGCGTTGCGCGTATCGATGACGATGGTGCCTGCATCCGAGATCAATGCGTTCCAGTCGGCCGGCGCGACATAGGTGCCTGCACCTGCCGCCGGGTCGATATTGTCCACGCCCATGGTGACGATCTCGCGCTTCAACCGCACCTTCATGCGGTGGAACGGCATCGCTGCGGCGCTGCTGTATTTGATCTCGAGGCCGGCGAGACCTTCGATGGATTCGAGATGACCGATGAGCGCCGCGATTGCCGCTTCACTGCCGGCGACCGTGCCGTTGATGCCCTCACGCGCCAAAAGCAGCGTGCCTTTGATGCCGCGTGCGCAGCAGAAGGCGGCGAGCGGCGCGCGCAGCGCCTCGAAGGTGTCGAGCCGGGCGAAGCGGTAAAGCGCGGCAACACGGAAGGCTTGGCCGGACAGTGTCATCTCCAAGCCACTAAACGCTCACGACAGCCGGATCAAGGCAGAGCCGGGAGCGGTCTGCCCGCGACGGGTTTCGAACACCACGCGTGACATCGCGACACGCCGCGTTTCGTGGACAGAAAAACCGCCTTCTGCTAACCGGTCGACTTGATCAACAGAGGAGAGACGACGAATGCCCAGCACGACCGAAAAGCTCCTGTCGCTCCTCAACGGCCAGCCGGTCATACCGGTGCTGAAGATCGCCAATCCCGCCGACGCGGTGCCGCTGGCCCGGGCGTTGGCCCGCGGCGGCCTGCCGGCGATCGAGATTACGCTGCGCACCGCCGACGCGCTGGAGGCGATCCGCCGGGTGGCGGGCGAGGTCGAAGACGCCGTCGTCGGCGCCGGCACCATCCTGGACGCCCGCCAGTTCGGCGAGGCGGCGGCCGCCGGTTCGAAGTTCATCGTCAGCCCCGGCATCACCCGCGAGCTTCTCGCGGCAGCCAAGGACAGCGAAGTGCCGTTGCTGCCCGGTGCCATCACGCCGGGAGAGGTCATGGCCGCGCGCGAAGCCGGCCTGCGCTTTCTGAAATTCTTCCCGGCCGAACAGTCGGGCGGCATCGCCTCGCTCAAGGCCTTCGCCTCGCCGCTCGCCGACGTGAAATTCTGCCCGACCGGCGGTATCACCGGCCAGAATGCCGCCGACTATCTCAGCCTGCCCAACGTCATCTGCGTCGGCGGTTCCTGGGTGGCGCCGGACGATCTGGTCAAGGCCGGCAAATGGGACGAGATCGAAGCCTTGGCGCGCGCCGCGAGCAAGCTCGGGCGCTAGCATCGCCGCCGATCTGGCCTGCTGCCGATCTGGTTCGCCGGCTGGTTCCCGCTCATGGGCTCGAACCACGATTCACGCCTTCAAAGGGCGCTGTCCTACCATTAGACGAAGCGGGAGAATGCTGACCTTGGTTAGCATCCCGGCACGAAGGAAGCCAGTGCCGGCGGTGGCGGCAGCCGCGCCGGTTGCCAGCGCGGCCTCTACGATATTTGCCCAGCTGTTATTCGGTCTGGAAGCGGGCCACCGACATGAACTTGACGGCCTTGCCGGTGAACCGGTTGGCGTCGGCCATCTCGTTGCCCGGCTGGAAGCCGACGGTATAGACCTCGCTCGGTGCCGTACGGACGAAGTCGTAAGCATAGCGCGGCGCCGTTGTCGCGTCTGAAACGGTCGCGACATACTCGCCGCTGTGCAGCGCCCAACGGGCAGCCTGCGGCGCGGCAGCGACCACCACCGGCTTGGGGCCTGGTTTCAGGTCGCGGGCGGTGGCCCTGGGTTCCTTGCGTGTGGTCTTCACGCCCGCGCCGATGACGGCCGTCGGGTCGGAGCCGGCCGGGCGGGCAACGATGGCCTTGCGCGGCGACGCCCCGTCGCTCGATGCGTCGTCACTCGCCGGTTCCTCGAACACCGATGCTTGCTCGGAAAGCGAAGCGACTTTGTATTCGTCGGTCGCGCTGACCCGTTCCAGAACGGCCTTGACCTCGTCGGGCTGCGAACTGTCGGGCCGCGCCGACGGCAATACCGAGAATGCATCGGTGGCGGTGTTGCTCCGCTCGGCCGCACTCGCGAGCGCCAGCAATACTTGCTTGTCCTGCGGCGCAAGACCAGCCGACGAAAGATCGGCCGGCAGCGAATGATCGGGCCGCCAACTCGGCACGGGAATGTTGTTTGTCGCGACCTGCACCGGGCCGGCCGTAGCCGACGCGTCTGCCATGCCGAACGGAACACTTGCCGACGCCACACTTGCCGGCGCTTGCGCGGTTGCCACCGCCTGTTCGGTGGATGCAGTCGCATCCGCCACGCCGAACGGAACGTTTTCAGGCGGCTGGGCACCGATGTCGGCCTTCGGGCGCGGAGCAAAATCCGGCAGCGGAATGCTGCGCGCCGGCAATGCCGCGATGATCGTCTCCGGCGTGTCGTTCTCCGGTTCAGGCGCAGGCGCCGGAGCATCGGCGACTTCCGGAATCTCGGCACGCTTGGCATCCCGAGGCGCCACGATGGCGATGCCAGGCAGATTGCTGCTCTTGGCCGACGGCGCTGGCTTCACGTTACGGGGCTTTGGCGCTGGCTCGGCCATCGCCACATCGGCGCTGTCGTCCGCCTCGTCGTCGCCGCCGCCGAAGAAGGCTGCCAGGAAGCCGCGGGATTTTTTTCCACCGCCGCTTGCGCTGGCCAGTTCGATGGCCGGCGCGCCGGCGCCCTTACGGGCCTTGTAGGAGGCGAGCGCCTGTTGATAACCGGGCAGCGGCTTGCCGTCGCTCGGCACATGCAGCGTCTTGCCGTTGGGGAACACGCGCGCCAGTTCCTGGCGGCTGATGCCGGGCCAGTGGCGCACATTGCCGACATCCATATGCACGAAGGGCGAGCCGGAGCTGGGATAATAGCCGACGCCGCCGCCCTGCATCCTGAGGCCGATGTCGCGCAGCTTCTTCAGCGGCACACCGGGAATGTAGAAATCCATCGCCCTGCCGAGCATGTGCTGGCTCTTCTCGGCGACGCCCCTACTGCGGCTGCGCAGCATCGAATTCGTCGACGGCGAACGATAACCGCAGACGACCTGGATATAGTCAGTGGCGCCGCTCTCCCGATAGGCTTCCCAGACCAGGTCCAGCAGGCGCGGATCCATCTTGGTCGGCTCGTTGCGACGCCAGTCGCGCAGGATGATGTTGATCTTTCGCAAGCCCGCTTGATCGTAGCGGCCGTTGCGCTTGTAGACGATCTCCGCCTTTTCATGCGTGTGGAGATGATAGAGCTTCAGCGAACGTGTCTCGGCGCCGGCGCCGGTTGCCGCCGTTGCAAGGAACCCGACGGCAACAATCACCGCTGCCAGCCATCTCGGCCAGACGCTCATGTGATAATGCCGCCCGTTTTTGTGTCGTTCGATTCTGTTCAAATCAAAAGGCCTTGCAGGCTGCCGTTTTGTCCCCGGATTTGACCAAACGGATGCGTTAGATGTGCATCCGAATATCGATCCTAATGGTTAATCATCGCTTATTGAAGCCGAAATGCGGTAACACCGTGGCGATATCCCGCCAAAAATATTGCGCAGGATATCTTGGTAAACCGCTGGTTTAGATCATGTTTTGGCGCCAGCTCGAAACACGATCTGTTACCGTCCGCCTTAATACGTGAACATTGCGGCGAACACGTCATTACGAGACTCAGTTGCCTGGAATGATGTCCGGATGAGAACCGGCTTGGCCCTGTGACTCAGGAAGCGAGCCTCTCGACACGGCCGGTCTCCGGGTCGATGCCGTATTCCTTGAGCTTGCGGTAGAGCGTCGACCGGCCGATGCCGAGGCGGCGGGCGACCTCGCTCATCTGGCCGTTGTAGTGGTCGATGGCGAGCTTGATCATTTCGAGCTCGACATCGGCCAGCGCACGCACATTGCCGCGCTCGTCGAGCGCCCGCAGCGTGCCGAAGCGGGGTCTGGCCGGCGCGTTGGGCTCGGCCGCGGCGGCGCCGACGGCGGCCGGGATGTTATCACGCGGCAGGCTGCCCGAAGCCAATCCGGAAGCTGGCCACCCTGAAGCTGGCCCCCCTGACTCTGGCGAGGCGATATCCGCATCGAGATTGACCGTGCCCTCGACCTGCGCCCGGATCTGCGGGAACTCTTCTTCGGTCAGCATGTCGCCCTCGGCGAGCACCGAAGCCCGGAAGACGGCATTTTCGAGCTGCCTTATATTGCCCGGCCAGTCATAGGCCTGCAGCATGGCGAGCGCCGCAGCCGAGATGCCTCGCAGACGGTGGCGCGGATCGGCGGGCGCCATCTTCTCCATGAAGTGCTCGACCAGATGGGGAATGTCGTCGCGACGGTCGCGCAATGGCGGCACGAAGATCGGATAGACGTTCAGACGATAGAACAGATCCTCGCGGAACTTGCCGTCCTTTACCTGCTGCAGCAGGTTGCGATGGGTTGCCGAGATCAGCCTGATGTCGACCCTGACGGTCGAGCGCCCGCCTACCGGATCGACCTCGCCGTCCTGTACGGCGCGCAACAGCTTGACCTGCACGTCGAGCGGCAGGTCGCCGATTTCGTCGAGGAACAGCGTGCCCGAATGCGCTTCGACGAACTTGCCGGTGTGTTTTTCGGTGGCGCCGGTGAACGAGCCCTTTTCGTGACCGAACAGGATCGATTCGACCAGATTGTCGGGGATGGCGCCGCAATTGACGGTGACGAAGGGTTTCGAGCGGCGGTCGCCGCTGCCCTGGATGGCGCGCGCCACCAGTTCCTTGCCGACGCCGGATTCACCCTCGATCAGGATCGGAATGTTGGACGCCGCCGCCTTGCGGCCGAGCCGGATCACCCGATCCATCGCCGGACTGTGAGTGATCATGTCCTTGAACGTCAGATGGCCGCCGCGCTGCCGTGACGAGCGCTTCACTTCGCCTTCGAGCGCTTCGACCTTGAGGGCATTGCCGATCGACGCCTGCAGCCTGTCGGGAGAGGCCGGCTTGACGACGAAGTCGAAGGCGCCGTGACGCATTGCCGAAACGACGGTTTCGATGCCGCCCTGGGCGGTCTGCACGATGACGGGAATGTGGATGCCGCGCTCGCGCATTGCCTTCAGCACGCCGATGCCATCGAGGCCCGGCATCATCAGGTCGAGGATGACCACCGAGACGTCGCGCGCATTAGGCCCGTCGACAACATCGAGACCGGCCTCGCCGCCATCGGCGACGATCGCGGTGTGGCCGAATTTCGTCACCGCCGCCTCGAGCAGCCTGCGCTGCACCGGATCGTCATCGACTATGAGTATGGAAGCTGCCATGACTGATCCGACCGTGCCCGCCCGAGAATGCGCCCTATGGATCATCTTGGCACAGGGTTCTAAATAAGCTTTCAAAAAACCCGGTGAATGAATTCCTTAGGATTTGACCGGCTTCTCGTTTCCTCGAATTTTCGTGTCTGGAAGGATCGGCAATGCGCATGGTTTTTGCTCGAAAGCTGGCGGCGGCGTCCGGTCAGGGCGTGGCGGAGCTTGGCGACCTGCCGGAATGGAATCTGGCCGATCTCTATTCGGGCATGGAAGCGCCCGAGTTGAAGCGCGACATCGCCAAGGCCGCCGCCGATGCCATCGCCTTCGAGAGCCGTTGGAAACGCACGCTCGCCGCCGAGGCCGGGCGTGGCAGCGCCGGCAGGCTGGGCGAGGCGCTCCAGGCCTATGAAGCGCTGGAGGAGCTGATCGGCCGGATCGTCTCCTATGCCGGGCTTGTCTATGCCGGCAACACGTCGGATCCGCAGCGCGCCAAGCTCTATGGCGACATCCAGGAAAAGATGACCGATGCCAGCGCGCACCTGCTGTTTTTCGCGCTCGAGCTGAACCTCATCGACGATGGCGCGATCGAAAACGCACTCGCCGCCGATCCGGCCTTCGCCCACTACCGGCCCTGGGTGCTCGATCTGCGCAAGGACAAGCCATATCAGCTCGAAGACCGCATCGAGCAACTCTTCCACGAAAAGTCGATCACCGGGCGCGGGGCCTGGAACCGCCTGTTCGACGAGACGATGACCGATTTGCGCTTCGGCCTCGACGGCGAGGAGTTGACGCTTGAGCCGGCGCTCAATCGCCTGCAGGACGCCGACGGCGAGGTGCGCCGCCGGGCGTCCGAAGCGCTGGCCGCAACTTTCCGCAAGAATTTGCGCGTCTTCACGCTGATTACCAACACGCTGGCCAAGGACAAGGAGATCTCCGACCGCTGGCGGGGCTTCGAGGACATTGCCGATTCCCGCCATCTCGCCAACCGCGTCGAACGCAGCGTGGTGGACGCACTCGCCGCGGCGGTTCGCGACGCCTATCCGCGCCTGTCGCATCGCTATTATGCGATGAAGGCGCGCTGGCTCGGCATGGACGTGATGAACCATTGGGACCGAAACGCGCCCCTGCCGGAGACCCCGCAGGCGGTCATCGGCTGGGACGAGGCCAAGAACACCGTGCTTTCCGCCTATCAGCGCTTTTCACCCGACATGGCGGAGATCGCCAGAACTTTCTTCGACCGCAACTGGATCGATGCACCGGTGAGACCCGGCAAGTCGCCTGGTGCCTTCGCCCATCCGACCGTGCCTTCGGCGCATCCTTATGTGTTGCTCAACTACATGGGCAAGCCGCGCGACGTGATGACGCTGGCGCACGAGCTCGGCCACGGCGTGCACCAGGTGCTGGCCGGCGGCCAGGGCGCCCTGATGGCGTCGACGCCGCTGACGCTGGCCGAAACCGCATCGGTGTTCGGCGAAATGCTGACCTTTCGCTCGTTGCTCGAGCAGACCACCGACAAGCGCGAACGCAAGGCCATGCTCGCCCAGAAGGTCGAGGACATGATCAACACGGTCGTGCGCCAGGTCGCCTTCTACGAGTTCGAGCGCAAGGTGCATGCCGAGCGCAAGAGCGGCGAATTGACCTCCGACAAGCTCGGCCAATTCTGGCTGGAAGTGCAGGCGGAAAGCCTCGGGCCGGCGATCAAGCTACGCGAGGGGTACGAGGTTTTCTGGACCTATATCCCGCACTTCATCCACTCGCCTTTCTACGTCTATGCCTATGCATTCGGCGATTGCCTGGTGAACTCGCTCTACGCGGTCTACCAGAACGCCGAGCGCGGCTTTCAGGAGAAATATTTTGCCATGCTGCGCGCCGGCGGCACCAAGCATCATTCCGAGCTTCTGGCGCCGTTCGGCCTTGACGCGGCGGACCCTGCCTTCTGGCAGATCGGGCTTGGTGTGATCAGCGGACTGATCGACGAGCTGGAAGCACTGGACAAGTGATGCGCAACACTGGGTGATGCGCAACACCGGGTGACCGGGTTTTCCAGAACAGTTTAGCTGCAATGCATATTGACGATGGTTCTATTCTTGTCTTGGATATTTGTTCTTAAATAACTTTCCATGGAAGTTTTCCGTTAGATTCCCGTAAGCTGTATGATAGCGTCCGCCCTCAAGCTCAGCCGGGCACGAATGGATCCGGTCGGAAAGTCCCGACCGGTCATGGCGCGTCGGCGGATGCGACAACGGTTGTTGGCCAGGGGCAAACCGGTCGCCGACAGCTCGATCGAAGCCGGCTGTTCTGCAAATTGCGGAACCACCATCGAATGGTCCTTCGCCGAGGTCATGGCTCCACAGGCCAGGGCGGACGGATCGGACTGGAGAGAGAAAGACAATGGGCACTTTTTTCTACATGCTCCTGGCGTTCCTGGTAGGTGTGTTGGTTGGCTGGTTCATTTGGGGACGCCTGCGTGGCGAACTCGACAGTTTGCGCGGCGATCTCGACCGCACGCGCAGCGAACGCGACAGATTGCGGGCCGATAGCGACCGTCTGACCGGTGAGTTGGATGCATGCGGCCGCGCCCGCGCCGACCTCGAGCGGCGGCTGGGCGAGGCGCCGGCCGCCAAGGCGCCAACCGCGAAGGGGGCAACAGCCAAGGCGCCAGCCGCCAAGGCCGGCGCGACCAAGGCGGCGATGCAGGCACCGTCAACCCTGATGTCGACATCCGCGCCGGCCAAACCGGCGCCGAAGAAATCTGCAACGGCCAAGGCTGCGACCGCGCCACGCACAAGTGCGGCGAAAACGGCAACGCCGAAGCCGGCTGCATCGAAAGCGAGCGCCGCACCCAAGACTGCGCCAGCGGCAAAAAAGCCTGCGCCAGCGGCAAGCAAGGCTGCGCCGGCGGCAAAGAAAGCCGCGACCGGCAACGCAACGACCGCAGCGGCGGGCAAAGCCAACGATCTGCGTCGCCTGATCGGCATCGGCCCGACCAACGAGCGGCTGCTCAAAGGGCTTGGGGTCACGACCTATGCCCAGATCGCCGCCTGGACGCCCGACGATGTCAGGCGGATCGAGGCGACGTTGAATTTCGACGGCCGCATCGAACGTGAACGCTGGATCGAGCAGGCGAAACTGCTTGCCGCCGGCGACGAAAAGGAATTTGCGCGCCGCTTCCCGACCGCGGGGGAAGCCAGCAACACCTGATCCATCGCAAGGCGGCATTTGGAACAAGGCGGCGCTCTCGGGCGCCGCTTTTGTTTTTGCCCCGCCGCGCCTTTGCGTCTTGAGACGCCGTTCCCTCGATTGCGCACGGTCGAGCCCCCATATAGATCGATCGCTGGTGACCGCAGCATCCGAGCCTTATGTCCCTGCCCCTGCCCTTTGCAATTTTCCGGAACGACGAGACCGCGCGTCAGCTCGTTTTCGACCGGCCGGCCGAGATCATCTCGGCGCATGGCGAGGCGGACTTCCTGCCGGCGCTTGAAGCCGCGCAGGCTGCACATGATGGGGGCAAATGGCTGGCCGGCTATTTCTCCTACGAGGCCGGCTACCTGCTCGAGCCCAAGCTCGTTCCGCTGCTGCCAGCCGGCCGCCGCGCCCCGCTTTTCTGCCTCGGCGTGTTCGACCCGCCGGTCGAAGAGACGGTCGCGCCAGGCGATCTGCCGGCTAGCAACGGCCCAATCTTCGACCCCAAGGCAGCCTGGTCCTCGGACGACTACGCCAAACGCTTTGCCAGGCTGCATGACCACATCCGCAAGGGCGACTGCTACCAGGGCAATCTGACCTTTCCGGTCCACGCGCAATGGTCGGGCGATCCGCTGGACGCCTTCAACGCGCTGACCGAACGCCAGCCGGTGAAGTATGGGGCGCTGGTCGCGCTTGGCGATCCGATCGTCTTGTCGCGTTCGCCGGAACTGTTCTTCGAGGTCGACGCGGAAGGCATGATCGAGACGCATCCGATGAAAGGCACTGCGCCGCGCGGCGCCACCAAGGCGGAGGACGATCGCCTGAAAGCGTTCTTGCGCAACGACGAGAAGAACCAGGCCGAGAACCGGATGATCGTCGATCTCCTGCGCAACGACATCTCACTGATCAGCGAGGTTGGCACGCTCGAGGTGCCGGAGCTTTTCCGCATCGAGAGCTACCCGACGGTCCACCAGATGGTGAGTCGCGTGCGGGCGAAACTTTTGCCCGGCCTCGCCATCCGCCAGATTTTCGCCGCGCTGTTCCCCTGCGGTTCGATCACCGGCGCGCCGAAGATCCGTGCCATGGAGATCCTGCGCGAGCTGGAAGGTGGCCCGCGCGATGTCTATTGCGGCGCCATAGGCTGGATCGCCCCCGGCGGCCGGATGCGCTTTTCGGTGGCGATCCGCACCATCTCGCTCTTTGCCAATGGCGAGGCAGTCTACAATGTCGGCGGTGGCGTCGTCTTCGATTCGACAGCCGAAGAGGAGTACCAGGAGTGTCTGCTGAAAGCCCGTTTCGCGACGGGAACACTGCCGATTTCGAACTGATCGAAACAATGCGCTGGGAACCCGGCTCGGGTTTCCTCCGTTTCGACCGCCATCTCGCGCGGCTTTACGGCTCGGCAGACGAACTCGGCTTCGGCTGCGACCCGCAACGGGTCGGTGAAGCGCTGATGAATGCGGTCGGCCGCCAGCACATTGCGTTGCGCACTCGCCTCGTCCTGTCGCGCAAGGGCGATGTAGCGGTTTCGGTGCAGCCCTACGCGCCGCTCGCCGCAGACAAGGTCTGGACCGTGCAGCTGGCGCGCGTGCGGCTTGATTCGAGCGATATGCTGCTGCGCCACAAGACCAGCCGCCGACAAATCTATACGCGCGCCCGCGCCGAATATCTCGCCGGCCGGGCCGACGAGGTGCTGCTCGCCAATGAGCGCGGCGAAATCTGCGAGGGCACGATCACCAATGTCTTTGCCGAATTCGGCGACGGCGTGCTGGCCACGCCGCGGCTCGATTGCGGCCTGCTGCCTGGCGTCCTGCGCGGCGAACTGCTGGATCAAGGCCGCGCCCGCGAAGCAATCTACACATGGAGCGAACTGAAATCGGCCAAGGCGCTGTTCGTCGGCAACTCGCTGCGCGGATTGATCCCGGCGCGGCTGGGCTGAAGCATCGGGAGACAACAATGTTCGTGGTTTCGCTGAAGTATACGGTGCCGCTGACCGAGATCGACAGCCTGCAGCAAGCGCATGTCGAGTGGCTGAAGGCCTGTTATGCGGAAGGCATTTTTGTCGCCTCCGGGCCGAAGCGGCCGAGGACCGGCGGCATCATCATCGCGCGCGGTCCACGCGACGTGCTCGATGCCAGACTGGCGGACGATCCCTTCGCCAAGGCAGGCGCCGCCGATTACGAAATCACCGAATTCACGGCGAGAATGGCCGCTGCCGCACTGGAAGCCTACAAAGAAGCATGAGTTTCCGCCCACCAACCCACACACCCTATGACGGCTCGTCGAAACTGTTCACCATCGGGCTGAAGCCGCTCAATCTAGATAGATGGATCGAGATCGACGAATATCTGCTGCCCTATCTTGCCGAGAAACGCCGGCTTTATGCCGAAATTCCAGACAAGGTTTTTGTCGAGGAGCAAGCCACACGCGACGCCCAACGCGAAGTGCTCGATCTGCTCGGTGCGCATCTGGCGGCGAACTTTCCTGGGACCCACAGGCGTACCGACAACGGGATCGTGGTGATCGGCGGCACCGACAGTCTTGTAGGCTCAGGCACCGCAGCTTCTTTCAGCGATGCGCCGCTTGTCGCGGCCTCGTTGCTCGTCCAGGAGGATTTGATCCTGATGCGCCGCGACGAGAGCGGCTGGCGTCTGGCGGCCGGCTCGCTCTGCTTCCCCTCGTCATGGTCGCTGACCGAAAAATTCGGCAAGCCGCTGCAGCAGATCCACGCGCCGGTACCGGGTTTCGGTCCAGGCACACGCCCGGCCGATCTCATCAACCGCATGTTCGACGGCCTCCAGGGCCAAGCCGTCGAGCGCTACAACTGGTCGATCCAGGCGGGCGACGCGCTCTACCATCCGCTCTCCAATGTCGAACGCATCGACCGCGCCAGCAGTCGCCCGTCGAGATTCCCGGACGGTGACATCGACGCCCATGCCTTTATCCGCGTCGAGCGGCAGACGCTGAGAAAGCTCCCCGTTTCGGGCGACGTACTCTTCACCATCCGCATCCATCTCGACCCGCTCGCCGTGCTGGAGCGCCACCGCGACCGTGCGGCGCTCGCAGCGTCCTTGGCCGAACAACTTCTGGCGCTGGACGAGGCCCAGCTCGACTACAAGGGGATGACCGCCGATCGTGACCGGCTGGTCGCGTGGCTTAGGGCGCTGGCGCTGTCCTAGAGCAGTTCATCGTTTCACGGAAACGCCGAACCGCTCCACCTCTTTGTTCTTGCGCAATTCCGGACGGAAAACCGTCTCACACTTTTCCCGGAATTGCCCTAAATCGCAGCCAGGCCCAGCAGCAGGATCGCCGACATCGCGGTAAAGACGGTGACGTTGACATCCCACCGCCAGCCCGCCGGTCCAAACGGCGGCCGGAACGGCGGGTAGCCGTTCTCGTCATACAGCACGCCACCATAGATCGACCGCGAGAGCATGGCCGCGAAGAATGCCCCATACATGGCCGCGGCCAATCCGCCGGCGAGATAGAGCCGCTCGGCTTCGAGTTGCCCCTTGATCCAGATGAGTCCGAGGGCAATCAGCGCCACCCCGGTATAGCTCAGCACCTGCCAGACGACGTGAAACCGGGCATGGGGAGTCCACAGTGGATTGGTGGCGTGGGTGGCGTTCAAGTCGGCTTTGATCGTCGCTACACCGTAACCCACGGTCGCGACGCTCAGCAGAATTCGAGCAAGCAGATGACTGTCATAAGCGAGTTCCATCGCATTTTCCTCCCCTCACGCCGGAACGGCTTGAATGGCGCCCTGAGCACAGAAGAGCTGCCCATCGGCCAGCCGCGCATAATTATGGACGATCCGGTTCTCGTGATCCTGCAACTGCACAATGAAGTTGCCGCTCTGCTCCGTCCAACTCGCGAGCACGAGATTCGGACGCACGCTGGTCAGGCCGACCTTGACCACCTCGTCGATTTCAGTGGTCCCGATCGACGCCTGGATATGCAATTCCTGCGGCGAAAGAAACGTCAGCCGCGGTACGAAGGGGCCGAAAACGCAGTCGAACGTCTTGCCTACGAGCGAGGCTGGAAAAGCATCGGTTTCTGCCATCATCCTCTCCTTGGGCATTGGCCGCTGCGACCATGCCATGTGACGATTCTCGGTGTCTCAGTCGCAGAAACACCCTCAGTATATGCTCTTGGAGCGCTCCAAGGAGCACGATCCCCCTATTTTGGTTTTGAGTCAATAAAATTCTTGGAGCGCTCCAAAAAATGGTCTACCTCAGGGAAAACGAGTGAATCGCCAATGCCCACCCTAGCCGATGTCGGCAAGGCTGCCGGAGTTTCCCGGGGGACTGTCTCCAATGTCTTCAACCGGCCGGAGCTGGTCAGGCCCGAATTGCGCGAGCGCGTCGAAGCGGCCGCGCGAGCGCTCGGGTTTGGCGGCCCCGATCCGAAAGGACGATTGCTGCGGGACGGCAAGTTCAATGCCATCGGGTTCATGCCGCCTGGCGCCTACGCCATCTCCGAAGTGATGAGAAGCCCATACGGCCGCGAGCTGGTGCTCGGCGTTTCGCTCGCCTGCGACGAGGCTGGAACGACGCTCAGCCTTGTAAACGGCACCGACAACACGCGCTTCGCCAGCATCCGCGATGCCCTGGTTGACGGCTTTATCCTTGGTCACAGCGCCGACATTGGTCTCATAATTTCGGTCCAGAGACGCCGTCTGCCCTTCGTCATTCTCGAAAGCGACGCAGGTCCCGACATCAATTCGATAAAGATCGACGGCAGGAGTGGCGCGGTTGCTGCCGTCCGGCACTTGACCGGGCTGGGGCACCGGCATTTTGCCATCCTTTCGGTGCGCCGGTCTCCCGGCCCGCCGATTGTCCACATGCCCGGAAAGGCAACGCGCCCGCTTCTGGCCGGCTTCCCGCTCGACGATGAAAGGCTCGACGGTTTCAAACAGGGTTTGGCGGAGGCGAATTTGTCGATCGACGATGCCCCGATCATCGAGACGATCCCGGGCGAGCCATCTGCCGGAGCAGTGGTGTTCGACAGGGCGCCTGAAGCAACCGCGATCCTGACCATGTCGGACTGGCAGGCGATCACGATCCTGGACGAGGCGGTTCGCCGCGGCATAGACGTGCCGGGCCACGTGTCGGTCGTCGGCTTCGATGGCACCGCTGAATCCGCACGCACCACGCCTCCGATGACCACTGTCGCACAAGACGTGATCGGAAAAGGCCGGCTTGCCGCCCGAATGGTCCTTGACAATGAAGCCCCCCGCCAAGTCGTTCTGCCGGTAGAACTGGTGGTTCGAGCCTCCACAGCCGCGCCGAGGACAAAAACCCGCTGAAACGGGCGGATGCGCCATCCGCACCAGGGGCGGCGCTCGCCGCGTCTTTTCGCTGAGCAGCCTCAGGTGCGGGACGAGGCACAACTTGACTATAAGGGCCTGACAGCCGACCGTGACTGCTGGCGCAAGACAGCTGTAACTTGCGGCTTGGGGGAAAAATGATCCAGCATCTTAGCAGGCCGGTCACGTTAATGGCCGCGATCCTGGTACTGTCGACAGCAGCCGAGGCGGAGCCGGTGACTTATGCCGGCAAGCTTGGAAAGAGCGATATCGTCGTCGAATTCACCGGCGACCCCGCCGCGCCCGGCGGCCCGCTGGCCGGCCGCTATTTCTACCGCTCGAAGGGCGTCGACATCCCGCTGCAGGCCCGGTCTCAAAAGGGCAGCAAGTTCGAACTGGCCGAGGAGGAGGCATGCGGCGCCGACAATTGCGATGACGGAAAGGCTGCGCCGATTGCCGCCGTCTGGCGCCTGGCCTCATCCAGTAACGGCAAAACCCTTGAAGGCAGCTGGAACGGAAAGAGCGCGCTGCCGCTCAGATTGGAACGGGTCGCAAGTCGGCAGGTGACCGAGAACGAGCCCAGCAGCCCGCTCGATCTCTACGATTTCAGCTTCATGAAGTTCTTCGGCAATGACACGCCGCTCACCATGGAAACGTCCCCTTATGACTATCTGCGGGTGGACACTCAGCTCGATAACGGCAAGACGACTGGTTGGCCGGACGCAACCTACCGCTATGTCGTCGACCCCCGCACCAAATTTGCCACGCCGCGCATTGTCGAACTGTCCGGCGACGTTCCAATCGAGGCCGCGAACGCTCTGCTGCAAGACAGGCACTGGCGCGCCAACATCGGCGCACTGGGCTGCGTGGCGGCGCAATATGCCGGTTTCAACGAAGGCGGGCCGATTGACGGTGTGAACGGCGGCACACTCGGCGGCTATGAGGACAGCACATTCGAAGTGACCTCGCTGACTCCGCGGCTGATGAGCTGGCGGGAGTCCGGCAGCATCTTCTGCGGCGGAGCGCATCCGACCAACTATTCGGACGCCTACATCATGGATGTGCGGCGCGGCGTCCTGCTCGGCCTTCAGGACATTTTCTTGGATACGATAGATGGCAAGCCCGGTCCTTCCCTCGCCTCCTTCGTCAAGCAGCGGCGCAAGAAACCGAGCGATCAGACCGATATTGATCACGAAGCCGAATGCGGCATCGACGATCTGATCGACGAAAATTTGGCTGCCAGCCTCTGGCGCGAGGGCGACAAGCAGGTTCTGGTGTTCGGGCTCCAGACCCTGCCGCATGCCATCCAGGCCTGCGCCGACGATCTGCTGGAACTGCCGGTCTCCGAGGCACGTGCCCTCTTCAAGCCGGAGTTTGCAAGTCTGGTCGAGCCGTAGCCGGGATGGCGCGGCGTAACGCCGGCCGTCCGATTTTCGCTTTATTGTGACAATGATCTATGGTTTGTCGCGCCGCGGCCAAGCCGCTGTTCCGAAGCGTTTTTTGAGGGAGTAATCGATAAATGGTGAATGAAAACTGGCCCGTTTACGGTGAGATCACCGGCCCTGTGGTGATGATCGGCTTCGGCTCGATCGGACGGGGAACGCTGCCGCTGATCGAGCGCCATTTCAAATTCGACAAGTCGCGCATGACGGTCATCGACCCGCGCGACACCGACCGCAAATTGCTCGACGAGCGCGGCATCACCTTCATGCAGGACGCGGTGACCAAGAAGAACTACAAGAAGCTGCTGACACCGCTTTTGACCAATGGCGGCGGCCGGGGCTTTTGCGTCAACCTGTCGGTCGACACTTCCTCGCTCGAACTCATGAAGCTCTGCCGCAAGCTTGGCGTCCTCTATATCGACACGGTGGTCGAGCCCTGGCTCGGCTTTTATTTCGACGAAAAGGCCGACAATGCCTCACGCACCAACTATGCGCTGCGCGAGACGGTGCGTACTGAAATCGCGAAGAACCCAGGCGGCACCACGGCGATCTCGTGCTGCGGCGCCAATCCGGGCATGGTCTCGTGGTTCGTCAAGCAGGCGCTGGTCAACCTCGCCACAGATCTTGGCCTCGATTTCTCGGAGCCCGCGCAGCACGATCGCGAAGGCTGGGCCAGGCTGATGAAGAAAGCCGGCGTCAAGGGCATCCATATCGCCGAGCGCGACACCCAGCGCACCAAGAAACCCAAGCCGATGAACGTGTTCTGGAACACCTGGTCGGTCGAAGGCTTCATTTCGGAAGGCCTGCAGCCGGCCGAACTCGGTTGGGGCACGCATGAGACGTGGATGCCGAAGAACGCCAAAAAACACAAGAACGGCTCGAAGGCCGCGATCTTTCTGGAGCAGCCCGGCGCCAACACGCGCGTGCGCACATGGTGCCCGACGCCCGGTCAGCAATACGGCTTCCTGGTGACGCATAATGAGGCGATTTCAATTGCCGATTTCTTCACCTTGCGCGGCAAGAAGGGCAAGGTGCAGTACCGGCCGACCTGCCATTACGCCTATCATCCCTGCAACGACGCCGTGCTGTCACTGCACGAGATGTTCGGTGCCGCCGGCGAGGCTCAGCCCGTGCATCACGTGCTCGACGAAAACGAACTGGTCGATGGCATCGACGAACTCGGCGTGCTGCTCTACGGTCACGCCAAGAACGCCTACTGGTACGGCTCGCAGTTGTCGCTGGCCGAGGCGCGCAAGCTGGCGCCCTACCAGAACGCCACCGGCATGCAGGTCACGTCGGCGGTGCTGGCCGGCATGGTTTGGGCGCTGGAAAATCCCGAGGCCGGCATCGTCGAAGCCGACGAGATGGATTACAAGCGCTGCCTCGACGTGCAGAACCCATATCTCGGGCCGGTCAGGAGCTATTATACCGACTGGACACCGCTCGACAATCGACCTGGTCTGTTTTCCGAGGACCTCGACACCAAAGACCCGTGGCAATTCCGCAACATCCTCGTTCGATAGCAGCGTTGCGTCGACACTCCGCCAGCTTGCAATCGCCCGGAAATCGGGCGATTGAAGAGGAGCGGCCTAGAGCGACGTGCGTCCATTTGGACGCACAAAGTACGCTCTAGCACTTTGAATGTGAGCATCGTGCTTTCCGAAAATCGGATCGATTTTCGGGCCGATGCGAGAGGAGAGGATTTTGAAGATGACGATCGCGCAAAGACTGCTTTCGGCTGGCATTGCCGCGGCCGCTACGGTCGCGTTGGCGGCCTGCACCACAACCGGCCCAGGCGAGCCGCCGGTGATCACGGCCAAAGGGGTTGAAGGCTCCTGGATCGACGCGCAGGGCACGGGCTTGTCCACCTTCAAGGGCGGCAGCTTCGCGACCGTCGCAACCGACACCGGCCAGAAGCTTGCCGATGGCAGCTACACCATGACCGGCGGCACCTCGGTCGAGATCCATGGCACTTCGCTGATCCGCCAGACGCCGATCAGCTTCAACTGCCTGATGGTCTCCACAAGCCAGCTCAATTGCACCAGCGCGAGCGGGCAGAATTTTGTGCTGACCAGGCGCACCTGAAATCCGATTCCGAATTGACTTTGCAAAAGGGCGGCGGCTTGAAGCCGCCGCTTTTTACGCCGGAAAAGCCTTTTTACGCCGGCAAAGCTGATGCCGATTTCCGCTTGCATCGACTGAAACGCGATGTGAACATGGCCCGAGAGGGCTGTTACATCCCAGTCAAACAAGAGCTTTAAACGCGTCTGCGCATGACCCCGAAAATCGGAGTCGATTTTCGGAAAGGATCATGCGCAAAATAAAATTGGTACTTTGCGCGTCCCAAATGACGCGCGGCGCTGTACTCAAGTTATCCGGGAGACGAGAATGAAGAAGATCGCTGCCATCGCCGCGCTGTCGGCATCGGCGCTTGGCCTGTCGGCAGGCGTATCCTTTGCCGACTACACGCTGAACATCCTGCACATCAACGACTGGCACAGCCGCATCGAGAGCAACAACAAGTATGAATCGACCTGCTCGGCCGAGGAGGAGACCAAGGGCGAATGCGTCGGCGGCGCCGGCCGCCTGGTCACCGCGATCGCGCAGGAGCGCAAGAAGCTGCAAGGCCAGAACGTGCTGCTGCTCAGCGCCGGCGACAATTTCCAGGGCTCGCTCTTCTACACGACCTACAAGGGCAAGACCGAAGGCGAATTCCTCAACCAGATGAAATTCGATGCCGAGGTGGTCGGCAACCATGAGTTCGACGATGGCGAGTCGGCGCTGGCGCCGTTCCTCGACATGATCCAGTTTCCGGTGCTCGGCGCCAATGTGAAGGCCAATGCGCAATCCAAGCTCGGCGACCGCGTCAAGCCGTCGATCGTGGTCGAGGTCGGCGGCCAGAAGATCGGCATCGTCGGCGCGGTCACCAACGACACGCCGGAGCTTGCCACGCCTGGCCCGAACATCGCCATCGAGGACGACGTCAAGTCGATCACCGCCGAGGTCGAGAAACTGAAGCGAGAGGGCGTCAACAAGATCATCGCGGTCACCCATATCGGCTACAAGCGAGAACGCGACGTGATCGCCAAGATCCCGGGCGTCGACGTGGTGGTCGGCGGCCACAGCCACTCGCTGCTGTCCAACACCGACCCCAAGGCGGAAGGCCCTTATCCGACGATGGTCGACAATCCGGACGGCTACAAAGTGCCGGTCGTGCAGGCGGCGTCCTATTCGAAATATCTCGGCGAGTTCAAGGTCGTCTTCGACGACAATGGCGTCGTCAAAGAGGCAAGCGGCGATCCCATTCATCTCGACAAATCGATCACGCCCGACCCCGCCGTGCTTGCCCGCATCAAGGAACTCGGCGCCCCGATCGAGGCTTTGAAGAACAAGGAAGTCGCCGAGACCACCAAGGCGATCGACGGCAGCCGCGAAAACTGCCGCGCCCGCGAATGCGAGATGGGCAATCTGGTCTCCGACGCCGTCCTCGACCGGGTCAAGGGCCAAGGTGTCGAGATCGTCATCTCGAATGGCGGCGGCTTGCGCGCCTCGATCGACCAAGGCACCGTCACCATGGGCGAGGTTCTCACTGTGCTGCCGTTTCAGAACACGCTGGCGACCTTCCAGATCACCGGCAAGGATCTGGTTGCCGGCCTGGAAAGCGGCCTCAGTCAGGTCGAGGACGGCGCCGGGCGCTTCCCGCAGGTTGCCGGCCTGAAATATGCGTTCGACAAATCGGCGCCGCCTAATGGACGCGTCAAATCGGTCGAGGTCATGGAAGGCGGCGCCTGGACGCCGATCAAACCGGACAAGGACTATCTGGTCGCCACCAACAACTATGTCCGCCAGGGCGGTGACGGCTACAAGGTATTCGCCGAGAAGGCCAAGAACGCCTATGATTACGGCCCGGGGCTGGAACAGGTCGTCGCCGATTACCTCGGCGCGCAC
Source organism: Mesorhizobium sp. M1399 (assembly GCF_040317735.1). Classification (NCBI taxonomy): domain Bacteria; kingdom Pseudomonadati; phylum Pseudomonadota; class Alphaproteobacteria; order Hyphomicrobiales; family Phyllobacteriaceae; genus Mesorhizobium; species Mesorhizobium sp. M1399. The sequence continues at coordinate 218,813 of NZ_JAMYKZ010000006.1, forward strand.
CGGCCCTATACGCCGAAGCTCGACGGCCGCATCACCGAGATCGCCGCGACCGGAGCCCCGGCCGCGGAACCAGCCAACCCGGCCGAACCGCCAAAACCTGCTGAGGCAGCGCCGATAAAGCCTGCTGAGCCGGCAATGCCCGAAATGCCGGCCGGCTCCGGCGACATTTCCAAAACACCACCGGCCGTCCCGGCTGAAACCGCGCCGGCGGCCCCCGCACCCGCCGAGCCGGCCCAGCCGGCGGCACCTGCGGCTCCGGCCACACCGGCTCCGGCCACCCCTGCTCCGGCTGTACCGGCCAAACCGGCCGAGACGGCGCCTGCCCCGAGTCAGCCGGCCCCGAGTGAACCGGCCCCAAGTGAGCCGGCAAAACCTGCCGAGCCCGCCAAGCCGGCTGAGCCGGCACCGGCCGAAAGCAGCCATGTAATCGTCGCCGGCGATACCTATTGGGATCTCGCGGTGAAGGCCTATGGCGACGGTACCAAATGGAAAATGATCTTCGATGCCAACAAAGCCTACGAGCCACGCCGGCTGCCGGTCGGCGCAACCTTGACTATCCCGGCGGCCTCGAAGTAATCCGGCCGCAGGAACGCAATGCACCCGCCCGGCAAACCGGGCGGGTGCTGCATTTCTGGGATAAGGTGCGGCCAGACGCTGCATTTGAAAACCGGCGCGGCATCGCTACCTTCGCCGCGGCACCGCTGGTTTCGCGGTGTTGGAGAACCCCATGACGCTTGCCAACCCTGCTGAAAGCAAAGCCGAAACGACCGCCGGCGCGCTCCCGGCAGGACACCCTCCGGTCGGGACAGGCAAGGTCGGTGTCATGCTGATCAATCTCGGCACCCCGGACGGCACCGACTTCAAGCCCATGTGGCGCTATCTCAGGGAATTTCTGTCCGATCCGCGCGTCATCGAACTCAACAAGGCGGTCTGGTATCCGATCCTCTACGGCCTGGTCCTCACCACCCGGCCGAAGAAGTCGGGCGCCAACTATGCCAGGATATGGAACCGGGAGCGCAACGAGTCCCCGCTGCGCACCTATACCCGTGCCCAGTCCGAGAAACTCGGGCTTGCGCTCGGCGATTTATCCCATGTGATCGTCGATTGGGCGATGCGCTACGGCAACCCTTCGACCGAGAGCGTGGCCAACAGACTGGTCGAGCAAGGCTGCGACCGCATCCTGTCTTTCCCGCTCTATCCGCAATATTCGGCGACGACGACTGCGACCGCCAACGACCAGTTGTTTCGCGCGCTGATGAAGATGCGCCGCGTCCCGGCCATTCGCAGCGTGCCCCCCTATTACAACGAGCCGGCCTATATCGAGGGGCTCGCCCGTTCGATCGAAGGGCATCTGGCGAGCCTCGACTTCGATCCGGAAATCGTCATCGCCTCCTATCACGGTATTCCGAAATCCTACTCCGACAAGGGCGATCCCTACCAGGCGCATTGCCTGGAGACGACGCGGCTGCTGCGCGAAAAGCTCGGCTGGGATGAGAACAAGCTGATCACCACCTTCCAGTCGCGCTTCGGCGCGCAGGAATGGCTGCAACCCTACACCGACAAGACAGTCGAAAGACTGGGGCGCGAAGGCGTGAAATCGGTCGCCATCGTCAATCCGGGCTTTTCCGTCGATTGCATCGAGACGCTGGACGAGATCGGCAGGGAAGCGGCCGAGACCTTCCACCATGCCGGCGGCGAAAAGTTCGCGCACATCCCTTGCCTCAACGACAGTGCAGAGGGCATGGCGGTGATCGAGGCAATGGTGCGGCGCGAGCTGTCCGGCTGGGCTTGAATGGATCCCGCCGTCCATGCACCCGCAATCCGTGATCACCTGATTGTAACATTGCTGAAACACACTTAAGTGTTTGGTGGAATCGGCCGCGTGGCAATGTCCAACATGGCCTTTGAGGGGAGAGCCAAAATGGGTTTCAGTGGTTTCGATATTGCGCTTCTTGTTCTTGTCGCCCTTGTCGTGCTGGTGCTTTTCAAGGGCATCCGGACAATTCCGCAAGGCTACAATTATACCGTCGAACGCTTTGGCCGTTACACCAAGACATTGAGCCCGGGCCTCAACCTCATCGTGCCCTTCGTCGACCGTATCGGCGCCAAGATGAACATGATGGAGCAGGTGCTCGACGTTCCGACCCAGGAGATCATCACCCGCGACAACGCCACCGTGGCCGTCGACGGCGTTGCCTTCTATCAGGTGCTCAACGCGGCGCAGGCCGCCTACCAGGTCGCCGGCCTGCAGAACGCTATCCTCAATTTGACGATGACCAACATCCGCACCGTGATGGGCTCGATGGACCTCGACGAGCTGTTGTCAAACCGTGATGCCATCAACGAGCGCCTGCTGCGCGTCGTTGATGAGGCCGCGCACCCCTGGGGTATCAAGATCACCCGTGTCGAGATCAAGGACATCAATCCACCGGCCAATCTCGTCGAATCGATGGGCCGCCAGATGATGGCCGAGCGCAACAAGCGCGCCCAGATCCTCGCCGCCGAAGGCCTCAAGCAATCGCAGATCCTGGAGGCCGAGGGCCGCAAGGAAGCCGCCTTCCGCGATGCCGAGGCGCGCGAGCGCTCGGCCGAGGCTGAAGCACGCGCCACGCAGGTGGTATCGGAGGCGATTTCCAAGGGTGACGTGCAGGCGCTCAACTACTTTGTCGCGCTGAAATACACCGAAGCGCTGACCAGGATCGGTGCAGCGACAAACAGCAAACTCGTGCTGATGCCGATAGAGGCTTCCTCACTGATCGGCACGCTCGGCGGCATTGGTGAAATCGCCAGGGAAGTTTTCAAGGGCGAAGGCACCGCCAGTCCAGCACGACAGGCCCGCCCGCCCGTGGTTCGTCCCAGCGAGACCTGAGGCCATGTTCGATCGCATCATTTCCGAACTCGGTCCGTGGAACTGGATGGTCCTCGGCTTCGTCCTGCTGGTGATGGAGGTCGTCGCGCCGGGCATTTTCATGCTGTGGATCGGCATTGCCGCGCTGTTGATCGGCGTCGTCTCGCTGCTCATCTGGGACGCCGGTTTCTGGAGCTGGCAGGTCCAGGTCCTCGCCTTCCTCGCGCTGTCGCTGGTCTCGGCCTATGTCGGCAAGCGGCTGGTGGGCGGGCGGCATGAGGAAACCGACCAGCCGCTGCTCAACCGGCGCGGCGCGCAGATGGTCGGCCGGACGGCGACCCTTGCCGAGCCGATCAAGGATGGGCGCGGCCGCATCAAGCTCGGCGACACGTTGTGGCGCGTCTCCGGCCCTGACCTGCCGGCCGGCACGCAGGTGCGCGTGACCGGTGCCGCCGACACCGACCTGGAACTGACGGTCGAGGCAGTCTAGAAGCCCGCTAGGCAGCACCGATGCGCAGCAGGTCGTGCAGATGGACGAGCCCGATCGGCCGTCTGCCTTCGACCACCATCAGGCTGGTAATGGCAGAATCGTTGATCGTCTGCAGCGCCGTCGCAACCAGTGTGTCGGGCGCCGCCATTTTTGGCTCTCTGGTCATCACCTGATCCACGCTCATGGCCAGAAGATCGCTGCCGATATGGCGCCTGATGTCGCCATCGGTGATGATGCCGATCAGCTTGCCGTCCGCCGAAGTGACCGCCACGCAGCCAAACCCCTTGCGCGACAATTCGAGGATCGCCTCGCGCATGCCGGTGCCGGACGACACCAGAGGCAGCCTGTCGCCGACATGCATGATCTCGCGGATCTGCGTCAGGTTGGCTCCGAGCTGGCCGCCGGGATGGAACGTTCGGAAATGGTCCGGGGTGAAGCCGCGCGCCTCGAGCAACGCGATGGCCAGCGCATCGCCCATCACCATTTGCAGCAGCGTCGAGGTCGTCGGCGCAAGGCCGTGCGGACAGGCTTCCGGGGCTCGCGGCAGCAGAAGCACCACGTCGGCCGCACGCGCCAGAGCCGATTTTTCGCCGGCGGTGACCGCGACCAGCGGGATCGAGAAGCGCCTGGAATAGGCGATGATGCCCTTGAGCTCGAGGCTTTCCCCCGACCACGACAGGGCGATGATGGCGTCGTTCCGAGCGATCATGCCGAGGTCGCCGTGATTGGCTTCGGCAGGGTGGACGAAGAAGGCCGGCGTGCCGGTCGAAGCGAGCGTTGCGGCGATCTTCGAGCCGATATGGCCGCTTTTGCCGACCCCGGTGACGATGACGCGGCCATCGATCTGCGACACCATGTCGACTGCCCGTGCGAACGGCTCGGCCAGCCCGTTTTCGAGCGCGTCTGCCAGTGCCGCGACGCCGGCCTGCTCTGTCGCCACCGTTCTCAGCGCCGAGGCAATCGCGGCCTGCTCGTCGAGCGGCTTCCTGTCTGGGGATTTCACGTCCATGGACGATGCGATTAGCGCTTCGGCGCGCGCCTGTCCAACGGAATTGCCGCCCAGAACACCTTGGCGGGCGATCCCTCAACGCTCCGTTAACCATCCCCATTTACGGTTTCGTAAGTATGGCGCGCGTGCGCCGCGCAAGCAGTGGTGCCGATGTCCGGGTTTCAGCCTCAAAACAAAATAGGACGAAAGGGCAAGGCGGTTTGCGCTTTGCTGCTGGCAACCAGTGTCCTTGCGTTGTCGCGTCCGGCACTGCTTTGCGCCCAGGAAATCGAGCTGCGCGGTGAGGTTTCGGAATCGACAATCCTGGACGACCAGCAGTACAGGATCAGGCAGTTGGGCATGGCTGCTGCAACCGCCAACGACGATACGCCGCTGCCTACCTATCGTCCGGCCAGCCCGGGGGCCTTGCCTGACGACGGCACGGGCGAGGCGGCGGCCACAACCGGCGGCACTTTCGATCCACCAGCGGCCAGCGACGACCCGTTTGCCGACCCTGCTCCGCCGCCACGACGGCGGCCGAGCGCAACGCAACGCGCCGTCGAAGAAGGCAAGGCCAAAGATGAGGCCGTGGACAACAAGAAGAGCAAGAGAGGCGCCACTGCGACTGCAGCGACGCCGACGACCGACGACACCGACACCGCCGCCATAGACGAGCAGGATACGGCCAACCGCCGTGCGGTGACCATCGATTCCGCCGAAAGGCTCAAGCTCGACCCCGGCGCCGAGCGCACCGAAGCCATCGAAGGCCAGGACAAGAAGAACGAGGACGACCCGTTCGCCGCCACCGGCATCCAGCTCGGCTCCTTCGTGATCCGGCCGACGCTCGAGCAAGGCCTGACGTATTCAACAAACGCCGATTCGAGCAGCCTCGGCAAGCCGGCATTGCTGTCGGAAACGACGCTGCGCTTCAACGCCGTCTCCGACTGGCGGGAGAATTCGGCGACGATTGAGGGCTATGGCATCTTCCGCGAGACGTTGTCCGGCTATGACGTTCACGAGGCGCAAGGCCGCGTCGACGGCACGCTCAACATCGATCTCGACAATGATCTGCGCGCCATCGCCAAACTTGGCTACGAGGCCGTGCCCGAATCGGCCTCGGCGCCGGACGCCATCGTCGGCGCCGTTGGGCAGCCGGTGCGCCAGACCGTGAGCGGCAGCCTCGCCGTCGAGAAGGATGCGGGAAAGATGCGCTTCGCGCTGACCGGCGCGGTCGAGCACGACATCTTTGGTGACGCCAAGCTTTCGTCGGGGGGATCGCTGTCGCAGAAGGGCCGCGACTCGACGCTCTATACGGCCATTTTGCGCACCGGCTACGAGATCTCGCCTGCCATCACTCCGTTCACCGAAATCGAGGTCGGCCGGCGCGCTTATGATTTGCGCGTCGATCCAAACGGCTTCCAGCGCTCCTCGACGCGGCTTGGCGCACGGGCCGGCGTCGAGCTCGATCTCCGCGAGAAGCTTACCGGCGAGTTCTCGGTCGGCTGGCTGCGCGAAGCTATCGACGACAACGCCCTGCCGGCGATTTCGGGCGCGACGGTTAATGCCGATCTCAAATGGTCGCCGGAACGCGGCACCACGATCGGCCTCACCGCACAGACGACCGCCGAGAACACGACGAACGCGGGCGAAAGCGGCGACATGCTCTATTCCAGCAGCCTCACCGGCGAGCGGCAAATCCGCGCCAACCTGACCGGAAATGCCGCTCTCGGCGTTGAATGGCGCGACTATACCGGCTCCGACGATCATGATTTGACGCTGAGCGCCGAGGCTGGGCTGACATGGTGGCTGAACCGCTATGCCGGGCTCACCACCCGCGTCAGGACTGAAAAACTGACCAGCAACCTGGTTGGACGCGACTACACGGCCAACAGTATCTTCGTCGGCTTGAAGTTGCAGCGCTAATGCATGTCGCGCAAAAGTGTGCAGCGGTTTTGCGATAACGACATGCATAAAACAAGAACCTAAAGCGCATCGCATAAGGCTGGTCGAATGCGGCGCACTTTAGCCAGTCAGCGCGAACCGGTGTTGAAGCTAGAAGGCTACGCCGCGGCGTTCTGACGGCGCGAGTTCGTCGAGAAGCGTGCGAATGACACCGGCCATGCTTGCATTCATGTCGCTGCGCCACAGTGCGAAGGCAACGTTGGCCTCGACGAAGCCTTCGGGCGAGCCGCAGTCGAACGTCCGCCCGCGGTAGTGGTAGCCGTAGAAGGGCTGTTGCTTCTGCAGCTTCAGCATTGCATCGGTGAGCTGGATCTCGTTGCCGGCGCCTTTTTCCTGGCCTTCGAGTATCTTGAATATCTCCGGCTGCAGGATATAGCGCCCGTTGATGAAGAGGTTCGACGGCGCGGTGCCGGTCTTCGGCTTTTCCACCATGCCGGTGATGCTGAAACCGTGATGGGCGTCCTCGCCGCGGCCGACAATGCCGTATTTGTGCGCCTCGGCGGGATCGCATTCCTGCACGGCGACGATGTTGTTGCCGGTCTCGGCGTAAAGCTCGACCATATCCTTCATGCAGCTTTTTTCCGACTGCATGATCATGTCGGGCAACAGCAGCGCAAAGGGCTCGTCGCCGACAAGCTCGCGCGCGCACCAGACGGCGTGGCCAAGGCCGAGCGGCACCTGCTGGCGGGTGAAGCTGGTCTGCCCCGGCGCCGGCTGCAGCCGCTGCAGGCGGGCGAGCTGATCATCCTTGCCACGCTGCGCAAGCGTGTCGTAGAGCTCGAACTGGACATCGAAGTGATCCTCGATGACCGCCTTGTTGCGGCCGGTCACGAAGATGAAATGCTCGATCCCGGCTTCGCGCGCCTCATCGACCACATACTGGATGACCGGCCTGTCGACGACCGTCAGCATTTCCTTGGGAATGGCCTTGGTGGCGGGGAGAAAGCGCGTGCCGAGACCGGCAACCGGGAATACTGCCTTGCGAACTCTCTTCATGTGCCAATTATCCATTTGCATGCCGGTTCGGCAATCCCGATTCGAGACATTTTCATGCCGAAATCGAGCATTACTGAACGACGGGACAGAAATCTCAGCTGGTAAAGCGTCGACGCATCTTTTCATCCCGGACGGCACCTATGGTAAACCAAATGCTAACCGGGTTCGGCGATGAATAGTCTTCCTGAGATACAGAAGGAGGAAAAGATGTCCGTTCGCAACGTCGCAAGGCGCTTCACCAGCGTCCTGACGGCCGCCAGCCTCTCGCTTGCCTTGCTCATGCCCAGCGGGCCGGCTTTTGCCGATGCCGGCTTCCGCCAATGGGTCGCCAGCTTCCGTGCTACCGCCGTGGCGAGCGGCGTTTCCGGCTCCGTCTACGACCAGGCATTCAAGGGCATCAGCGATGCTGATCCGATGGTGCTGGAAAAGGCCCGTACTCAACCCGAATTCACCGCACCCGCCTGGGATTATTTCGACAACCGCGTCCATGACCAGTCGGTCGCCGTCGGCCAGCAGATGGCAAGGAAATGGAAGCCGTGGCTGGACAGGATCGAGGCAAGATACGGCGTCGACCGCTACATCCTGCTGGCCATCTGGTCGATGGAGTCGAACTACGGCGAAACCCTCAAGCGCGATGACATCATGCGCAATGTCGTGCGCTCGCTGGCGACGCTTGGTTATGCCGACCCGAAGCGCGCGAAATTTGCCCGCACCCAGCTGATCGCGGCGCTGAAGATCCTGCAGACCGGCGACATCGACGAAAGCCATCTCAGCGGCTCTTGGGCCGGCGCGATGGGTCATACCCAGTTCATCCCCACCAGCTACCTGTCCTATGCGGTCGATATGGACGGCAACGGCAAGCGCGACATCTGGAATTCGATTCCCGACGCACTGGCGACAGCCGCCAATTTGCTGAGGAAGAACGGCTGGCAGGCAGGCAAGACCTGGGGTTATGAGGTCAGCCTTCCGGACGGCAAGAAGCTGCCCGGGGGCTCGAAGTCGCTGTCGCAATGGCAGGCGCTTGGCGTCACCCGTGCCAACGGCAAGCCGTTCAAGAACGGTGGGGACAAGGCGACGTTGAAGCTGCCCGGTGGCCGGGGCGGGCCGGCTTTCCTGATGATCAAGAATTTCTCGGTCATCAAGCGCTACAACAATGCCGACAAATATGCGCTCGCCGTGGGCCTTCTTGCCGACGAAATCGCCGGCTATGGCGGGCTTGTGCAGGACTGGAAGCGACCGTTTACCAAGCTCTCCTTCGAGGAAAGGCAGGAGCTTCAGAAGCGACTTTCCGAGCACGGCTATTACGACGGCAAGTTCGATGGCAAGATCGGTGACGGATCGAAAACCGCCATCATGGCCTTCCAGGCAAAGGCCGGCTTGACCCAGGACGGGTATCCGAGCAAGGAAGTGCTCAGATGGCTCAGGCAAAACTAGAGCCGGTTACGGGATGGAGAGGGTGATTGGTTTCGGCTGCGCGCATCCGGTTGATCGTTCGTCGCGTGCCGATCCTCGTTCTGGCGATCGTCGTTCTGGCAGTCGGCGCGGCCAGCGCCTTTCATACCTCGGCCATGGCGCAGGAGCCGGAAAGTCGTGGCTGGTCGCTGCGCGACCTGTTGTTTCCGCGCAAAAGCGAGCGGTTTGAGCAGCCGCCGCCCGAATTCCCGAGAGAATTCCAGAGAACAAAGCCCAGACCCAAGCTGAGGAAGCCCCGGTCCGTTCGCCGGCCGGCGCCGGCCGAGCCGACAACCCCGGTGGCCGAGAAGGCGCCCGATGCGCGCGTCGTTCTGGTGGTCGGCGATTTCATGGCGTCTGGACTGGCTGAGGGGCTCGACGCCGCCTTTGCCGAAAACACCGGCGTCAGGATTGTCGTCCGCGCCAACGGCTCGTCCGGCTTCGTGCGCGACGATGTCTACAACTGGCCCGAACAGGTCAAGTCGCTGATCGCTGCCGAAAAACCGGCAGCCGTCGTCGTCATGCTCGGATCGAACGACCGTCAGCAGATGCGCGTCGGCGATGTGCGTGAGCAGCCGCGATCCGAAAACTGGACCAAGGAGTACGAGCGCCGGACCGAAGCGCTCGGCAAAGCCATCGCTTCAGCCAAGGTGCCGTATCTGTGGGTTGGCATGCCGGCCTTCCGGGTCTCGAAAATGACCTCCGACATGCTGGCCTTCAACGACATCTACCGCTCGTCCGCCGAAAGCCACGGCGGCGAATTCGTCGATGTCTGGGACGGGTTCGTCGACGAGAACGGCGCCTTTATCACCAGCGGACCGGACATAAACGGCCAATCGGTGCGCCTGCGCTCCGACGACGGCATCAACATGTCGAAGGCCGGCAAGCGCAAGCTCGCCTTCTACACCGAAAAGCCGCTGATGAAGATCCTTGGGCTGGCCGCTCCGGGAAGCGTGGTCACAGCTTCTGCCCCGGCCGGCGCTCCCGTCGAGGCGCCGGCACCTGCTGCCGCACCGATAGCCGCCGATCGCACTGTGCCGATGCTGCTCAGCGATCCGGCGCTGGACGGCGGCTCGGAACTTCTCGGCGCCGCCCCGCCGGCAAAGGCGGACAAGAATTTGCCCGGCGAAAAGCTGATCGTCGAGGGCAAGGCGACCGACGCCTCGCCCGGCCGCGCCGACGATTTCTCGTGGCCGCCCAAGATACAACCTGCGACTGCGGCTGCTGCATCCGACACGACGACGGCGATCCGGCAGTAAAACTGGCGACTCTTTCTGTAGAGTTTCGGAACGGACTCAGCGCGGCAGCACGCTCGATCCCATCAGAGACTCATCGATGGCGCGCGCCGCCTGGCGGCCCTCGCGGATTGCCCAGACGACCAGCGACTGGCCGCGCCGCACGTCGCCAGCCGCATAGAGCCTTTCGACGCTGGTTCTGTAATCGCGGTCATTGGCCTCGACGTTCTTCGAACGGCGGCTGTCGGTGACGATCGTCATCTGCCCGTCGAGTTCCGACACCGGCCCTCGAGCGGCTGGCCCGGCAAAGCCGATGGCGATGAACGCGAGATCGGCGCGGATGACGAATTCGGTGCCGGCGATCGGCTTGCGCTTTTCGTCGACCTCGCAGCATTTGACCCCGGTCAGCTGGCCGTCTTCGCCGATGAATTCAAGCGTCGCCACCTGGAATTCGCGCTCGGCGCCTTCGGCCTGCGAGGACGAGGTGCGCATCTTGGTCGCCCAGTAGGGCCAGACCGATAGCTTGTCTTCCTTTTCCGGCGGCTGCGGCCGGATGTCGAGCTGGGTGACGCGCACCGCGCCCTGGCGGAAGGCGGTACCGACGCAGTCGGAGGCAGTGTCGCCGCCGCCGACGACGACGACATGCTGGCCGCCGGCGACGATCGGGCGCGACGGCCATGCCACCGACTGGATCGGCTCGCCGCCGATGCGCTTGTTCTGCTGCACCAGATACGGCATCGCGTCGTGCACGCCGTCGAGATCGTCGCCCGGGATGTTGGCCGGGCGCGGCGTTTCGGAACCGCCGCAATAGAGCACCGCGTCGTATTCGGCGAGCAGTTCGGCGACCGGCTTGTCGACGCCGACATTGACGCCACAATGGAAGCTGACGCCCTCGCCCTGCATCTGCTCGATGCGCCGGTCGATATAATGCTTCTCGATCTTGAAATCGGGGATGCCGTAACGCATCAGCCCGCCCGGCCGGCTCTCGCGCTCATAGACGTGAACGTCATGGCCGGCGCGGCCAAGTTGCTGGGCGGCCGCCATGCCGGCCGGCCCCGAGCCGATGATCGCGACGCGCTTGCCGGTCTTCCGTTCCGGCGGATAGGGCCGGATATGGCCGGTTTCGTAGGCTTTGTCGGCAATCGCCTGCTCGATCGTCTTGATGGCGACCGGAATGTCCTCGAGGTTCAGCGTGCAGGCTTCCTCGCAAGGTGCCGGACAGATGCGGCCGGTGAATTCCGGAAAATTGTTGGTCGAATGCAGGTTGCGGATCGCGTTGTCCCAGTCGCCATTGTAGACGAGGTCGTTCCAGTCCGGGATCTGGTTGTGGATCGGGCAGCCGGTCGGTCCATGGCAATACGGAATGCCGCAATCCATGCAGCGCGCCGCCTGTTTCTCGACCTCCTTATCCGACATCGGCAGCGTGAACTCGCGGAAATGCCGGATGCGGTCGGAAGCCGGCTGGTACTTGTGCACCTGCCGATCGATCTCGAGAAACCCTGTTACCTTGCCCATAGTCCAGTCCCTGCTGTCCGGAAGGCACGCCTGGCGACGCACCCGTTAACCTCATAAGGCAGCCGTGGCAACCTTCAGTCCGAGGTCAGGATTGTTGATGAAGATGGTTGCCGGGACGCATGGCTTCCCGGCAATTTCCAAATCTATTCCGCCGCCACGTTCATGCGCATACGTTCCATCTCGATCAGCGCGCGGCGGTATTCGACCGGCATGATCTTCCGGAATTTCGGCCGGAAAATCGCCCAATCGTCGAGGATTTCGCGACCTCGTACCGAGCCCGTGTAGTGGACGTGGTTGGAGATCAACTGGTAGAGCCGCTCCTCGTCATGGCTGGTCATATCGCCGGATACGTCGACACGGCCCTTGTGGTCGAGATCGCCGCCATGGTGGAGCAGCTTTTCCATCAGGTCGTCCTCTTCCGGAACCGGCTCCAGCTCGACCATCGCCATGTTGCAGCGTTCGGCGAAATCGCCCGCCTCGTCGAGCACATAGGCGACGCCGCCCGACATGCCGGCGGCGAAGTTGCGACCGGTCTGGCCGATGACGACGACGATACCGCCGGTCATGTATTCGCAGCCATGGTCGCCGACGCCTTCGACGACGGCGGCGACGCCCGAATTGCGCACGGCAAAACGCTCGCCGGCGACGCCGCAGAAATAGGCCTCGCCCTCGGTCGCGCCGTAGAGCACGGTATTGCCGACAATAATGGACTCGGCAGCAACGATTTTCGTGTTCTCCGGCGGACGGATGACGATGCGGCCGCCCGACAGGCCCTTGCCGACATAGTCGTTGGCCGCGCCTACCAGTTCGAACGAGACGCCGCGCGCCAGGAAGGCGGCGAAGGACTGGCCGGCCGTGCCGGTGAGCTTGACCGAGATCGTGTCCTCGCGCAGGCCCTTGTGCTTGAAGCGCTTTGCCACTTCACCCGACAGCATGGCGCCGGTCGAACGGTCGACGTTGCGGATCGGCAGTTCGATGCTGACTGGCTGCCTGGCTTCGAGCGCCGGCTTTGCCAGTTCGATCAGCTTGCGGTCGAGCACGTCGTCGATCGGATGCTTCTGCCGCTCGGTCCAGTGCACCGCCTCGTGCGGCGCATCCGGCTTGTAGAACATCTTGCTGAAGTCGAGCCCGCGCGCCTTCCAGTGCTGGATCAGCTCGCGCTTTTCCAGAAGGTCGGTGTCGCCGATGATCTGGTCGAGATGGGTGTAGCCCATCTCGGCGAGCAGCGCCCGGACCTCTTCCGCCACATAGAAGAAGAAGTTGATGACGTGCTCGGGCGTGCCCTTGAAGCGCTTGCGCAGTACCGGGTCCTGCGTCGCGACGCCGACCGGGCAGGTGTTGAGATGGCACTTGCGCATCATGATGCAGCCGGCCGCGATCAACGGCGCGGTCGAGAAACCGAACTCGTCGGCGCCGAGCAGCGCGCCGATGACAACGTCCCGCCCGGTGCGCAGGCCGCCATCGACCTGCAGCGCGACGCGCGACCTGAGGCCGTTGAGCACCAGCGTCTGGTGCGTCTCGGCAAGGCCCATTTCCCACGGACTGCCGGCATGCTTGAGCGAGGTCAGCGGTGAAGCGCCAGTGCCGCCGTCATAGCCTGATATGGTGATGTGATCGGCACGCGCCTTGGCGACGCCGGCCGCAACCGTGCCGACACCGACTTCCGAGACCAGCTTGACCGATACGTCCGCCGCCGGATTGACGTTCTTTAGGTCGTAGATGAGCTGCGCCAGATCCTCGATCGAATAGATATCGTGATGCGGCGGCGGCGAGATCAGGCCGACGCCCGGCGTCGAATGCCTGACTTTGGCGATGGTCGCGTCGACCTTGTGGCCCGGCAACTGGCCGCCCTCGCCGGGCTTTGCCCCTTGCGCGACCTTGATCTGCATCATGTCGGAATTGACAAGATACTCCGCCGTGACGCCAAAGCGTCCCGAGGCGACCTGCTTGATCGCCGAGCGTTCGGGGTTCTTGCCGCCGCCCGGCAGTGGCAGATAGCGGTCGGCCTCTTCGCCGCCCTCGCCGGTGTTCGACTTGCCGCCGATGGCGTTCATGGCGCGCGCCAGCGTCGTGTGCGCTTCCCTGGAGATCGAGCCGAAGGACATCGCCCCGGTCGAGAACCGCTTGACGATGTCGGCCGCCGGCATGACCTCGTCGAGCGAAACCTTCTTGCGCCCAGTTTCTTCCGCGAGCCTGATCTTGAACAGGCCGCGAATGGTCTGGGCACGGGCCGTCTCGCTGTCGATCTGGGCGGAATAGTCCTTGAACGTTTCCCACGAGCCCTGGCGCACGGCGTGCTGCAAGGTGGCCACCGCATCCGGCGACCAGATGTGTGCTTCACCGCGCATGCGGAACACGTATTCGCCGCCCACCTCGAGGCTGTTGCGCAGCACCGGGTCGTTGCCGAAACCATCGGTATGGCGGCTGAGCGTCTCGGCCGCGATCTCGTCCAGTCCGACGCCCTCGATCAGTGTCGCGGTGCCGGTGAAGTATTGCTGCACGAAATCGGTCTTCAGCCCGATGGCGTCGAAGATCTGCGCGCCGCAATAGGACTGGTAGGTCGAGATGCCCATCTTGGACATCACCTTGAGGATGCCCTTGCCGATCGACTTGATGTAGCGGGAGACCACTTCGTAGGCGTCCACCTCTTTCGGCAGTTCGCCACGCTTGTGCATATCGAGCAGCGTGTCGAAGGCAAGATAAGGGTTGATCGCCTCGGCGCCATAGCCGGCAAGGCAGCAGAAATGATGCACTTCGCGCGGCTCGCCGGATTCCACGACCAGCCCGACCGAAGTGCGCAATCCCTTGCGGATCAGGTGGTGGTGCACCGCGGCTGTCGCCAGAAGCGCCGGGATGGCGATCCGGTCCGGCCCGACCTGGCGGTCGGACAGGATGATGATGTTGTAGCCGCCGGCGACCGCCGCCTCCGCCCGCTCACACAAGCGGTCGATGGCACCCTGCATGCCCGCTGCGCCCTCGTTCGAGCCATAGGTAATGTCGATCGTCTTGGTGTCGAACCGGTCCTCGGTGTGGCCGATGGAGCGGATCTTTTCGAGATCGCCATTGGTCAGGATCGGCTGGCGCACCTCGAGCCGCTTGCGGCGCGAATTGCCAACCAGGTCGAAGATGTTGGGCCGCGGCCCGATGAAGGACACCAGGCTCATCACCAACTCCTCGCGGATTGGGTCGATCGGCGGGTTAGTGACCTGAGCAAAGTTCTGCTTGAAATAGGTGTAGAGCAGCTTCGACTTGTCCGACATCGCCGAGATCGGCGTGTCGGTGCCCATCGATCCCACGGCTTCCTGGCCGGTGGTCGCCATCGGCGACATCAACAGCTTGGTGTCTTCCTGGCTGTAGCCGAACGCCTGCTGGCGATCGAGCAGGCTGACATCCCTGCGCAATTCGCGCGGCTCGACCGGCTTCAGGTCTTCGAGGATGAGCTGCGTGTTGGCGAGCCAGCTCTTGTACGGATGCCTGGTCGCAATCTCCGACTTGAGCTCCTCGTCAGAGACGATGCGGCCCTTCTCGAGGTCGATCAGAAGCATACGGCCGGGCTGCAGCCGCCACTTCTTGACAATCCTCTCCTCCGGCACCGGCAGCACGCCGGCTTCCGAGGCCATGATGACGCGGTCATCGTCGGTGACGATGTAGCGTGCCGGGCGCAGACCGTTGCGGTCGAGCGTGGCGCCGATCTGGCGGCCATCGGTAAAGACCACCGCCGCCGGTCCGTCCCACGGCTCCATCAGCGCGGCATGGTATTCATAGAAAGCCTTGCGGTCGGCATCCATGAGCTTGTTGCCGGCCCAGGCTTCCGGGATCAGCATCATCATGGCGTGGCTGAGGCTGTACCCGCCCTGGAACAGGAACTCGAGCGCATTGTCGAAGCAGGCGGTGTCTGACTGGCCGTCGTAGGAGATTGGCCAAAGCTTCGAGATGTTGTTGCCGAACAGTTCGGAATCGACGGACGCCTGTCGCGCCGCCATCCAGTTGTTGTTGCCGCGCACGGTGTTGATCTCGCCATTGTGTGCGACCATGCGGTAGGGATGCGCCAGCTTCCACGACGGGAACGTGTTGGTCGAGAAGCGCTGGTGGACCAGGATCAGCGCGGTTTCGAAGCGCGGATCGGTGAGGTCCTTGTAATAGGCGCCGACCTGGTAGGCCAGGAACATGCCCTTGTAGACGATGGTGCGCGCCGACAGCGACACGCAGTAGGAACCGATGTCCTTGTTGTCGTTCTCGGCGTAGATGCGGCCCGATATCACCTTGCGCAACAGATAGAGCCTGGCCTCGTACTCCTCGTCGTCAAGAATGTCGGCTGTACGGCCGATGAATATCTGACGATGGAACGGCTCGGACGCCACGATATCAGGCGCCGTCGACAAGGACGAATTGTCGACGGGCACATCACGGAAACCGATGAGCGGAAGCCCCTCGGACTGCGCCGATTCGGCAATGATGTCCTCGATGTGAGCACGAAGTGCTGCATCCTGCGGCATGAACCAGTGTCCGACACCGTACTGACCGGCCGGCGGCAGTTCGATGCCCTGGGCTGCCATCTCTTCGCGGAAGAAACGGTCTGGAAGCTGCACCAGCACGCCGGCGCCATCGCCGGCCAGCGGATCGGCGCCGACGGCCCCGCGATGCGTCAGGTTTTCGAGCACGGCAAGGCCGTCCTCGACGATCTGATGCGACTTCACGCCCTTCATGTTGACGATGAAGCCGACGCCGCAGGCATCATGCTCGTTGCGCGGATCGTAGAGGCCGTGCGCGGCATAGCCGGTGCTGGTTCGCCCAATATTGGTCAGGGACGGATTTTTGACGGCTGCCGCTTTCGTCTGCGCGGCCTTCGTCGCAGATGGCGTCATGTCCGTCATCGTCCTGTCCTCCGTTCCGTCCCCTTCGGGCGCTGGTTTCCGTCGGGAAGCGCGTGGCTCCCCTTTCAATCTTGCGGCACGTCTGGCGAAATTCTTGCCGACCGTGCGGCTTTCCGCATGGCTCGCATATGGTATTCGTACAGGCCAGAGCCAGGCTGTCTAGCTGTCGCTCGCGGCAATGGCCGTAGAGGCGCAATCATATGCCAATGCGGCCAGTTTTGTGCGACAAAATAAGACAGCACTACTGTCCTAAATTTTTATGACAGAAATCTTGAGCGCATACAAGACCGATTCACAAAATTATTGGAGCGTTGGCGACAGAAAATTGCGCGGAACGCGGCGACAGCGTAACCTTCAGTCGCTGCATTTACGGTCCGGCTTTCACTGGCTTTAGCGGATTTTCGGCATCTGCCACTTGCGGCCGGCATGCGAAAGCGGCCAAGCTCGCACCAATTTCCCCAGCATAGGCAGACGCATGATTTTCGCTTCCGACAATTGGGCAGGCGCCCATCCCCGTATCGCTGCCGGCCTGTCGGCCCATACCGACGGCTTCTCCACCGCCTATGGCGACGGTATACTCGATAAGGCCGTTTACCAGCGCTTCAATGAAATCTTCGAATGCGAGGTCGCGGTGTTTTTCGTGGCCACCGGCACCGCAGCCAATTCGCTGTCGCTGACTACCTACAACAAGCCAGGCGGCATTTCCTTCTGCCATCGCGAATCGCATGTCATCGAGGACGAATGCGGTGCACCGGAATATTTCACCGGCGGTTCGCGGCTTTATACAATCGACGGCGCACTCGGCAAGATCGATGCCGGCGATCTGGAACGGGCAGTGGACCGTTTCGCACCCGAAAACGTCCATTCCGGGCGGCCGATGGCGGTTTCGATCACCCAATCGACCGAGGTCGGCACCGTGTACACGCTGAACGAAATCGCCAGGATTTCGGCGATTGCAAAGCAGCACGGATTGCCGCTGCACATGGACGGGGCCCGCTTTGCCAATGCGCTCGTCGCGCTGGGAACGACGCCGGCGGAAATGACCTGGAAGCACGGCGTCGACATCCTTTCCTTCGGCGGCACCAAGAATGGCTGCTGGTGCGCCGAGGCGATCGTGCTGTTCGACCTCGAGCGAGCCAAGGAATTGGCGTTTTTGCGCAAGCGCGCCGCCCAACTGTTCTCGAAATCGCGCTTCATCGCCGCGCAATTCGATGCTTATTTCAGGGGTGGGCTATGGCTCGACACGGCACGGCACGCCAATGCGATGGCGGCACGCCTAGCCGCGGCGATCGAAGATTCCCCTTCAGCCCGGCTGGCCTGGCTACCGCAGGCGAACGAGGTCTTCGCGGTCATGAAAAAGGCCGAGGCCGAAAGAGTGCAAGCAGCAGGCGCCGTGTTCCACGACTGGCATAGGCCGCTCGGCTACGACAACCATGTCGGCGAGGACGAAGCTCTCTATCGCTTCGTCACCAGCTTCGCGACCACGGCCGACGAGGTCGACCGTTTCGGCTACCTGCTCGCCGGATAGCAAGTCTTACCACCAGCAAAAAGGGGCGGCGCATTTGCTGCACCGCCCCTTTTTCCCGGGGAGTTGGCGTCCCGGGGAGTTTAGCTGCCCGATTTAGGCGGCGGTCTTGGCCTCGATCTGCTTGGCCTTGGCCGGAGCCGAGGTGATCGCGATCTTGCGCGGCTTCAGCTCTTCGGGGATGTTGCGCTTGAGGTCGACAAAAAGCAGGCCGTTCTTCAGCGCGGCGCCGACAACCTCGACGTGATCGGCAAGCTGGAAGCGGCGCTCGAAGGCTCGGCTGGCGATACCGCGATAGAGCAGTTCGGAGCCTTCGCCATTGCCTTCCTCCTTGCGCTCACCCTTGACGGTCAGCACATTGCGGTGAGCTTCGATCGAAATCTCATCTTCCGAGAAGCCGGCCACAGCCATCGAGATGCGATAGGCGTCCTCGCCGGTGCGCTCGATGTTGTAAGGCGGATAGGTCTGGCCTTCCGGCTGCGCAAGCGAATCGAGCATGGTGAACAGCCGGTCAAAACCGACGGTCGAACGGTAGAGCGGGGAAAAATCAACGTGACGCATGGTGTGTTCTCCTGTTGAGCAACAAGGTTTGCGTATGGCCGGTGCGAAACCCGTGACGGCGTTCCGGATGGGCCAGCGGCCCCGACATTGGCGGCCGCATAACAAATTTGGGAAGCGGGCGACGGCATTTCAAGATTTGCCCGCGTCCGAACCGCATCGGCCCCTGATCACGTCCCGATGCCGATGAACGGCAGATGAACCGTGGCTTCGGCGAGCGTTCAGCCAGACGGCATTAAAACTGTTCTCGAGATCAGAAACAGGTCGCCTGAGAAGGCGACACGACGAGGCCGAACCGGGTGTAACGTCCCTTCCTCCCGGGTCGACAGAGGCCGGAAGCACGCCCTAGGCTGCTTCCGGCCTTACTTGTTCGCTGCCTGGGTCGACGTCCCCGGCGTCCCGAATTCCTTTGCTTTTGGCGCATGGGCGTTTATGCCTGACTTGCGCCCACGCCGTCACCGACGCCAAGCAAACACCGTATGACCGATCTGTTCCCCCAGCCCTCCCTGTTCTACGAAACTCCAGGCAATCCGCTGCCGGAAAACGCGGCCGGCGGCTTCTTCACCACGCGCGACGGCAAGAAGATCCGCTATGGGCTGTTTGCCGCGGTTGCCCGCCCGATGAAGGGCACCGTCGTCGTCCTGACCGGCCGCAACGAGTGCATCGAGAAGTATTTCGAGACCATTCGCAACCTTGCCGACCGGGGTTTTGGCGTGGCGACCCTCGACTGGCGCGGCCAAGGCGCTTCCGACCGGATGATCGGCGATCGCCAGCGCGGCTACGTCCGAAGCTTTTTCGACTATACCGGCGATCTCGAGCAGTTCTTCGAAGAGATCGTGCTGCCCGATTGCCGGGGACCCTACTACATACTGGCCCATTCGGCCGGGGCGGTAATTGCGCTGCTCGCCGCACCCTCAATGGCGAACCGCGTACGTCGCATGGTGCTGATCGCACCGTTCTTCACCGTGCCTGACCTCCCGGTTTCGGTAAAAACCGTTCGCCGCATCTGTTCGCTGTTCTGCCTTCTCGGCCTTGGCCGGCTCTATGCCGCATGGGGGCCGCGGCCGAAGGAATCGGTGCCCTTCGCCATAAACAAGCTGACCAGCGACCCGGAACGCTATCGACGCAACACGCTGATCTACGAAACCTATCCGCAGCTGGCGCTCGGCGGACCGACGATCTGCTGGCTGAAGGCGGCCACGGAGGCGTCCTTGATCGTCAGCGACCGGGATTTCATGGCCAAGGTCCAGGTGCCATTGCTGATGATCGCCGCCGGCGCCGACCAGGTCGTCTCGACCAGGGCAGTCGAAGCCTATGCAAGACGTCTGCGCGTCGGCTCGCTAGTGATGATCGACGGCGCTCGCCACGAGATCCTGCAGGAAGCCGACCTCTATCGCGAGCAACTGCTTGCGGCATTCGATGCTTTCATCCCAGGAACCGGCGACGCTGTTTGACCGCTTCGCCCGCGCCCGGCAACAAAGCCTGCGCGGGTTGCTTGCCCGGCGCAGCTTGCCCCTTATTCCCGTTCAGGCATCGAGCGCTAGGTAGCGGCCAAAGAGATTGGCGGCAATTCGGCAGAGACCGGGAGAAAAACGACCATGAACGCATCGAACACGCTGTCACGTCAGGGGCATCGGCTACTGCAGATTGGCGTCGCGCTGCTGCTGTTTTCGTCATTCGAAGGGTTTGCAATACCCTACCTCGCCGCACCGCGGCTCGGACTGTCCGCGCACACGCTCAGCGCCCTGGAGGGCGTTCTTTTGCTGGCGCTAGGCCTCACATGGTCTAGGCTCAATCTCGGCGCGGCGATGTCGCGGATTGCGTTCTGGCTGCTGATCTATTCGGCTTTGGCGATCCTGGCCGCCTACGTGATCGCCAGCGCCTGGGGGGCCGGCAACGAGACAATGCCGTTGGCGGCCGGAGCCTTCCACGGAAGTGCCTTTCAGGAAACCGTCATCAAAGGCGTGGCGTATTCGTCTGCGCCGACCGGCCTCATCTCTTTCGTGCTCATTTTGTGGGGCCTGCGTCTCTCGGACGCTTGGCCTGCCGATAGCTAATGCATGCCCCGCAAAAGTGCGCAGCGGTTTTGCGATACGACATCCAAACGAGCGCGTCTCCCATGAGTCGATTCAAACCCGACGCGCTTTAGAACCGTACCACGGTTTCCGTCGGATTTGCGCAAAACAGACGCTTGGGTATACGGATCCTCAGCCGCGCAGCGCCGCCATCGCTGCTGCGTGCAGCTCCGGCGTCGCCGCCGCCAGGATGTCGCCGCCCTTTTCCGCCGGTCCGCCCTCGAAAGTGGTGACGACGCCGCCTGCCTTCTCGATGATCGGGATAAGCGCAACGATGTCGTAGGGCTTCAATCCCGGATCGGCAACGATATCGACGCTGCCTGCCGCCACCATGGCGAAGGCATAGCAGTCGGTGCCGTAGCGGGCGAGCTGGACCTGTTGCTCGAACAAGTCGTAGCGCAGGCGCGCGTCTCCCTTGAACAGCGCCGGCGTGGTGGTGAACAGCGTCGCGTCGGCGAGATTTGTGGTCTTGCGCGTCGTGAGTTTTCGCGGGCCACCAGGACCTTCATAATGCGAGCCGGAAGCGTTGGCGTAGAACAGCTCGCCGGTGAAGGGCTGCGACATCATGCCGGCGACGGCATCGCCGTCGACCGTCAGCCCGACCAGCGTGCCCCATACCGGCAGGCCGGAAATAAAGGCGCGTGTGCCATCGATCGGATCGATCACCCAGACATGCCGGCTGGAGATGTTTTCGCTGCCATGTTCCTCGCCGAGAATTCCGTGATCGGGGTACTGCTCGCTGATCAGCACCCGGATGGCGCGCTCGGCCTCGCGGTCGGCCTCGGTGACCGGGTCGAAGCTGCCGCGCTCCTTGTTGGTGACCGCGCCCTGATTGCGGAAGCGCGGCAAGGTCTCGGCTGCGGCGGCACGCGCAATGCGCCGCATGAACTCGATGCTGATGTCCAACTGATTCTCCCGCTCCAGCATGTTTGAGATGCCGGTTTGCCTACGGATTTGTGCCGAAACAAGGGCGTTTTGTACCGAAACAAGGGCATTCGGAGCCTTTCGCACGACGCCAACTGTTGCTCGAATGCAACGCAGTCATCATGGAAATGCAATTTCCACTTCACAGTGAATTAAAAAAGCCGGAACGTGCCTTGACATTTGTGCAGCGCACAATACGTTTGTTCTCGGACAGGGGTTCCTGTCCATGCCCTCCTTGGGCGTTTCCTCCCTAGACTTCGACCGTGTCGTGCAAACGATGCGGTCTTTTTTTACGCTTTTTACGCTGCCACATGAGCGGCGAATGCCGCGATTCCGGCCGCTATTCGGCGGCCAGCGGCAGATCGACGAAATGATGATCCGGCATTGCCATCAACTCGGCCGAAAACCGCGCCAGGTCGTCGGCCAACGCGTCGAAACCAGCTGATCTCTGGAACGTCCGCTCATTCATGTAGAGCCCGCGATTGACCTCGATCTGCAGAGCATGCAGATGGCGCACGGGCCGGCCATAGTGCTCGGTAATGAAGCCTCCGGCATAGGGCTTGTTGTGGGCAACGCTGTAGCCCATGCCGGTGAGCAGGCCGATCGCCGTCTCGGTCAACGCCGCCGCGGCCGAGATGCCGAAACGGTCGCCGACGATGAAATCCGGCCGCAATCCGCTGTCGCCAACTCTTATGCTTGCCGGCATCGAGTGGCAGTCTATCAGCACGGCGTAGCCGAAGCGCGCATGCGTTCTGGTCAAGAGCCGCTTCAGCGTCTCGTGATAGGGCTTGTAGACCGCTTCGATGCGCGCGACGGCTTCTGCCAGCGGCAAGCGGCCGGAATAGATGTCGAGCCCCTCGCCGACCAGCTTGGGCACGGTGCCGAGCCCGCCGGCCACCCGCGCCGAGCGGATGTTGCAGAAGGACGGCACCGGTTCGGCGAACATGCGCGGGTCGAGTTCCCACGGCTCCCGGTTGACGTCGAGATAGGCGCGCGGGAAGTTTGCCGCCAGCATCGGCGCCCCGAGCGCGACGGCACCGCCGAACAATTCCTCGACATAGCAGTCCTCGGAGCGGCGGATGGCGTTGCGGTCCAGCTTGGCCATCGCCATGAACCGGTCCGGATAGTAGCGGCCGCTATGCGGCGAGTTGAAGAGGAAGGGAACGCGCTGTTCGGCGCCCGATCGGATTTCGAAGGGTGGAACGACCGAAAAATCCTCGGCTGCCGTTTTCAATTTGAACGAACCCGGAAATACCAATGCATCATGATAGGAAAGTGCCACCTCGCCGCCCGCATGTCCAGCCGCCGAAGCGCTAGCCAAATCAGGATTGTGCGCCCAACGTTCACTTGATGTTTACCGTCACCTCCTCATATACAGCATGGTTAACGGGCTTGCCGCACGGCATTGTCGGTTGGGTGATTCGGACGGGACAAGATGGCACGCATTCTGCTGGCGGAAGACGACGACGACATGCGCCGGTTCCTCGTCAAGGCGCTGGAGCGCGCCGGCTATCAGGTCAGCGATTTCGACAATGGTGCCAGCGCCTATGAGCGGTTGCGCGAGGAACCTTTTTCGCTGCTTTTGACCGACATAGTCATGCCGGAGATGGATGGCATCGAACTCGCCCGCCGCGCCACCGAGATCGACCCCGACCTCAAGGTGATGTTCATAACCGGCTTTGCCGCCGTCGCGCTGAACCCCGATTCGAAGGCGCCGAAAGACGCCAAGGTGCTGTCGAAGCCGTTCCACCTGCGCGACCTCGTCAACGAAGTCGAAAAGATGCTGCAGGCCGCCTGACGCGCTTTTTGTCCCGTCCTGACCGGCCCGGCAAGCCAGCCATTCTTTCCCTTTTCCCGCTATTGACGTGCAGAACCAAAAATGGTGTATGCGCGGCTTCGGATGGGCGTGTAGCTCAGCGGGAGAGCACTGCATTGACATTGCAGGGGTCACAGGTTCAATCCCTGTCACGCCCACCATCCAGACAATCCCTCAATCGGCCGTCGGTGTTTTCATCGGCTGACGTTCTCGGCCTGATCCGATCCTGACGCCGAGCTCGCCAATACCGACCTCAGGCCGCGCCGAGGCGAAGATCGCCAGTCTCGACGTGCTCCAGAAACCACGCATAGGTCTGTTCCAATCCGCTGCGCAGCGAGTAGCGCGGGCGCCAGCCGGTGGCGAACAGGCGCGATACGTCCATCAGCTTGCGCGGCGTGCCGTCCGGCTTTGTCGGATCGAATGTGATCGTGGCATCGGCGCCGGCGACCGACACGATGGTGCGGGCAAGGTCGGCAATGGTGATGTCTTCCCCAGAGCCGACATTGATGTGGCTGTCGCCGGCATAATTCTTCAACAGCCAGACCAGGGCGTCGGCGGCGTCGTCGACATGCAGGAATTCGCGCATCGGCGTGCCCGATCCCCACACCTCCAGGCTCTTGCGGCCGGCGCGCCTGGCCTCGTGCGCCTTGCGCATCAGAGCGGGCACGACATGGCTGGAATTGAGGTCGAAATTGTCGCCCGGGCCGTAGAGATTGGTCGGCATCGCCGAGATGTAGTCGACACCGTATTGGCGCCGGTAGGCCTGGCACAGTTTCAGTCCGGCGATCTTGGCGATCGCATACCATTCGTTGGTGGGTTCGAG
This sequence comes from Mesorhizobium sp. M1399, assembly GCF_040317735.1. Classification (NCBI taxonomy): domain Bacteria; kingdom Pseudomonadati; phylum Pseudomonadota; class Alphaproteobacteria; order Hyphomicrobiales; family Phyllobacteriaceae; genus Mesorhizobium; species Mesorhizobium sp. M1399. The sequence continues at coordinate 242,894 of NZ_JAMYKZ010000006.1, forward strand.
CGGGCCGCTCAGCAAGGCGTCCTCGGAGATCGGCTGCGCCGCGAATTTGGGATAGATGCAGGATGAACCGAGAAACAGCAGCTTCTGCACCTCGTTACGGAAGGCGCTGTCGATGACATTGTTCTGCATGACGAGGTTGTCCTGCAGAAAATCGACCGGAAGCCTGTCGTTGGCCAGGATACCGCCGACCTTGGCCGCTGCCATCACCACTGCATCCGGCTTGCGGTCGGCCATCCAGCGCCGCACCCCGGCCTGGTCGAGAAGATCGAGCTCGGCGCGCGAGGCGGTCAGGACCTCGCAATCCTCGTCGGCCAATCTGCGCAGGATGGCCGAGCCGACCATGCCGCGATGCCCGGCGACAAAAACGCGCTTGCCCTGAAGGTCGAAGGTCATCAACTCACCCCAATGCAGAACGGCAGCTTTGCCAGTGGCCGGCGGAGCGCCGGATCGGCTTCTCTGTTGCCGGACGCATACCGCATACAGATTTATCCAGACAAGCCAAATCGCAAAACCGCCCAAACCAGGCGTTTGGATCAGACGCTGTAACGTCTAGCGATCAGACACCCGCTACTGCGCAGAGGCTTGTCATTCTGGCGATGGCGAGTTCCGGCTCGGCCAGCAACCCCGCCTGATCGGCAAGGCGAAAGACATCGGCATAGTGACGGATGCCGCGCGCCGATTGCATGCCGCCGATCATCGAAAAGTGCTCCTGATGGCCGTTAAGCCATGCCATGAAAACGATGCCGGCCTTGTAATATTCGGTCGGCGCCTCGAAGATCTTGCGCGACAGCGGCACTGTCGGGACCATCAGCGCGTCATAGCCGGCGCGGTCGCCGTCGGCCAGCTTTGCCAGCGCCGCATTGGCGACGGGCGCGATGGCATCGAAAATGCCGAGCAGCGCGTGCGAATGCCTGTCGCCGTCGCCGGCGATCAGCTCGGGGTAGTTGAAGTCGTCGCCAGTGAACATCACCACGCCCTCGGGCAGCCGGTCCCTGAGCGCGATCTCCTTGCCGGCATCGAGCAGCGATATCTTTATGCCTTCGACCTTGCCGGCATGGCGTTCGATGATCGCGATCACCGTCTCGAGCGCAGTTTCGAAATCGCTGCTGCCCCAGTAGCCTTTCAGCGCCGGGTCGAACATATCGCCCAGCCAGTGCAGGATGACCTTGCCGGAGGACTGGGACAGGATGCGGTCGTAGACACTGACATAATCGTCGGGCCCTTTGGCGACCGCCGCCAGTGCACGGCTGGCCATCATGATCGCCTTGCCGCCAAGTCCTTCGATGAAGCCGAGCTGCTCTTCATAGGCCGCGATGACATCGGCGAGCGTGCTCGCGGCGCCCGGCGCCAGATGGTCGGTGCCGGCGCCCGACGCGAGATCGGCGCCGTCGACGCTGCGCGCCTCGGCGATCGAGCGGCGGATTAATTCCCTGGCATTTGCCCAGTCGAAACCCATGCCGCGCTGCGAGGTGTCCATCGCTTCGGCGACGCGGAAGCCGAGCCGCCAAAGGTGACGGCGAAACGCCATCGTCTTGTCCCAGTCGACTGCCGGCCGGGACCACGGATCGGTCATCGCCACAGGATCGGCGACCACATGGGCGGCGGCATAGGCGATGCGCGAGAACCGCGCGCCGGCCGCAGGCTGCACCGGCTGGCCGACAAGCCGGTAGCGGATGCGGCCGCCGCCTTCCCCTGGCAAGGTGATGTCCATGGCTCTCTCCCTTCCCAGCGCCTATTAAATGGAACGTTCCAGTAAATCAAGATGCTTTGCCGCTCCGCCGTGCGCCGGTCGAATTGCGGCAGCGCAACAGCAGAAAGCCATACACTCCTTCGCAATTGGGCGCCATGAGCCGCATTTTCACGGATTCGCAAAAACGCGATTGACTCAAATCCATAGGAGGGATTAGATCGTTCCAATAAATCGCATAAGAAACCATCGGGAGGATAGATCTGGATGGCCAGCCGGGCCAAGGCAACGATACTCGACATAGCCCGTGAGGCGGGCGTGTCCAAATCGACGGTTTCGCTGGTGCTGCAAGGCAGCGGGCTGATCCGGCCTGAAACTGCGCTCAAGGTGCGCAAGGCGATCGAGGATGTCGGCTATGTCTACAACCGCGGCGCCGCCAATCTGCGCAAGGCCCATTCCAACGTCATCGGCATGGTCATCAACGATCTTACCAATCCGTTTTTCGCCGAGATGGCGGTCGGCATGGAGCGCGTCTTCCAGTCGGCTGGCATCGTGCCTTTCATCGCCAACACGGCGGAGAGCCCGGTGCGCCAGGAAGAGGTGCTGAAATCGCTGATGGAGCAAGGGGTCGCCGGGCTCGTCGTGTCGCCGGCGCGCGGCACCGCGCCTGGCGCCTTCCGCCGGCTTGAGACCGCGGGCGTTCCGGTCGTCTTCGTCATGCGCCGGCTTCCTGAAAGCCGCATTCCGGTGATCGCGCCCGACAACCATCGCGGCGCCTATCTTGCCACCGCCCATCTGATCGGCAAGGGGCATCGCCGGCTGGCCTTCTTCGGCGGCTCGCCCGATCTTGTCGTCTATCACGAGCGGCTGGGCGGCTTTCGCGAGGCCTGTGAAGCGCTCGGCATCGCACCGGCCGACAGGCTGGTCTTCGAGGGCGAAACCAGCCGCAAGGGCGGCATTGCCTGCCTGGAAACCGCGCTCGCCATGGCCGCGCCGCCGACCGCGGCGCTTTGCTTCAACGATGCGGTCGCCTTCGGCGTCTTGCTGGCCCTGCGCAAGCGCGGCCTGGAACCCGGCGCGGATTTTGCCGTCGTCGGTTTCGACGACGTGGCCGAGGCCGAACACTACATGCCGGCGCTGACCAGCGTCGCGGTGAACACCGCCGGTCTCGGCGAGCGCGCCGCCCATGTCGTGCTGAAGATGATCCAATCGCGCACCACGCGCGCCGAGGATCATATCGGCGCCGTCAACCTCGTGGTCAGGGAAAGCTGCGGCCCCGATCGCAAGGGACATAGCTGCGCAGGAATGGGAGACGCGGCATGACCGTCAGTTGGGGGCTGATCGGCGCCAGCACGATCGCAAGACAGTTCATGATCGGCGCCATCCGCGCGCAGCCGGACGGCGAGATCGCCGCAGTGATGAGCTCCAGCCCGGGGCGCGCCGCCACCTATGCCAGCGAAAACCGCATTCCGGCGGCGGTCTCGGCGCTTGATGAATTGCTCAGCTCCGACATCGACGCCGTTTACATCTCGACCACCAACGAATTGCATCTCGAACAGGCACTCGCCGCTATCGAGGCGGGAAAGCATGTGCTTTGCGAAAAACCACTGGCGCTGACCAGCGCCGACGCCCGCAAGATGGTCGCCGCCGCCAGGGCTGCCGGCGTCGTGCTCGGCACCAATCACCATTTGCGCAATGCCGGCTCGCATCGGGCGATGCGCGCAGCGATCGCTGCCGGCCGCATCGGCAGGCCGATCGCCGCGCGCGTCTTCCACTCTGTCTATCTGCCGGAAAACCTGCAGGGCTGGCGCATCACCAGGCCGGACGCCGGCGGCGGCGTGGTGCTCGACATCACCGTCCATGATGCCGACACGCTGCGCTTCGTGCTCGGCGACGATCCAGTCGGGATCTCGGCCTTCACACAATCGGCCGGCATGGCCGCCGGCGGGCTGGAAGACGGCGCCATGTGCATCTGGCGCTTCGCATCGGGCGTCATCGCCCAGTCGCATGAGGGCTTCACCACCAAGTTCGCCGGGACCGGCTTCGAGGTGCATGGCACCGAAGGCTCGCTGATCGGCAGGGACGTGATGACGCAGAAGCCAGTCGGCTCTGTGTTGCTGCGAACGGCACAGGGCGAGGAGGAATTGAGCTTCGATCGCGAAGACCTCTATGCCCGTTCGCTGCGCCAATTCCACGCGGCGATCCGCGGCGAGGGCCAGCCTTCCGCCACCGGCGAGGACGGCGTCTGGTCGCTGACCGCGGCCGAAGCGGCATTGCAGTCGGCCAGGTCCGGCAAGGCCGTTGCCATCGACCCGAAGCTCGGGAGTGCTGGGTGAGCAAGCTCGTCTCCGCGACTGAGGCTGCCGGCCTGATCAAGGATGGTATGGTCGTTTCCGTGTCATCGTCGAGCGGCCTCGGCTGTCCGGACGCGGTGCTGGCCGCCATCGGCGAGCGCTTCGACGCGGATGGGCATCCCAAGGATATCACGACGCTGCACCCGATCGCCGCCGGCGACATGTACGGCATCAAGGGCATTGATCATCTCGCCAAGCCCGGCTTGTTGAAGCGCACTTTGTGCGGCTCCTATCCATCCGGGCCGTCCTCGTCCGAACCGCCGCAGATCTGGAAGATGATCGGCGACAATTCGGTCGCCGCCTATAACGTGCCGTCCGGCATCCTGTTCGACATGCATCGCGAGGCCGCCGCCAAGCGCCCCGGGGTGCTGACCAAGGTCGGGCTCGACACCTTCGCCGACCCGCGCCACCAAGGCTGCGCCATGAATGCCGCCGCCAGCGAGCCGATCGTTTTCGTGCAGCAGTTCGATGGCGAGGAGTGGCTCTATTTCCGCTCGATCGTGCCGCAGGTCGCGATCATCCGCGCCACCACCGCCGACGAGCGCGGCAACCTCACCTATGAGCATGAAGGCGCCTATCTCGGCGGCCTCGAACAGGCGCTGGCCGCTCGCAACAATGGCGGCATCGTCATCGCGCAGGTCAAGCGCGTCGTCGAGAACGGCACGCTGAAGCCGCACGATGTGCGTGTGCCCGGCGTGCTGGTCGATCATATCGTGGTGGCGCCCGACCAGTTGCAGACGACGCTGACGCCCTACGATCCGGCCATCTCCGGCGAGATCTTCCGGCCACTGTCGAGCTTTCGCAACGCTGAAATGAACGTCCAGAAGGTCATTGCCCGCCGCGTCGCCATGGAGCTTGCCGACGGCATGGTCGTCAATATCGGCTTCGGCATCTCGGCCAATGTGCCGCGCATCCTGCTCGAGGAAGGCCAGCACGGCAAGGTCACCTGGGTCATCGAACAGGGCGCGGTTGGCGGCGTGCCGCTGCTCGACTTCAAGTTCGGCTGCTCGTCGAACGCCGACGCTTTCATGCCCTCGCCGCACCAGTTCATCTATTTTCAGGCTGGCGGCTTCGACGCCTCGCTGCTGTCCTTCCTGCAGATCGACCGCCACGGCTCTGTCAATGTCTCGAAGCTTTCGGCGCGGCCGCATGTCACCGCCGGCGCCGGCGGCTTCGTCGACATCACCGCGCGGGCGAAGAAGATCGTCTTTTCCGGTTTCTTCAATGCCGGTGCCAAACTCTCATTGGCCGATGGCGGCATCCGCATCGACCAGGAGGGCAAGGTCAAGAAAGTCGTCGGCGAGGTCGAGCACATCTCCTTCTCGGGCAAGCGTGCCGTCGCCCAAGGGCAGGACATCACCTACATCACCGAGCGCTGCGTGATGAAGCTGACGCCGGCAGGGCTGATGGTCACCGAGCTGGCGCCGGGCATCGACCTTGAACGCGATGTGCTGGCGCAGGCCGAGATCCCGCTTGCTGTCGCCAACGACCTCAAAGTGACGCCGGACGCGCTCTACCACGACCGACCGATCGGCCTGTTGCTTAATAGCGGCGCCTCGCTTGGGGGCGCACATGGCTGAGCGTCTAGTAACCTTTGAAACTGACGGCGCCATCGGCATTGTCACGCTGCGCCGGCCGGAGAAATTCAACGCGCTCGACATTCCGATGCTGCGGGCGCTGGAAGCAGCACTCGACGAGGCCGAGGCGGCGGATGGCGTCCGCGTCGTGCTGGTCTGCGGCGAAGGCAAGGGCTTTTGCGCCGGCGGCGATGTCGAAGCATGGGCAGAAATGAGCGCTGTCGACTTCCAGGTGCAATGGGTGCGCCACGGCCACCGCGTCTTCGACCGGCTGGCGCGGCTGCGGCAGCCGACGATCGCCGTGCTTGCCGGCCATGCGCTGGGCGGTGGGCTGGAACTGGCAGCTGCATGCGACTTTCGCGTGGCAGAAACACAGGTGAAGCTGGGCTTCCCCGAGACCTCGATCGGCGTCGTTCCCGGCTGGTCCGGCACACAGCGCGCCGTGCGCCGGTTCGGTGCACAGGCGGTGCGGCGGATGGCGCTTGGCGGCGAGGTGTTTCTGGCAACCGATGCGATGGCGTTGGGGATTGTCGACCGGGCGGTCGAGACCGGCAAGGCGTTCGCGGACGCCAAGGCCTGGGCCGGCAAGATCGCCGAGCGCGGGCCGCTGGCAACCGAAGCCGCCAAGCTGATGATTGCCATCGCCGAAGGCGAAGAGAGTGCCGCCGCGACCGAAGCGCTGGCCAGCGGCTTCATTGCGCTGACAAGCGATCTCAGGGCCGGCGTCGAGGCTTTCAAAGCCAAGCAGAAGCCGGCGTTCTCAAGATCTTAGGAACCTGAAACTCACATGAACGCGCCTCTTAACATCACTATGCCCGCCGAGGCAGCCGCAGCGCCGAAAAGCTACCGGCTGCTGATCGACGGCAAGTTCGTCGATGCCCAGGACGGCCGCACGCTGGAGCGCAGCAGCCCCGGCCACGGCTTCACCGTTTCGCGCTATGCGCAAGCCGGCGCGGCGGACGTCGAGGCGGCGGTACAGGCCGCGCACAAGGCCTTCGAGACCGGCCCGTGGCCGCGCATGAAAGCCGCCGAGCGCGCCGCGATCCTGCTCAAGACGGCTGGCCTGATCGAGGCGCGACTGGACGAGATTGCCCGGCTCGACGCGCTGGAATCCGGCAAGCCGATTGCCCAGGCGCGCGGCGAGATCGGCGGCGCCATCGACATCTGGCGCTATGCTGCGGCACTCGCCCGCACGCTTCACGGCGAAAGCTACGCCAATCTCGGCGATGCCATGCTCGGTGTCGTGCTGCGCGAACCGATCGGCGTCGTCTCGATCATCACGCCGTGGAATTTCCCGTTCCTTATCGTCAGCCAGAAACTGCCCTTCGCGCTCGCCGCCGGCTGCACGGCGGTGGTCAAGCCGAGCGAGATGACCTCGGCCTCGACCTTCGTGCTCGGCGAGATCCTGATGCAGGCCGGCTTGCCCGATGGCGTCGTCAACATCCTTGCCGGGCTGGGCGCCGATGTCGGCGCACCGATGGTCAGCCATCCGCTGGTCGAAATGGTGTCGTTCACCGGCTCCACCCGCGTCGGCAAGATGACCATGGCGTCTGCCGCCAACTCGCTGAAGAAAGTCTCGATGGAGCTCGGCGGCAAGAACGGCCAGATCGTCTTTCCCGACGCCGACCTCGAGGCCGCCGCCGACGCGGCGGTATTCGGCGGCTTCTTCAATGCCGGCGAATGTTGCAATGCCGGCAGCCGGCTGATCGTCCATGAGGCGATCGCCGACGAGTTCCTCGGCGCCGTCAAAGCCCTCACCGCCAAGGTGGTTGTCGGCGACCCGCTCGACGACCGCACCAAGGTTGGCGCGATGATCTCCGCCGACCATGTGGCCAAGGTCACCGGCTACGTGACGGCAGCGGAAAACGACGGCAGCCGGATTTATACTGGCGGCAAGCAACTTGCTTCCAGCGCCGGCCAGTATCTCGACCCGACCATCATTCGCGACGTCACCGAAGACATGGCCATTGCGCGCGAGGAAGTGTTCGGTCCGGTGCTCTCGGTGCTGACTTTTGAATCGATTGAAAGGGCGTTGCACATCGCCAACAACACGCCCTATGGTCTGTCGGCGGGCGTGTGGAGCGCCAGCATCGATACGTGCATGTCGGTGGCGCGGAATGTGCGTTCGGGAACCGTTTGGATGAACACGTTCATGGAGGGTTACCCCGAACTGCCTTTCGGCGGCTACAAGCAGTCCGGTTTGGGACGCGAACTCGGCAAGCGCGCCGTCGAGGATTATACCGAGGAAAAGACAATCCAGTTTCATCGCGGCCAGCGCACCGGATGGTGGGTCGGCTGAGTTGGGAAGAACCCGGTGGCCATCCGCCGGTCGTTGTAAGTTCAACAAGGGAGGAAGTACATGTTGCGCAAACTGCTTATCGGGACGGCACTCGCGTCGGGCGTTGCGTTCGCGGCCCATGCCGAGGACGTCAAGGAAGTCCAGATGCTGCATTGGTGGACGTCGGGCGGCGAAGCTGCCGCTCTGAACGTGCTCAAGCAGGATCTGGCCAAGGAAGGCTTTGCCTGGAAGGACGTGCCGGTGGCCGGCGGCGGCGGCGACGCCGCCATGACCGCGCTGAAGGCGATGGTGGCGGCCGGCAACTACCCGACCGCCTCGCAGATGCTTGGCTATACCGTGCTCGACTACGCCGCAGCCGGCGTCATGGGCGACCTGACCGAGACGGCGATAAAGGAAGGCTGGGACAAGTCCGTTCCCGCGGCCCTGCAGAAATTCTCGGTCTATGACGGCAAGTGGGTCGCGGCCCCGGTCAACGTCCACTCGGTCAACTGGCTGTGGATCAACAAGGCGGTGATGGACAAGATCGGCGGCACCGAGCCCAAGACCTTCGACGACTTCATCGCGCTGCTCGACAAAGCCAAGGCGGCGGGCGTCATCCCGCTCGCGCTGGGCGGCCAGAATTGGCAGGAAGCCACCATGTTCGACTCGGTCGTGCTGTCGACCGGCGGGCCCGAGTTCTACAAGAAGGCCTTCAACGACCTCGACGAGGAGTCGCTGAAGTCCGACACGATGAAGAAGTCGTTCGACAATCTCGCCAAGCTCGTCACCTATGTCGACCCGAACTTCTCGGGCCGGGACTGGAACCTCGCCACCGCCATGGTCATCAAGGGCGATGCGTTGGTGCAGGTGATGGGTGACTGGGCCAAGGGCGAATTCAACGCCGCCAAGAAGGTCCCCGGCACCGACTTCCTGTGCTACCGCTTCCCCGGCACCGATGGCAGCGTCGTCTACAACTCCGACATGTTCGGCATGTTCAACGTTCCGGAGGACCGCAAGGCCGCCCAGATCGCCTTGGCCACCGCCACTCTGTCGAAGAGCTTCCAGTCGGCCTTCAACGTCGTCAAGGGCTCTGTTCCGGCCCGCACCGACGTGCCGGACACCGATTTCGACGCTTGCGGCAAGAAGGGCATGGCCGATTTGAAGGCCGCCAATGAAGGCGGCACGCTGTTCGGTTCGCTGGCGCAAGGCTATGGCGCGCCTCCGGCGGTTGCCAACGCCTACAAGGATGTCGTCTCGAAGTTCGTGCACGGCCAGATCAAGACCTCGGACGAGGCCGTGACCCAACTGGTCAGCGCGATCGAAGACGCCAAGTAAGGCACCGCCGATGTGAATGATCTCCCCGGCGCAAGCCGGGGAGATTTCCCTGCGGCGAGGTTTTGCGGTTGCGCCGACCGGCACGCTTTCGTGCCGCAGAGCCCGCGACAGCCGAATTCCGGACCCGCCATACGGAATGGACAGATGAGTACAGTTGCTGAAACCAGTATCACGCTGACGCCGGAGCACGATGCCCGTCCGGGCGCCTCTGTGCGCTCGCGCCTTCAGGACGCGCTGCCGAAGCTCGTGCTAGCGCCAAGCTTTGCCGCCTCCGTCGTCTTCGTCTACGGCTTCATCCTGTGGACGATCTATCTGTCCTTCACCAACTCCAAGACCTTTCCCTCCTACGCCATCACCGGGCCACGCGCCTATCAGCGGCTATGGCGCTGGACCTTCGAAAGCGATCCGCCGTCCAGCTGGTACACGTCGATCACCAATATGGGGATTTTCGGCTTCCTCTATATTTCCATCTGCTTGGCACTCGGCCTGTTCCTGGCGATCCTGCTTGATCAGAAGATCCGCGGCGAAGGCATGTTGCGGCCGATCTATCTCTACCCCATGGCACTGTCCTTCATCGTCACCGGCGTTGCCTGGAAATGGTTTCTCGACCCCGGCCTCGGCCTCGAGCAGACGTTGCACCAGTGGGGCTGGACGAGCTTCCATTTCGACTGGATCAAGAACAAGGATTTCGTCATCTACACGGTGGTCATCGCCGGCGTCTGGCAGGCTTCGGGCTTTATCATGGCGATGTTCCTGGCCGGCCTGCGCGGGATCGACGGCGAGATCATGAAGGCGGCGCAGATCGACGGCGCCACCACCTTCCAGCTCTACCGCCGCATCGTCATTCCGCTGCTGCGGCCGATCTTCCTTTCGGCGTTGATCGTGCTCGCGCATCTCGCCATCAAGTCCTACGATCTGGTCGTCGCGCTGACCAGCGGCGGGCCGGGCGGCTCGGCTTGGCTGCCGTCGAACTTCATGTATGAGTACACCTTCAAGCGCAACGAAATGGCCGTCGGCTCGGCCAGCGCCGTGATCATGCTGATGACCATCACCGCGATCATCGTTCCCTATCTCTATTCCGAGCTCCGGGAGAAGCCGCGATGAGCGCCGTGGCCACTCCTGCTCGCCAGAACACTGGCGGTATCCGCGCCAGGACGGTCAACCGCATCGTCATATACGGGCTGCTGGCGCTGTTCGCGCTGTTCTACCTGATGCCGCTATTCGTCATGCTGGTGACCTCGTTCAAGACCATGGACGAAATCCAGAACGGCAACATGCTGGCGCTGCCGCAAGCGCCGACTTTCGCACCCTGGATAAGGGCGTGGAGCGAGGTCTGCTCGGGTCTCACCTGCGTCGGCATGAAGGGTTATTTCTGGAACTCGATCAAGATGGTGGTTCCAGCGGTCGTCATCTCGACCCTGCTCGGCGCGCTCAACGGCTATGTGCTGACGAAGTGGCGCTTTCGCGGGGCGACGCTGGTGTTCGGGCTGATGCTGTTTGCCTGCTTCATCCCGTTCCAATCGGTTCTCTTGCCGATGGCAACGATCCTCGGCAGCTTCGGCCGGTTCGGCGTCAAACTGCAGAACGCGACCGGCCTCACCTTCGGCTTCGGCAATCCGACGGTGAACCTGGTGTTCGTCCACGTCGTCTACGGCATCGGCTTCACCACCCTGTTCTTCCGCAATTACTACGAAGCGTTTCCGAATGAATTGGTGAAGGCGGCGCAGATCGACGGCGCCAGCTTCTTCCAGATCTTCCGGCGCATCATGCTGCCCAACTCGCTGCCGATCATCGTGGTGACGGTGATCTACCAGTTCACCAATATCTGGAACGACTTCCTCTTTGCCTCCGCCTATGCCGGCTCCGGCGACGTGATGCCGATGACCGTGGCGCTGAACAACGTCGTCAACACCTCGACCGGCGTCGTCGAATACAACGTCAACATGGCGGCGGCGATGATCGCCGCGCTGCCGACGCTCCTCGTCTATGTGCTCGCCGGCCGCTATTTCGTGCGCGGCCTGATGGCCGGCGCCGTCAAAGGATAATCGCATGGCTTTTCTGGAAATTGACGGGTTGAAGAAGCGTTTCGGAGCGGTCGAGATCCTGAAAGGCATCGATCTCGACCTCGAAAAGGGCGGCTTTCTCGTGCTGGTCGGGCCCTCCGGTTGCGGCAAGTCCACGCTGCTCAACACCATTGCCGGCCTGGAGACCATCACCGAAGGCGAAATCCGCGTCGACGGACGCACGATCAACGATCTCCACCCCTCCAAGCGCGACATCGCGATGGTCTTCCAGAGCTACGCGCTCTATCCGAACATGACGGTCGCCGGCAATATCGCCTTCGGCATGGAGATGCGCGGCGTGCCGGCCGACGAGCGCCAGAAGGCCATCGACAAGGTGGCGAAGGTCCTGCAGATCGGCCATTTGCTGAAGCGCAAGCCAAGCCAGCTTTCCGGCGGCCAGCGCCAGCGCGTCGCCATGGGCCGGGCACTGGTGCGCGATCCAAAGCTGTTCCTGTTCGACGAGCCTTTGTCCAACCTCGACGCCAAGCTGCGCGTCGACATGCGCATCGAGATCAAGCGCCTGCACGCCACCACCGGCACCACCATCGTCTACGTCACGCACGACCAGATCGAGGCGATGACGCTGGCCACCAAGATCGCGGTGATGCGCGACGGCGAGGTGCAGCAGTTCGGTACGCCGGCCGAAATCTATAACAATCCGGTCAACCTGTTTGTTGCTGACTTCATGGGCTCGCCGGCGATGAACCTGATCCCGGCGACGATCGGCAGCAACGGCAGCGGCTTCTCCGTCGTCATGGAGCGCGAGGCGCGCCAGCCGATCTCGCTGCCGCTGGCCAATGCGCCGGCCGGCCTGTCGGCGTTCCAGGGAAAACCGATCATCTTCGGCGTCCGCCCGGAAGCACTGACCGATCCCGAAGGGGCCGAACGCAACGCCTCGAACATCGCCCGCGCCGACTGTCACATCGAGGTCATCGAGCCGGCCGGCTCGGATACGTTCGCGGTCACCAATCTCGGCGGCAAGGCGGTGGTGGCGCGGCTGCGCGCCGACGCCAACATCCAGCCCGGCACGGTCACGCCGCTCGCCTTCAACCTGACCAAGGCGGTGTTCTTCGATCCGGCGACCGAGAGACGCATCGTCTGACGGCCATGACAAATCCAGATATCGTCATCATCGGCTCCGGCATAGGCGGCGCCACGATCGCTTCCGGCCTTGCCGGCGGTGGCGCCTCGATCCTGATGCTGGAGCGCGGCGAACCGCTGCCGGCGACGCCGCATACACGCGACACCCGCGCCATCTTCGTCGATGGCCACTACCGGCCGAAGGAGATGTGGCTCGAGGCCGGGGGTGCCGCGTTCAACCCTGGCAATTACTACTATGTCGGCGGCAATTCGAAATTCTACGGCGCGGTGCTGATCCGCTACCGCAGGCAAGACTTTTCGGAGATGGAGCACTATGGCGGCATCTCGCCGGCCTGGCCGTTTTCCTATGAGGAATTCGAACCCTGGTATTCCAGGGCCGAGCAGCTTTTTCGCGTGCGTGGTGCGCTCGGCGAAGACCCGACCGAGCCGTTCCACTCGACGCCCTACCCTTTCGGCCCGGTACCCGACGAGCCGCCTATCGCGCGTGCGCGCGCCGAGTTGAAGAGCCTGGGCCTGCATCCGGCATCGCTGCCGCTCGGCGTCGACATCGAAGCCTGGCTGAAAGACGGCAGCACGCCGTGGGATGCGTTTCCCAACACCGGCGCCGGCAAGGTCGACGCGCAAACGGGGCCGCTGGCGTCGGCCCTTGCCGACCAGAACATCAAGCTCGAGACCGGCGCGCATGTCGAACATCTCGAAGCATCGCCGGACGCCAGGACGATCGCCGCCGTCCATTATCGACAGAACGGTACGCTGAAGAGCGTCGCGCCGAAGCTGGTCATCCTGTCGGCCGGCGCGGTCAATTCCGCCGCCATCCTGCTGCGTTCGCCTTCCCCCAACGGCAAAGGCGGCGGCAAAGGCCTGGCCAACCGCTCCGACCAGGTCGGCCGCAACTTCATGAACCACAATTCGAGCGCCATGCTGGCGATCGATCCGCGCCGCCGGAACAAATCCGTCTACCAGAAGACGCTGATGCTGAACGACTATTATCTGTCCGACGGCAAGGGCGGCAAGCCGCTCGGCAATGTCCAACTCCTCGGCAAGATCGACGGCAACATCCTCAAGGCCAATGTCAGGCGCGCGCCCAAATTCGCGCTCGATTTCATGGCCGGCCGCGCCGTCGACTGGTATCTGATGTGCGAGGACCTGCCCGATCCCGAGAGCCGCATCATGGTCGACGGCAAGGACATCGTCATGCAGTGGCGGCGCTCCAACATGGAGTCGCTCGACGGGCTGACCAAGGTGATGCGCGAGAATTTCCGCGCCTGCGGCTATCCGATCGTCCTGTCGCGGCCGTTCGACAAGCGCACGCCCTCGCACCAGTGCGGCACGGTGAAGATGGGCAATGACCCGGCGACCTCGCCGCTCGACCCATTCTGCCGCTCCTTCGACCACAGCAATTTGTTCGTCGTCGATGCCGGCTTCCTGCCGAATTCGGCCGCCGTCAATCCGGCGCTGTCGATCGCCGCACAGGCGCTGCGCGTCGCCGACCACATCCGCAAGACGGAGCTCGCAACATGAGCCGCCCGGCAGCGATCGTCACCGGCGGCGCGCGCGGCATCGGCCTTGCCTGCGCCGAGGCGCTGGCCAGCGCCGGCTTCGACATCCTCGTCGCCGACCTTGCCAACGAAGCCGCCGACGGGCTCGCCGCCGACATCACCGGGCGCGGCGCGAAGTTCGCCTATGTCAGCGGCGACATCGCCGACCTCGACGACCATGCAGCGCTGATCGATGCCGCGACAAGCGCCTTCGGCCGCATCGACTGCCTGGTCAACAATGCTGGCATCGGAACCGTCCTGCGCGGCGACTTGCTTGAACTCAAGCCGGAAAATTTCGACCGGGTGCTCAGCATCAATCTGCGCGGCACCGTATTCCTCAGCCAGGCCGTTGCCAAAGCGATGCTCGACCTGCCGAGCGATGGTGCGAGGTCGATCATCACCATCACTTCGGTCAGTGCCGCCATGGCCTCGCCGGAACGCTCCGATTACTGCATTTCCAAGGCCGGGCTTTCGATGTGGGTGAAGAACCTGGCGCTGCGGCTTGCCGCCGAAAACATCGCCGTGTTCGAAGTGCGGCCGGGCATCATCCGCACCGACATGACCGCGGGTGTCACCGCCAAATATGACGGATTGATCGACGGCGGCCTGGTGCCGGCAATGCGCTGGGGCGAGAGCAAGGATATCGGTGCCGCCGTGGCGGCGCTCGCCGGGGGCAAGCTCGGCTTTTCGACCGGCTCGGTCATCAATGTCGACGGCGCGCTGTCCGTGCCGAGGCTATGAACAGGTGACGCCATGATCGACTACATCCCATGACTGACTACATAATTGTCGGCGCCGGCCCGGCCGGCTGCGTACTCGCCAATCGGCTGAGCGAAGATCCGTCGCATCAGGTGCTGCTGCTCGAAGCCGGCGGCAAGGACTGGCATCCCTTGATCCACATGCCGGCCGGTTTTGCCAAGATGACCAAGGGCATCGCCGCCTGGGGCTGGTCGACGGTGCCGCAAAAGTACATGAACGATCGCGTCTTCCGGTACACGCAGGCCAAGGTGATCGGCGGCGGCTCTTCGATCAACGCCCAGATCTACACGCGCGGCAACGCACGCGACTACGATGCCTGGGAGAAGGAAGAAGGCCTTGCCGGTTGGGGCTATCGCGACGTGCTGCCCTATTTCAAGCGCGCCGAGAACAACCAGCGCTATGCCAACGATTTTCACGGCGACCAGGGCCCGCTCGGCGTATCGAACCCGATCGCGCCGCTGCCGATCTGCGAGGCCTATTTCCGTGCCGGACAAGAGATGGGCATTCCCTTTAATCCCGACTTCAACGGCGCCAGCCAGGAGGGCGTCGGCTACTACCAATTGACGCAGAAGGACGCAAAACGCTCCTCCGCCTCGGTCGCCTATCTCAGGCCGATCCGCGAGCGCAAGAATCTCACCATCAGGACCGGCGTTCTGGTGACACGCATCGTCGTCGACAAAGGCCGCGCTGTCGGCGTCGAGATCGTCGACAAGCCGGGCGGCCAGCCAACGATCCTGCACGCCGAACGCGAGGTGATCGTCTCGTCCGGCGCCATCGGCTCGCCGAAGCTTCTGATGCAGTCGGGCATCGGCCCGGCCGACCATCTGAAGGCGGTCGGCGTGACGCCGGTGCACGATTTGCCCGGCGTCGGCTCCAATCTGCAGGATCATCTCGACCTGTTCGTCATCGCCGAATGCACCGGCAACCACACCTATGACAACTACGCCAAGCTGCACTGGACGGCGTGGGCCGGCCTGCAGTATCTTCTCCTGAAGAAGGGCCCCGTGGCCTCCAGCCTGTTCGAGACCGGCGGCTTCTGGTACGCCGATCCGACCGCCGCCTCTCCCGATATCCAGCTGCATCTCGGCCTCGGCTCCGGCATCGAGGCCGGCGTCGAGAAGCTGAACAATCCGGGCGTGACACTGAACTCGGCCTTCCTGCCACCGCGCTCGCGCGGCACGGTGCGGCTGAACAGTGCCGACCCGGCCGACCGCCCGCTGATCGATCCGAACTATTGGTCCGATCCCTATGACCGCGACATGTCGATCAAGGGGCTGAGGCTGGCGCGCGAGATCATGCGGCAGAAGGCGCTGCAGCCCTACGTGCTGCGCGAGGTACTACCGGGACCCGACCTGCAGACCGGCGACGAACTGTTCGACTACGCCTGCCGCAGTTCCAAGACCGACCACCACCCGGTCGGCACCTGCCGCATGGGCCACGATGCGATGAGCGTGGTAACGCCCGATCTCAAGCTGCGCGGCATCGAGGGCCTGCGCGTCTGCGACGCCTCGGTGATGCCGCGCATCCCCTCCTCCAACACCAACGCGCCGACGATCATGGTAGGCGAAAAGGGCGCCGATCTGATCCTTGGCCGGGAGCCGCTGCCGCCGGCGGTGTTTTCCACCAACCGAGCGGCATGAGGGACAAAGAATGATCAGGCACTGTGTTTTCGTCAGATTCCGCAACGATGTCGCCATCGCCGAGCGCGCGGCAATCCATGGCGATCTCGAAGCGTTGCGGCCGGTGATCGACGGCATGGGCAAGGTCGAGTTCAGCGCCAACACCAGCCCAGAACCCTTCGCCCGCGGCTTCACGCACGGCTTCACCATCGACTTTCGCGATGCCGCGGCGCGCGATGCCTATCTGGAGCATGAAGCGCACCAGCGAGCCGGCGCGAGACTGGTCGCGGCGCTCGAAGGTGGCACGGACGGGCTGATAGTGTGCGACCTGGAGATCGCGTGACTATCCCAGTCTCAGCGCAACGACGCCGGCGACGATGCTAAGCACCGCAGCACCTCGCCATGCCGTCATCTTCTCGCCGAGCGCGAACACCGAGATCATCATGGCGAACAGGATCGATGTTTCGCGCAGCGACGCCACCGAGGCGATCGGAGCCTTGGTCATCGCCCACATCACGATCCAGTAGGCGCCGCCGCTGAGCACGCCGGTATAGATTCCCGCCTTCCAGTCGCGCGCCAGCACCGGCAGCGCCCGTGGGCCGCGAAAGACGACGCACAGCACCAGCGCCCACAGCGCGTCGCAGACGAACAGCCAGGCCGCATAACTCGACGCGGTGGCGGCGAGCCGCGCGCCGCTGCCGTCCGACAGCGTATAGCTGGCGATGAAGATCGATGTGCCCAGCGCGAAGCCGACGGCGCGCAGGTTCAACTTCTCCAGATGCGCGCCGCCGCGAAACGACAGCACCAGCGTGCCCGCCGACAACAAGACGATGCCGACGATAGCGAGCGGCGCCGGCATCTCGGCCACAACCACAATGCCCCCCAAAGCAGCCAATAGCGGCGCGGTGCCGCGCGCCAGCGGATAGGTCTGGGCGAAATCGCCGGCCTTGTAGGCACCGATCAGGAACGTCCTGTAGCCCATGTGGAAGACAACCGAGGCGAGGATGTATGGCCACACTTCCGGCTTCGGCACCTCGACGAAAGGCAACGTCACCAGCGCGGCGGCACCCATGCCGGCCGTCATCAGCGTAATCGACAGGAAACGGTCGAGATGGACCTTGACCAGCGCGTTCCAGATCGCATGCATGGCCGCAGCGGCAAGCACCGCGAAAAAGACAAACAGGCTCATCGGCGGCTCATCCGCCGCCGATCCCGGTGGCTACCGGCGCTTCCATGTCGATATCGACCCAGAGCGGAAAATGATCGGAGGCGATTTGGCCGACATCGGCACTGACCGAACGCACGCGCCCGGCAAACATGCCGCCGACGAAGCAATGGTCGAGCCGGCGCTTTGCTACTCTGCCGTCGATGGTCTTCACATGGGTATGGAAATCCGTTGTCGGTTCCATGGCGACGGCGGCGGCATCGACAAAACCGTCGAGATAGGCGGCACCGCGATGATAGGGCGCGCTGCCGGCGATGCGGCGGTACTCGGCGCTGCCCGGCTCCATGTTGAAGTCGCCCATCCAGATCGCCGCCAGCGGGCTTTCCGGCTCCTGTTCGCCATTGCTCCAGTTGCGCGCCGGCTCATCGTCGGCACCGCTCCATGGCCCGCCCTCGGACGGCGCCCGGTGATGCTCGGCGAGCAGGTATTCGATCTGCTCCAGCCGCTCCTCGGCGGCAATATGTGCCAGATGCAGCGACAGCACCCGCACCGGGCCGGCAGGGGTGCGGATCATGCACTCGAGTGCGGCATTGCGGGTGTTGAGCGGCCGCAGCGTGCGCCTGAGCGGCAGCGTGTGCAGCCGCGACCAGGCGATCGGCAGCTTCGACAGAAGCATGGTGCCGAATTGCCGCCGCCGGTTGACGATGCGGCCTTCACGCCGTCGGCTGGCATCCATGTCGAAGGCCGGGCCATAGACCCAATGGTAGTCGGGCAGCAATTGCGAAAGAAGTTCCGGCTGGTCGTCCTCGTTGCTGCGCAACCAGTGCCGCTCCACTTCCTGTAAGGCGATGATGTCGGCGCCGGCAACGACCTTGGCGCAGCGCGCCAGATCGTAGCGGCCATCGCTGCCGAAGCCGTACTGGATGTTGTAGCTGACCAGCTTCATTGCTTATCCGGCTCAGTTTCCTGCTGGCAGTAGCCGTTCGCTGACAGCCTTGCAATGTGCAGCCGGGCGGAGGGAGCTTGGGCCAGATGCTAATGCTTGTCGCCCAAAAGTGCGCAGCGGTTTTGGGATAACGACATGCATAGAGACAAAAACTTAAAGCGCGTCGCAAGAGGCTGTCCAAACGCGACGCGCTTTAAGTGGTCAGCGGCTGGAACCGACCGGGCGGGGATGCTGCCAGTTCCGACCAGTCGATTTCTTCCTCAAGGCGGTGGTAGGCTTCGTCGCCGATCGTTCCGTCGATGCGCAAACGCTCCAGCGCATCGCGCTGGCTCTTGATGGCATAAAGACGCAATCTGTCATACTCGGTCGCGGCCTGGGCATCCTCCGGGTTTTCGGCGATGGCGCGCTGCGCCGCATATTGCTCTCGCACCGCCCCTGCCGCACTCGATGTCTTGCCGCTCAGCACGTCCAGCGCCGCCTGCATGATGGCGACGCGCGCCTGCGCGACCTCCCGGTCGACGGTCTGGTCGGGGTCGAAATTGAGCAGAAGCAGCAACGGCTTCAGGCTGACGCCTTGCAGCACCAGCGTGCCGAGCACGACAGTGAAAGCGGCGAGCACGATCGGGTCGCGGCCGGGAAAATCGGCCGGCAAGGCGAAGGCTGCCGCAAGCGTCACCAGGCCGCGCATGCCGCACCAGCCGATGAGCACGCCGCCGCGAAATGTCGGAGCGTCTCTCCGCCTGTCCTCATCGCCCAGACGTGCCAGCCTTCTGAGAATCGCGCCACAGCCCAGCACCCAGACCAGCCGCGAGACGATGACGACAGCCAGCACGGCTGCGGCGAAGATGAATGCTTCGACCTGCCCCTGCTCAGCAAGGCGGCCGACGATCAACCGTGCCTGAAGTCCCATCAGAACGAAGGCCAAGACATTGAGCACGAACACCGCCGTCTCCCAGACCGAGTAGGAACTGACACGATTCCTTGCCGGCATGCGGCGCGGCGACGTACGTGCGATCGTCATGGCATAGACGACGATCGTGATGATGGCGGAAAGCCCTATCCTGTCGGCCAGGATCCAGACGCCGAACGTTGAGGCGAATTGCACCACGGTGCCGCTCGCCGGGTCGTCGATGCGGCCGAGTATCGCGAGAGACAACCGGCCGAGCACATAGCCTGCGGCAAGGCTGCCAACCGTCGACAGCAGGATCATTGGTACGGCACTGCTGAACAGGATGGAGCCGGCGGCTGCGGAAACCGACATCCTGTAGATCAACAGCGCCGTGGCGTCGTTGAGCAGGCTCTCGCCTTCCAGGATGGCGGTGATGCGGTGCGGCACCTTGAACTGTCCGAGCACGGCCGCGGCTGCGACGGCATCGGGCGGCGCCACGATCGCCCCAAGTGCTATGGCCGCGGCAATGGGCAGGCCTGCCATCGTCCAACCGACAAATGCCACGGTCACGGTGGTAAAGATGACGGCGCCGAGCGCCAGCAGGATGAGCGAAACCTTGTAGCGGTTGAGATCGCGCAGCGACGTGTCATAGGCCGCGTCGAGCAGCACCGGCGCGATGAACAGAGCGAGCGCCAGCTCCGGGTCGATCTCGATGGTCGGTGCAAACGGCAGGAAGGCTATG
The DNA here is from genome assembly GCF_040317735.1 of Mesorhizobium sp. M1399. Lineage (NCBI taxonomy): Bacteria > Pseudomonadati > Pseudomonadota > Alphaproteobacteria > Hyphomicrobiales > Phyllobacteriaceae > Mesorhizobium > Mesorhizobium sp. M1399. The sequence goes on from NZ_JAMYKZ010000006.1 coordinate 262,947, forward strand.
CCGGCGCCGGCCAGCGCCAGCAACGAAGGATAGGGAATCTGCAGACGCCGTGACAACGCCGTCAGGGCGACCGCGGCCAGGAGAAGAACAAGGGTCAGTTCAAAAAGCGCCATGCCCAGTTATAACCGTGAAAAGCGACCGACGGCAGGGGCCTGGACGGTTCGATCATGACTGAGGGCGGTCAGCGAACTGCGGCGGCGCGCTGGAATGCTCCAAGAAGCGCGTCCGCATACATCTGGCGACGCGCCGCATGATCGGCACGCAGCTTTTCGGCCTTTTCATGCGTTCGCGCCGGTCCCTGAGACATGGTGACCATGGCGGACGCTAACGCCACGGCATCGTCGACCGGAAAGAACGTCGCGTTTGGCGCCTGCTCCCGATGAAGGCTGATATCCGAGAGGAGCATCCGTGTGCCGAGCGCCTTGGCTTCCTCGACCGTGGTTGACCAGCCCTCGAACAGCGAAGGATTGATGAGAGCATCGGAAGCAGCGTTGAGGCCGAACACATCCTCGTAAGGCACAAGGCCCAGATGACGGAAATGACCCGACACGCCGGCCTCCCTGGCGCTAGCCAGCAACTGGTCGAAATGTCGGGGATTGCGCGGGTCTTCGGTTCGCCCGGTCAAGATCACGGGGGCAACCTTATCAAGCCCGCCATTTGCCGATATGTGCGCCAATGCTTTGATCACAAGCCCATGGTTCTTGTGCGACCAGAACTGGTTCGGTAGGTAGAAATAACGCTGCGGCAGTTCATACCGTGCGATCACCTCCGCCTGCCTTGCTATATGCGGGGCCGGATCAAGATCGATTGCAAACCGAACGACCGCCGTCTTGCCGCGTGCTGCGGGATAATACGTCTCGCAGTCCCGCCTGGCGTCATCGCTCGACAACAGGATGATGCGTTTGCCGGACGTCTGCAGACGGTATCCCAAATCGCGACGCCACCACATGGAGCGCGAGAACAGGTGTGGCAAGTGTCGGTGCTGGAAGTCAGGAATCCACGATACGACAGAAATCGGAAAACGGTTGCCGTAGAACTGCGCCGGCTCGAACACCACGTCGACGCCTTCGTGGCTTAGTATCCGTGCCGCATCGGCGTCGCTGCCGCTGGCCAGCGCCCGGATGGCGTTGCGACCGCGGCCAAAATCAGCAACCTTCGCATCGACGATCGGCGGCGCGGCCAGGAAAGCATCCATCGATGTGCCGATCTTTTCTGCCTGCGCCGGAGTTAAGAACAGCTTGGCCTGCAACTTCCCGGCCAATTCGCTGGAAATAACGCCGAGCATGTTGCGCAGGTAGGTCTCCCCACCTGACCAGTTGCCTCGGCCGATGAGCGTGAAGCCCGCGGTAATCATCTTCGCCCCTCGATGCCTCAGCCTGCCTTTTTGAAAGGAAACCCGCGCACGATATCGGCCACGGCGGCTGGAAGTTCGATCTTGGCGGACCAGCCAACTCGATTTCCGATCTTGTCCACCTTGGCCAGTTGCGTTGCGCGGTCGACCCTGCGTAAGCGCGCCTTGTCCTCGACGATCTCGATATCGACCTTCATCGCCGCTCCGATCAGGCGAACAAGCTCCTCCACCGATGCGTCCCTGCCGGAACCGATATTCATGACATCGAAACTCGCCTCACCAGTGTCGCCGGCCAAAGCCGCCACCCCGGCAGCGGTATCCTCCGCATGGATGTAGTCGCGCCGCGGTTTCAGATTGCCCAATGCGATCCTGGCCTGGCCCTTGGCATTGTAGAGCTGGTTGAGAATATCGGGAATGAGATGCGCATTGGGGTCGTCATGGCCGATAGTGTTGAAGATGCGCGCCACACGCCCCCTCCCGCCGGTCCTGTCGGCCCAGAAACGAAGCTGGCTTTCATTGGTCAGCTTGGACAGAGCATAGTTGTCGCAAGGCCAGGTCCTGGTCGCATCCTCGTCGAGCGGGGCATCGACCCAGTCGTACACCGCGCCGCTGGACGCCAGCACGACCGTTCCGACACCAGCCTTTTCAGCAGCATCGAGGACGATTTCGGTGCCGACCACGTTCACGTCCAACGCATAGGCGCGCTGTCGCTCGCATGTCGGAATGTGGTGAATAGCCGCCAGGTGGATAATGGTGTCGGGCTTGAAACCCTCAGCCAACTCTACCATCCCACTCTTGTCGCGGATGTCGATCTCCCGCGTCTCGCATCCGTCCATGTCAGGCATCGGCATGCCGACCGAAAGATTATCGGCGATCAACACCCGAGCGCCGTCCTTGGCGAGATTTCGCGCGCACCGCCAGCCTATGAAACCAGCTCCGCCCGTAACGAGGACGCGTTGGGGATTCGTCATCAGGATTTCTCTCCGGCTATCTGAAGTTCACAAGGGCATGGCAGCCGGGGCGGACGGATCATCGCGCGGCCGGCAGAGCACCATGAGGGAAAAGCCGCCCAGCAGCAGCGCGCTGGTAGCGGGGGCAACGCTGCCTATCAGTTTGCGCACTGGATTGAGCAATTTGGTGCGCAGAGGCCTCGTGGAAACGTTGGCTTCGCCCGCCACGTCGGTAAAGTGCCAATCGACCACCGTGTAACCCGTGTCCTCAAGCGTCGCAAGCGCGGTCTCGCGCGTGAAATAATGGAGATGCCCCACCTTCTGACGTGCGTGCATGTAAGCTCGCCGAACCAGTCCCTGGACGTGAAGGTCCAAAGGAATATGAAAAACGTGATAGCGGCCGTGCGGGCGCAGTGCCCGCAAAAAGCCCATATAGTCTTCGACATGTTCGAAGACGTCGATCAGCATGACAAGGTCATGCACTGACTTGGTCGCCAGAAAATCCTCGTGGTGGAAGATCGCGCCAGACGCCTTTTGCAGCGGCCAGAGTTTTGCTGCGTCTTCGGAAATATCGTATCCATGAATAGGTCTGCCCGGATATTGCGCGGCCAATTTGCCGACGATGCCGCCGCTGCCGCAGCCGACCTCGACGGCGTCGCGCCAGACAACATTGTTGCGCTCCAGGATGTTTGCGATCTCGCGCGCCTTCCAGGCTGTATCGGCCAGATGCCAGTCAGGATTGTTGGCAAGGTACTGACTGTCCGAGTAGATGTCAGCCGCGGTATCAGTGACTGTTATCGGCCGCGCTTCTTCGACCCCTTTAGCCGACATCACGATCTTCCTTTTCACAAATGAACGATACCAGGTGACCGGCTTCGACGACATCAATGCGCGTACCGGTGTTTCTGGCGGGCGCCCGAATCGCATCAGTTCCGGTCAACGCGCTAGGGTCCGGCTCAACCGCCGTGACCTGCCATCCATCGGCCGCCGACGCAAGAGACAGGGTTCCATTGCCCACCCCGAGATCAAAGGCTCGCCCAAGCTGCTTCGGCAAATTGCGGCGCAACTCGGCACTTCCATGATAGCGGCGCGCCGGCATCGATTTCAGTTGATGGAAATACGCTGCGCGCGCCAAGTCGGCCTGTTCCGGATGACCAGGCAACCTGCGCACAGCGTCTTCAGAGTCCAGGAAATTGCTGGAGCCCATCAGCCAAAATGTCCCAAACTGCAGGTCACAAAACCGGCTGCAGACAATTCCAATTCAAGGATCAATCTTCACTCCCCAGCGGGTTTCCCTTGGCGGTCTGCTTGTCTCTTTTGACGCATGAGATTGACCGCGATTGCAACATTCCCTGACTAAATGTGGAGCACAGGAAATCACACCGTCGCGACCTCCGTATATTCGTCCGATCGACAATTGTCACGCTACCAAGCTTGGGTCTGAGCAGATCCGGTTCTTTTGCTCGCGCCGAGGCAAATCCGCCTGTCTATTGGCGGATCGCCTGAAGGCGATCCCAGGAAAATGTGGAACAGTTTTTCCAGAACTGCCTCAATGCAGCACAAGCATGTCGCCGGACGAGAACGAAATCTCGGCCTTTTCGCCGACGGCAGGCGGCGGCGTTGCCGGGCTGTTGAATGTGTCTAGCGAGACCGTGCTGCCGCCGATGCCGACGCGCACCCGGATCACCGAACCGAGGAAATGCACCTCGGCGATTTCGCCCGAAAGGCTGGAGTCGCGGCCGGGGTGGCGGCCGAGCGAGATCGCCTCGGGCCGCAACGCCAGCGACAGCGTGTCCCCGGACTTCGAGCCGTTGAGCTTGCCCTTGAGCGAGACCTCTTGCGAGTTGACGCGCACCTTGCCCGAAGCCGCGTCGGTGACCGTGCCTTCCAGCACGTTCAGCGTGCCGACGAAATTGGCGACGAATTTGGTTGCCGGCCGGTTGTAGATCTCGAACGGCGTGCCGACTTGCTCGGCCTTGCCGCCATACATCACAGCGATGCGGTCGGAAATCGACAGCGCCTCTTCCTGATCGTGGGTGACGAAGATGGTGGTGATGCCGAGCTTCTTCTGGATCGAGCGGATTTCCTCGCGCAGCGATACGCGCACCTTGGCATCGAGCGCCGACAACGGCTCGTCGAGCAGCAGGAGCTTCGGCTTCGGCGCGATGGCCCGCGCCAGCGCGATACGCTGCTGCTGGCCACCGGAGAGCTGATAGGGATAGCGATCGCCCATCTGCGGCAGCTTGATGAGGTCGAGCATCTCGGCAACGCGCCTGTCGGCATCGGGCTTGGGCATGCCCGCGACCTTCAGCCCGAAGCCGATGTTCTGCGCCACGGTCAGATTCGGAAACAGCGCGTAAGCCTGGAACACCATGCCGACATTGCGCTGGTTGGGCTTGAGCCGGGTGATGTCCTTGCCGGCCACCACGATCTTGCCGGCGCTCGGCTCCTCGAAGCCGGCGACCATGCGCAGCACCGTCGTCTTGCCGCAGCCCGATGGCCCGAGGAAGGAGACGAATTCGCCCGGCTCGACGTCGAGGTTGAAATCCTGCACCACGGGGGTGGCGCCGAAGGATTTTTGCACCTGCTGTATTGAGAGGAATGGCTCGGCCATGACTTTTTCTTTCGATCAGTTCGGGCGGTTTGCCGATTTCGGCGCGAAGCGCGACAGGATCTGGATCAGCGACATGCAGCCCCAGGTGATGGCGAACGAAATGATCGCCAGTGCCGACGGCTCATAGGCACTGTTGGCGCCGATGTTCTGCAGATAGGGGCCGAAGGCTGGGCGATTCAACAGCGAGGCCATGGTGAACTCGCCGATGACGATGGCAAAACTCAGGAACGCGCCGGATAAGACGGCGATCAGTACGTTCGGCAGGATGATGCGGGCGATGATGGTGGTCCAGCCGGCGCCGAGGATTTGTGCGGCTTCGGTGAGCGTTCTGACGTCGATGGTCCTGAGACCGGTATCGACCGCCCGGTACATATAAGGCAGCGCCAGCACTGCATAGCCGATGACCAGCAGAACATCGGTGCCGCGCGCTGTCGCCAGGAAAGGCAGCGTTGAATTCGAACCGAACATTCTGATGTAGCCGAAGACGATGACGATAGCGGGAATAACCAGCGGCAGCAGAGTGATGAACTCTACGAGCGGCCGCAGATTCGGTAGCCGCAGCCGAATCCAGTAGGCCGTCGGGACAACGAGGAGCACGCCCAAAAGAATGGTGAAAACCGCCACAACGACGGAGTAGGTAAATGTCGTCTGGAAATTCGGATCTTCGAAGACTGAGCGGTAGGCGTCAAAGGAGTATTCCCCGCGCCGCTTACGCAAGGAGAATTCAAAGGTCGCCAAAAGCGGCAGGACAAAATAGGCGGTTCCCACGCCAAAAACGAGCCAAGCCCAAAAGCGGCTGCCTTGCTTCATTTCAGCCACCGCTCGGCTCGCCGTTGGAACAAGATATAGAAGAGGTTGGCCAAGCCGGTGATGACTATCATGCCGAATGCAAGCGCGTAGCCTAGATTCGGATTGTAAAGCACGTCGCCGCGAATCTGCGCGAACAGCTGGATGGGCACGATGTTGAGTGACGGCCCCGTCAGTGCATAGGCTGTTGCGACCGCCCCGAACGCGTTGGCAAAGAGGAGGACCGTCGTACCGAGAAAACTCGGCCATAAGACCGGGATGACCACCATGCGCCAATATTGCCAATTGCTTGCGCCGAGCGTGGCGGCAGCTTCACCCCATTCCTTCTTCAGCCCATCGACCGCCGGCGTGATGATGACAATCATCAATGGAATCTGGAAATAAAGGTAGGTGAGGATTAGGCCCCAAAACGAAAAGATACTGAAGCCGAGCGAATAGATGTTGATGCCGAAAATGTCTCGCAACAGGATTGTCGCCACTCCGAGCCGACCTAGCGTCGCGATGAACGAGAATGCCAGCGGCACGCCGGCGAAATTCGAGGCGACGCCCGAGAAGGTCAAGGTCGCCGAGCGTAACCACGACGGCAAACCTCCGCGAACGACTGCCACGGCCATTGCCAGGCCGATCAAGGCGCCAAGGATCGCAGAAACAAAGCTGATCTGAATGGATACCCAATAGGCCGCCGCGAGCTTGGGTTGCGACAACGCTATGATGTTATCGAGCGTATAGTCGCCAGCTGCATTTTTGAACGCGCCCGCGATCAGCCCTACCGTGGGCAAGATCAGAAAGAGCAGCGCGAAAATGAAGAACGGAGTTACGCCTAACCAATGCAGTGGCAGCCGAAGGCGGCTGATCTCCGGCGCGCCAGGACTGACGCTGGCTGTCTGGGACATTGTGGAATCTGCCATGGAGTTCCCGAAGTTGGCATAGGGCGCCGGGCGGCGAACCGCCCAGCGCCCTATGAATTACTTCACGACGGCGCCAACGATGGCATCCCAGTTCGTGCTGATTTCCTTCTTGGCAGCGTTCTGTTCCTCCAAAGTAGGGAAGACCGCTTTTTCATAGTTCTCGGCGGCCGGCAGCTTGTCCAGCATCTCCTTCGGGATCACGCCCTTCTTGGCGAGATCGTTGAAGCGGATCGGGTGGCAGTAGCCCTTCAGCCAACCGAGCTGGCCTTCGTCCGAATAGAGATACTCCATCCACAACTTGGCGGCATTCGGGTGCGGCGCATAGGCACTGATCGCCTGAACGTAGACGCCTGCGACCACCGCTCCCTTTGGCACGACGATTTCGATTTCCGGATTGCCGGCCATCTTGTCGCGCATGGCAAGCAGGTTGTAGTCCCAGTTCATCACGATCGGCGTCGTGCCCTGGGCGACAGCTGCCGCTTCAGCGTCGACCGGCACGAAGTTGCCGGCATCGTTGAGCTGCTTGAAGAATTGCAGACCCTTGGCGGCGGCGTCCTGGCCGCCGGTACCGCCAGCCGCGAGGCCCGAAGCGTAGACCGACATGACGGCGTTGTTCGACGTGCGCGGGTCACCGGCGAGCGCCACCGAGTTGGCATATTCCGGCTTCTGCAGGTCAGCCCAGTCCTGTGGCGCGTTCTGCACGACGGCTTTGTTCACGCCGAAGGCGAGCACGCCGTAGTAGTCGCCGGTCCAGAAGCCATCGGCATCCTTGGCGCTGTCAGGGATCGTATCCCAGGTCGACACCTTGTAGGGTTGGATCAGGTTATCTGCCTTGGCGGACGGGCCGAAAGACAGGCCGACGTCGATGACATCAGGCGCCTGCGGGCCTTTATTGTCCTTGTTGGCCTTGATCGCCTCGATCTCGTCGCCGGAGCCGGCATCGGGATTGAGTTCGTTGACGGTGATCCCCGGATATTTTGCCTTGAAGCCGGCGATGACGTCGCCATAGCCGCACCAGCTGTGCGGCAGCGCGATCGTGGTGAGCTGGCCTTCCGCCTTGGCTGCGGCGACCAGTTCATCCATGGACTGGGCCGACGAGATGGCAGAGGTCGCCATCAGGGCGACGGCCGAAAGGGAAAGCAGTTTTCCCGTGAATTTGAACATGTGTTCTCTCCGTTGAACTGACGCCGTTGGACGCCTGCGATGCGGTATCGTTTTCGTGTGACAGCCAGATGAAAGCTTTGTGAAAGCGATGCCCTGCAGTACGAAAAAGTAAACTCTTTTTAACCGGCTGTAGCAATCGCTACGCCGTTATTTTTCCGGCTAACTAGTTTCGGCCTTGCCTTTCATCCTTTCCCCCTTTCTTCGCCTCTTTTTTCCCAAATGGATTTGCAATGCTGAAGTTGCCTCAGACGGCGCCGGCGATGGCGTTTTCCAGCAGCGTCAGCGCCGCCTTCTTGGTCAGCTTGACCGGGTTGCCGCCGGCGGTCGGATCGACCACCGCCATGTCGGCGATCAGGCCCTTGCGCTTCTTGTCCATGTCGAGCCCCTTGATCAGGCCGGGCAGCGCGTGCGGCACCTTGAGCTCCTTGCGCAGCTTGACGATCCCCTTGGCAAAGCCGTCGAAACCGCCCTTGATGCCGCAATAGGCGGCGAGCCGGGCGATGCGCGGCTCGATCGCCTCGCGATTGAAGGCCAGCACATAGGGCATGAACACTGCGTTGGTCATGCCGTGGTGGGTGTCGTAGAGCGCGCCGATCGGATGCGACAGCGAATGAATGGCGCCAAGGCCCTTTTGGAAGGCGGCCGCGCCCATCGCAGCGGCGCTCATCATATTGGCGCGGGCGACCAGATCCTTGCCGTTGGCATAGGCTTTCGGCAGGTTTTCGAAGACCAGCCTGATGCCTTCCACGGCGATGCCGTCGGCCATCGGGTGATAGCCCGGCGCGCAATAGGCTTCGAGGCAGTGGGCGAGCGCATCCATACCGGTGCCGGCGGTGATGAAACCGGGCATGCCGACCGACAGTTCCGGATCGGCAATGACGATCGCAGGCAAAAGTTTCGGATGGAAGATGACCTTCTTTGTGTGGGTCGCTTCATTGGTGATGACGCCGGCGCGGCCGACCTCCGAGCCGGTGCCGGCCGTGGTCGGCACCGCGATGATCGGCGCGATCGCATCGGCATCGGCGCGCGTCCACCAGTCGCCGACATCCTCGAAATCCCAGACCGGCCGCGTCTGCCCGGCCTGGAAGGCGATCAGCTTGCCGAGGTCGAGTGCCGAGCCGCCGCCAAAGGCGATGACGCCGTCATGCTTGCCCTTCTTGAACACGGCGATGCCGGCGGTCAGGTTGGAATCGACCGGGTTCGGCTTGACCTCGGAAAACACGCCATACGGCACCTTGGCGTCGTCGAGGATCTTCAGCGTCGAGGCCACCACCGGCAGCTTGGCCAGTCCCGGGTCGGTGACGAACAGCGGCCGCTTGATGCCGGTCGCCGCCAGCACCTCCGGCAGTTCCTTGATGCGTCCGGCGCCGAAGCGGACGGTCGTCGGGTAATTCCATTTGGAAACGAGTTTTGTCATTTCGACCTTCTTGACTGCTTTCATGCTCTCGGCTGTTGTTAATTCACAAAGGTATTGGCCACACGGTCTGACCGCATCATGTACGGAATCCAGATGGCTGCGGCCCAGACCGAACGGTAAATGTCGCGCATCGTTTCTTTATCGAACGCATCGTCCAGCGATGGAAAGCTGTCGGGAAAAGCCAGATACCCGGCCCATGAATCGACAACGGAATATATCGGCATCGCGAATGCCCAAATCATGTACCAGCCGGGGAATATCTGCCAGCGCTTGAACATGAAGAACAATAATAGGGCCGGGGCCGTAAGGTTTAGTATGCCGGATATCACCAATTCGGCAACAATCAGCACACCTTGGGACAAACTGAAGGCCTGCCAGTTCTGTAACATGCCGAGATAGTCGGTATTGTGCAATTGTACCAACCCTAGTATCGGGGTGAGCATCAACCCGAGCATCGGCAGGACAAGCCAACCGCCGATACCCTCGGGACCTTCACGATCCGGCAGCGCCGATTGTTGCGTATCCGCCATTACTCCCTCTCAACAGCGATCGTTGGCTTGCCGATCGCCACCTTAGATCACCTCGCGCAGATGGTATGATTTCGGCCTGGTCAGATTGTCGTAGCCGATGGCCGACAGTGCCGCGCCCTTGCCGGTGTCCTTGACGCCGGTCCAGACCAGCGCCGGATCGAGATAGTCGCAGCGGTTCATGAACACGGTGCCGGTCTCGACGCGGTCGCCGATCGCCGCCGCATGGTCCGTGTCGCGCGTCCAGATCGAGGCCGTCAGCCCATAGGGGCTGTCGTTCATCAGCGCGATCGCCTCCTCATCGTTGCGCACCTTCATGATACCGACGATCGGGCCAAAGCTTTCCTCGCGCATCACGCTCATCTGGTGGTCGACCTGGGTAAGCACTTCCGGCGCCAGATAGGGCGAGCCTTGCCTGTCGTTAGCCACCTTCGTGTCGATGTGCGCCTTGGCGCCCTTGCGTAGCGCCTCCGCCTTTTGCTCGCGGATCAGGTCGGCGAAGCGCGCCTGCGCCATCGGCCCCATGGTGGTCGCCTGGTCGAGTGGATTGCCGACGACGTAGTTCCTGGTCTCGGCGATGAAGCCTTCGACGAATTCGTCGTAGACCTTCTCGTGGACATAGACGCGCTCGATGCCGCAGCAGCACTGGCCGGAATTGAAGAAGGCGCCGTCGACCAGATTGGCAACGGCATGGTCCATCTTGGCGTCCGGCAGCACATAGGCCGGATCCTTGCCGCCAAGCTCGAGGCCGAGCGTCATGAAGGTGCCCGCCGCCGCCTTTTCGATGGCGCGGCCGCCGGCGACCGAGCCGGTAAAGTTGACATGGTCGATCTTGCCGGAGCCGAGCAGCCTTTCGGTCTGCGCATGGTTCAGAACGAGGTTCTGGAACAGGCCCTTGGGCAGGCCGGCTCTGTCGAACGCCTGCTGAAACCGTTCGCCGACCAACAATGTCTGTGCCGCGTGCTTGAGGATGACGGCGCTGCCCGCCATCAGCGCCGGCACGATCGTGTTGACGGCAGTGAGATAGGGATAGTTCCACGGCGCGATCACCATGACCACGCCGAGCGGCACCTTCTTCACATAGCGGCGAAAGCCGTCCTTCGGGTTGGAGGCCATGACCGGCTTCAGTGCCGCCTCGGCGATCTCGACCATGTAGCTGACGCGTTCCCTGACGCCGCCGAACTCACCGCCATAGCGCACCGGCCGGCCCATCTGCCAGGCGATCTCCGGCACGATCTCGTCGCTCATGGCGACCAGCGCTTCCAGCATGGCAAGCATGTACTTGCCGCGCTCGACGACCGGCGTCTGCGCCCACTTCTCCTGCGCCGCCTTGGCGCGCTCGACCGCGGCACCGATCGCCTGGTCCGTGGCCAGAGGCCGTTCGGCATAGATCGAACCGTCGATGGGGGATCTTATCTTGACCGTTTCGGTCATGCCTTGGGTCCTCGCATTCTACAATAATTCTCGTTGGTCACGCCGCTCTGGAAGGGACGAAACACCGGCGTTGGCCCCGTTCTTCACAGCGAGCGGGTAAAGGTGAGGGACGGGCGGCGCCGACATTGCCAGGTCATTTAATACCGCTCGAACCCCCTGTGCAGTTCCCAGTCCGTAATCCGGCGGTCGTATTCGAACTGTTCCCAGTGTGCCGTGTGGACGTAGTGTTCCAGCACATCGTCGCCGAGTGCCTGCCTCAGCATCTTCGATTCCACCAGCGTCGCGGTAGCGTCGCGCAATGTCTTTGGAATTTCAGGCAACTGCGAGGCCTGGTAGGCGTCGCCGACGAAGGGCTTCTGCAGTTCAAGCTTTTCATCGATGCCGGCAAGCCCGGCCGCGATCAGCGCGGCGAAAGCCAGATAGGGGTTCAAATCGGCACCGCCGATGCGGCATTCCATGCGGATGCCCTTGGTGCCCTCGCCGCAAAGACGGAAACCGGCGGTGCGGTTGTCCTCGCTCCACATGATCTTGGTCGGCGCAAAGGTGCCGGCCTGGAAGCGCTTGTAGGAGTTGATGTAGGGCGCCAGGAACCAGGTGAATTCCTTGGCATATTTGAGCTGGCCGGCTGCCCATTGCTGGCCGAGCGTCGACAGCGTCCACTCGGCATTTTTGTCGTAGAACAACGGCGTCTTGCCGTCGGCGCTCCACAGCGAATTGTGGATGTGGCTGGAATTGCCGGCGAGCCCGTAATTGTACTTGGCCATGAACGAGATCGCCTTGCCTTCGGACTCGGCGATTTCCTTGGCGCCGTTCTTCAGGATGACGTGGCGGTCGGCCATGTCGAGCGCTTCAGCATAGCGGACATTGATCTCTTCCTGGCCGGGACCCCACTCGCCCTTCGAATTCTCGATCGGAATGCCGGCCGCCTCCATTTCGTTGCGCAGCCGGCGCATGACGCCTTCTTCCTTGGTGGTGATGCCGATCTGGTAGTCGCCGATATAGGGCGATGCCGTCTCGAGGCCCTGCCAGTGCTTCCTGCGGGCGGAATCGTAGGTCTCGCTGAACAGGTAGAATTCGAGCTCGGACGCGAAATAGCCGATATAGCCGCGCTCCTGCAGCCGCTTGACCTGCTTCTTCAGCATGGCGCGCGGCGAATGCGCCAGGTCGTCATGGGTGTGGTGGTCGAGCACGTCGCAGATCACCAGCGCCGTCTTCTCCAGCCACGGAATGCGCCGCAGCGTCGCAAGGTCCGGCTTCATGACGAAATCGCCATAACCCTTCGACCAGCTCGCCGCCTTGTAGCCGGGCACCGGTTCCATATCGATATCGGCGGCCAGCAGGTAGTTGCAACCATGCGTCTCGTCATGCGCGGAATCGACGAAGTACCGGGCCAGGAACCGCTTTCCCACAAGCCGCCCCTGCATGTCGACGATGCAGGCCAGCACGGTGTCGACCTCACCGCTGGAAACCGCTTGCTTCAACTGATCGAACGAGAAATTTCCGGCCATTCTTACGGCACTCCAGCGCTTGTCGTTTTGAAAAGGGAATGAAACCATGGCCGGCGCGATGCCGGCCATGGTCATGAGAGAGCGTCAGGCGCCGGCTTCGCCGACAGCTATCTCGGCTGCCTTGATCGCCGCCTGGCGCTTCGCGATCTGGTCGCCGATGGGCGGACCCTGGAAGCGGCGGTTCTCGAAACCGAACCAAAGCACCGCAGTCAGTACAATGAAGCCCAGGGTGATATAGAGCACTTTGTCGTTCGGCGGCTGGATGGCGATGTAGAAGATGATCGCCATGCCGATGACCGACAGGATGCAAAACAGCTTGAACAGGCCGGCACCGAGATTCCATGGGCCGGGATTCGGCCATTTCGCCGTTCCGAAAGCCATCATGCCGAGCGCGATCGGAATGGTGAAGGACAGGAACAGGAACACCAGCGTCGAATTGACGACGATGGTGTAGATGTTGGTGCCGCCGATCGAAATGAACTGGGCAAGAAAGACATAGATGATCTCGAGGATCGCAGCTGTCCAGATGGCATTGACCGGCGTGCGCCAGGTTGGGCTGACTTTGGCGAGCCCGGCCGAACCGACCGGCATGCCGCCGTCGCGAGAGAAGGCAAACAGCATGCGCGAGGCCGAGGTCACCGTAGCGAGGCCGCAGAGGAACTGCGAGATCAGGATGGCCAGATAGAGCAGTGTCTTTAACCATCCTGGCAAGATCGCGTTCATGGTTTCGAAGAACACGGCCCACCCTTGCTTGGCGCCTGCCGCCATATCCGGAATTGCCAGCACGATCGCGCACAGCATCACCCAGCCGATCAGCGACGACCAGAGCACGGATGAAACGATTGCCCGCGGAACCGAGTGCGCCGCCCTCAACGTTTCTTCCGAGGTATGCGCCGACGCATCATAGCCAGTAATGGTGTAAACCGGCAGCAGCAGGCAGAGCAGGAAGAGATACGTCATGGAATCGGACTGCGGGAAAACACCGCCGCCCGCATCGCCCGAATAGTTCGTGAACGTCCACAACCGGGTGATGTCGATCGCTGGAGCAAACACCAGGCAGGCGACGATCAGCACCGCCGTCGCTCCGAGAATCAGGAAGCCGGACGCATCCGTCAGCATGGCGGTCAGCTTGATGCCGAAATGGTTGAACAGCGCCTGAAGGACCGTGATAATGGCAACAAAACCAACGACTTGAGCCGGAGACGCAACACCGTCGGTGGTAAGTCCTGCGCCGAAGGTCCCGTAGAAAAACAAAGACGTTCCGATGTTGATCGCGCCGAGCACGGTGATCAGGCCGAGCAAATTGAGCCATGCGGTAAGCCAGCCAGTGAAACGGTTCCCCAGAATGGATGCCCAGTGATAGAGGCCGCCGGCGGTCGGAAATGCCGAGGCGATCTGGGCCATGGCGAGCGCGAAAAATCCCGAAACCATGCACCCGACGATCCAGCCGATACCAGCGCCGGCGCCACCGATGGACGATGTCGCCTGCGCGAAGGAATTGATGCCGCCTGAGAGGATGCAGATGATCGAGAACGAGATCGCGAAATTCGAGAAGCGGCTCATGCTTCGCGACAGTTCCTGAGCATAGCCCATTCCGTGGAGAACTTTCAGGTCCTCCTTCTTGTCACCTTCGCTGTAACCCGGTGCTACCATTTTGAAGTCCCCTTTTGGTTTCTTAGCTGGCCGATTGAACTGACTTTCCGACTGCGCTTGGTCTGGAGGCCTTGGCCGCTTCGGGCTCCAGATTGAGAAAAATACCCGTGAGCAGATCCGCCCATTTCCGCTGCCCGGCTGCGCCGGAGATCTCGTCGTTGCGGATTTCGATCATTGCGCAGGGCAGCCCGCGCGAGCGGGCATGGCGTTCCAGCGTGAAATAGACGCGGTCGGCCGGCGAATAGGGTTCGTTGACGCCGACGGTGACGCCGGCGACCCGCTGCAGCGCCGCGATCAGCGGCGCCGCCAGCCGGCGGTCCTCGTCGTGGATAACGCCGATATGCCAGGGCCGGCTGCTGCCCTTGTAGACCGGGGTGAAAGAATGGACCGAGACCAGCCGCGTCTCCCGTCCGGCCGCCAGGCGCTCGTCGATGATCGTCGCGATCCGGTCGTGGAACGGCCGCCAAGCGAGCGCGATGCGCGCCTCCCGCTGATCGGCCGAAAGCCCCTGATTGGCCGGGACCACGGTTTTTTCGCTGGCGCTGACCGTCACTATCAGGTCCGGTGCATCGAGCGGGCGGTTGCAGTCGATGACGAGCCGCGAAATGCAGGTCTCGACCAGCGTCGCATCGAGTGCCTCGGCCATGCGGCGCGCCACCGGCAAGGCGCCGGGATCCCAGGCGATGTGGCGGGAAAGCTCCTCGGCGGCAAGTCCGAGCGTTCCGAATTCCGGCGGCAGGAAATTGGAGGCGTGGTCGCAGGTTAGCACGAAAGGGCTCAATCCGCCGGGGTTCGTCACCCTTACGGTTTCAGGCGATGCAAGGCTGGCGGGCCGTGCTGTCTCCATTGTCTGCCGTCCCCGGGGAGCGCTGTACCGTATGTTACGTATTTTGCCTCATTGCGTCCCTACGGATGATTTCATACAGTTTGGCCGGCTTTGTCAAACGCGATTTCGATAATGCGGTAACGGCCCGGCCAGGGTGGGGAAAAACATGGTTTCCAGCATTGCCGAACTGATCTCCGACCGCATCGGCACCATGCCGGCCGGCGAGCGGCGCGCAGCGCAAACGCTGATCGCCAGCTATCCGCTGATCGGGCTGAAGACGGTCGCCGAATTCTCGGCTGCCGCCGGCGTATCGTCGCCGACGATCCTGCGTTTCGTCGCCCGGCTCGGCTTCCAGAACTATCCGGAATTCCAGTCGGCGCTGCAAGACGAACTGGCGGCGCAATTGCAGTCGCCGGCCTCGCGCACGCTCAATCCGCCATCGCCGGGCAGCAGCGCCGTGTCGCCGATGCTGGAAGCGACGCTCGACAATATGCGCGAGACCTTCCGGCACCTTTCGGATAAGCAGCTTGCCGACATCGTCGCCAAGCTGGCCGACCGGCGCGGCAAGACATTCCTGATCGGTGGCCGCTTCACCGACCCGCTGGCGCGCTACATGGCCGCCCACCTCGCCATCATCCAGCCCAACGTTTTTCACCTCGGCGGGCAGGAAAGCGTCTGGCGCGACCGGCTGATCGACATGGGTAAACGCGACGTGCTGGTGATCTTCGACATCAGGCGCTACCAGGACAGCCTTGTCCGCTTCGCCGAGACGGCCAACCAGCGTGGCGTGCAGATCGTGCTGTTTACCGACCAGTGGCTGTCGCCGATCGCCCGCTTCGCCCGCCACGTCATCGCCGGGCGCACCGCCGTGCCTTCGGCCTGGGACTCATCCGCCGCACTTTTCGTCGTCGTCGAAACGCTGATCGGCGCCGTCACAAGGCAGCTCGAGGCCGACGGCACCAAACGCATCCGCGAGTTGGAAAGCCTACGGTAGAGCGGCCCTTCGGGCGAACGGTCTTCGTTGGGGTCTAGTCAACCAAAAGGCTGACCATCTGCAGGATCAGGATCAGCAAAAAGACGCCAAAGACAGACGCAAAAACCGCTGCCAACAGGACGATGCGTTGTTTCTTACCCACAGCTCCCTCGGGAAGGCATAGCTCCCCCACGATCACGAACGTCAGTCCTGCCTATCGCTCGGCTACCGTCCCAAGTCCTCAAGATCTGCCTGCGGCTTGGGCGGAGGAGTAATGACGACTTGCTTCACGCGCGAAATGAACCGCTGGCCAAGGTGCTCGCTTAGGGGGACGGCTGCATCATTCATCCGACCCATGTCAGGGCCGAATGACTACCTTGCCGCTGGGGCTTAACCTTTTCAGCCGCAAGGCGTGCCCTCGCCCCGGTCTAGGTACTTTACCCGTGGCAAGGGTGATCGAAGTTCGGCTAGCCTTGGCGACGCGAAGCCGCTCATTGACCCACCATCAAACAGCGGTGAACTGCGCGGAGGAATTCGATGAGCTATCTGGACGAGCTGTTCTCAGTCGCCGGCAAGACGGCGCTGGTCACCGGCGCCGCCACCGGCATCGGCCGCATGGCGGCGACCGCTCTGGTCAGGGCCGGCGCCTCGGTGATGATTGCCTCGCGCAAGGGCGAGGATTGCGCCAAGGTAGCGGACGAGCTGAACGGGCTTGGGGCATCCGGCCGGGCCGAGGGTTTCGCCGGCGACGTCTCCAGCGAGGCCGGCATTGCAGCGCTTGTCGCCGAGGTCAGGGCGCGGACCGAACGGCTGCATATCCTGGTCAACAATGCCGGCATCTCCTGGGGCGCGCCGCTGGAAAGCTTTCCCTATCATGCCTGGGCCAAGGTGTTCGGCGTCAACGTCACTGCGGTCTTCTATATGACGCGCGAATTGCTGCCTCTGCTCGAGGCCGCTGCCAGCGAGGCCGACCCGGCCCGGGTAATCAATCTGGGATCGGTGATGGGCACGCAGCCGTTGGCCGAAGACGCTTACTCCTACTCGGCCTCGAAGGCTGCGGTTCACCACCTGACACGCATCCTGGCGATCGAGTTGGCCGCCCGTCGCATCACCGTCAACGCCTTTGCGCCCGGCCCTTTCCAGAGCCGGATGACGGCCTTCGCCACCGGCACCGAAGACCAGGCAAGACATGTCGGCAACCACGTTCCGATCGGCCGCATCGGCGCACCGGATGACATTGCCGGCGCAACGCTCTATTTGTGCAGCCGTGCCGGCAGCTATGTCACCGGCGCCATCCTGCCGATCGATGGCGGGCAGTCGGTGCAACACGGGCTGACATTGTTCAAGGAATGAGACGCACGCCATCCGGCGAGTGAAATGCCGGGGGTAAGATGGAGGACATCAGCGTGGAACCGATCAGTCTCGATGTGCTTCTGGCCAACGTCGGCAAGGAAGTCGGCGTGTCGCCATGGCGGGTGGTCACGCAGCGCATGATCGACCAGTTCGCCGATGCCACCGACGACCATCAGTTCATCCATTGCGATCCGGAGCGCGCCAGGCGCGAGACGCCGTTCGGCGGCACCATCGCGCACGGCTTCCTGTCGCTTTCGCTGTTGTCGGCAATGACCTTCGAAACCATGCCGCCGCTGGAAAACAGCAAGATGGGCGTCAATCACGGCTTCGATTCGCTGCGCTTCCTGGCGCCGGTGAAGACCGGCTCGCGCATCCGCACCCGCTTCGTGCTGGCCGACGTCAAGGTCAGGCCGTCGGGCTGGGTGCAGACTGCGCACGACGTGACGATCGAGATCGAGGGCTCGAAAAAGCCGGCGCTGACTGCGCGCTGGCTGACGCTGACGCTGATCGAACGCCAACCGGAGGCGGTCTGACTGGCATCCAAGCCTGGGAACCTAAATCTATTTGGCTTCGGCCGCGACGTACTTCATGTGGCGGCTGACCTGCAGCGCAATGTAGACGACCAGTGAGCAACCGATTGGGAACACGATCTCGTTGAGGCCGGTTGCGATAGCCTGTGGCAGTGCCAGAGCAGCGTCGTTCGCCGCGGCCGTCTCAATCGTCAGCACCGTGATGCCGCCACCGAATACCGCGCCTATCAGGGCGCCTGCCAGCGCGAAATGGAGCGGACGGGGTTCTTCCTTCGACGCCAGCGATGCCAGTATCCAGCCGAGCAGCCCGTATTCGATGGCGCGCAGGACACCCAGCGTCGTGAGCGAGAGAACGGCCGGCTTTGCCGCCGCGTCGAGCGCGCTGACCATGACCTTTTGCGTCCCCTTGGCGATGCCCATGGCCAGCGGTGCCGAGATCGCGCTGATTAAGCCGCCGAGCGAGGCTCGCACTTTAGCGAGCGCCGTGCCGAGGCTGACGCCGGCGCAGACGAAGAACGACCAGGTCACGCCTTGCGCCAGTTCGATCAGGATCAGCGTCGTCGCCGGGTAGGAACCTGCCGCAAATCTGACGGTCAGAATGAGAGCCTCCATGGCGAAGCCGAGCGCGATCGCCAGCCATGCGACCATGACGACGCGCCTGAGCGCCATCCTGGCGCGATGGGAAAGCGGGTTCACGTCCGGCACGCCGGACGAAAGCTCAGTCAGGGCCATGTTGGCCTCCCAGATCACAATTCTTGCAGAGCCGCGAATTAGCGTTTGTCTGTAACAGTCCGATGTTGCCGGCTTTATTGCCGGGTTACATCGTTTTGTGACGTCAAGCTTCTGCTTCGTGCCACCCTTGCCCGACGTCGTACAGCGTATATATGCTGCATCCAGCCATCAGTTATTAAAGGCAGTCGAACAATTGCAGCTAAGCGTCCAGGAGCGCCGCGAAAAACAAAAGGCCGAACTGCGTTCCGAACTTGTCGACGCCGCGCACAAGCTTGTCCAGGAAGAAGGCTATGACGGCCTCACTATCCGCAAGCTCGCCAAGCGCGTCGGCTATGCGCCGATGTCGGTCTATTCCTATTTCGCCGACAAGCAGGACATCCTGTTCGCGTTAGCCGAAAACGCCTTCGAGACCCTGGCCAGGCGCATCGCAAATCATACGGCCGACGACCCGATCGAGGCGCTCAAGGCGGTGCTGGTCGAATATGCCGCCTTCGGGCTCGAGAATCCCAACGAATACCGCACCGTCTTCATGACCGAAAAAGTCAGGCCGCCGGCCGGCAAGACGTTCGCCGAAATGCAGAGCGGCAATCCGGCGATGAAAGTGCTGATCGAGAGGGTCGAGGCCTGCGTTGCCGCCGGCAGGCTCAAGGGCGATCCGCGCGCCATCGCCACCATGCTGTGGGCGGTCGGCCACGGCGCCATCTCGCTGCTGATCACCTTCCCGTTCTATCCGTTCGGCGACCAGACGACATTCATCACACGGATCGGCGACATCATGCTCGAAGCCATCGCCGCGCACGAGATTGCGCCGCTCGGCCCGCCGGTCAACTGCTGAGGAGCGGCGTTCCTCCCGATCTGTAGAATCTTTCTCCGAACGATCCGCGCTCCGGTGCCGAGCGTTCGGCAATTCCTGCGCCTAATTTCTCCGTACGCGTACGATTTTCGCTTGAACTCCCTCAGTCCTGGGCGTATCTGTACGCAATACCGTACATGTACGAATGCTGGAACCGGAGACAGATCATGAAGAAGGCAATTCTCACGCTCGCCGCCCTGCTGGCGCTCTCTGGCGCGGCATTTGCCGGCAGCAGTCAGCCAGCCAAGCAAGAAGCGGCCTGCATCGACACCAAGACCGATGTGAAGCTCGATTGCGCGCCGACCGGATCGCTTGAAAACGCCGATGCCGCGACCCACAAGGCCGGCAGCAAGGGCCTGAGGCTCGGCATCGGCATCGACCCGTGGATCGTGCCCAGCAGCTTCTGAGCCGACCGGCGATAATATGCGGCGATGAACCGAAAGGGCGGCAGGAATTTCCGCCCGCCCATCTTGCCGGCCTCAGCCCTGCTTATCGCGCCGTGCAGATCACTTCTTACGCTTCTGTCCCGCCACCCTCTTCGCCTTGCCGGGTCTTGCCGGCGCGCCAGGAATGGCCGTTCCGGTGATCGACACCGGATCGCTGGCCGGAAACGTATCCTCGAGGCCTTCCTCGAGTTCCTCTTCGACATCCGCCTCAGTGCGCTGCTCGTGTTCGAAAGAGCGCACGGCCGGCGTCTTGGCCGGCAACTTCGGCGCGGAGTTCGACGGCATTTGCATTCTCCCTCGGCTCGCTGTCGCAGAACTGCTGGGCGCGGCGAACATTGCTATGCTGCCGCGTCGCGCGCTGCCTCCGACAGAAAAGTAAAGACATAGTCGGAGAAGGAACGCCAGCATTCGACGCGGAACGCGTCGGCCGCCGTGCGCAACAGCACGATTTCGACCTTGCCGAGAATGGTGCGCGATGCCGCCCCGATCGGAAAGGCGTCGAGCGACAAATCCTGCGGGCAGCCGGCATTGATCGTCGTCGCGGCAGCCGGTCCGGTGACCGATACGGCGACGTTGCGGTGCGAGATGCCGACCGCCGAATGCAGCGCGGAAATCTTGGCGCAATCGGCGAGTGGATCTTTGCCGCTTTCATCGATGACCAGCCATTCGTCCGGCCCGAGCCACAAGGCGGTCCGTCCAGCCTTTGCCGCCGAGGTTTTCGGCCTTAGCGGCAGGGCGATGCCAAGTGCTTTCGAAAGTGCCGCGATCGAGGCGTCCGGCGCGCGCAGCGATATGCGTTCGGCCGGCGGCAGCACGACAAGTGTGACGCCGGTGGCGGAAAGCGACTGGCCGGCGACAGCCGGACGGCGTTCGACCGACGGCCCGGCGACGGCGGTTTTCACAGCGGCCTTAGCCATTGAGGCGCTCCCCCTTCTCGTCGAAGAACACCATACCGGTGACCTCCACCTCAATCACCCCGTTCGGCATCGGTACATAGAGCGTCTCGCCCATGCGATCGCGGCCGCCGGCGACCAGCCCCAGTGCGATCGAGCGGCCGCAATTTTGCGACCAATAGCTCGACGTGACATGGCCGATCATCTTCATCGGGATTGCCTGCTTCGGGTCCGCGACGATCTGCGCTCCCTCCTCCAGCACCACCTTGGGATCCCTGGTCTTCAGGCCGACAAGCTGCTTGCGGCCCTTGGCGACCAGATCCGGCCGCGCCATGCCGCGAATGCCGACGAAGTCGGCCTTCTTCTTGCCGACCGCCCAGTCGAGCCCGGCGTCGTTCGGCGTCACTGTGCCGTCGGTATCCTGGCCGACGATGATGTAGCCCTTTTCGGCGCGCAGCACATGCATCGACTCGGTGCCGTAGGCACAGGCGCCATGCTTCTGGCCCTCGGCCCATAGCGCTTCCCAGACCGCCTCGCCGTAATCGGCCGGCACATTGACCTCGAAGCCGCGCTCGCCGCTGAACGACATGCGAAACAGCCTGGTCGGTACGCCGCAGATCCGGCCTTCGCGCACCGACATATGCGGCAGCGCCTCATCCGACATGTCGATGCCCTCGACCAGCGGTGCGATGATGTCGCGAGACTTCGGCCCCTGCACGGCAATGACCGCCCACTGCTCGGTGATCGAGGTCAGCCAGACGTTGAGATGCGGGAACTCGGTTTGGAGATAGTCCTCCATATGGTTCATGACGCGCGGCGCGCCGCCGGTCGTCGTCGTCACGTGGAAACGGTCGGGTGCAAGCCTGCCAACGACACCGTCGTCATATATGAAACCGTCCTCGCGCAGCATGATGCCGTAGCGGCAGCGGCCGGGCTCGAGCTTCTCCCATGGATTGGTGTAGAGCAGTTCCATGAATTTGGCCGCATCCGGCCCGACCACCTCGATCTTGCCCAGCGTCGAGGCGTCGAACAGGCCGGCCGTCTTGCGCACCGTGACGCATTCGCGGTCGACGGCCGCATGTATGTCCTCGCCCGGCTTCGGGAAATACCAGGCGCGCTTCCACTGGCCGACATCCTCGAACATCGCGCCTTGACGCTCTGCCCAGGGATGGATCGCCGTCTTGCGGGTCGGGTCGAACAGGGGACCCCGCGCATGCCCGACGATCGAGCCGAACGTCACCGGCGTATAGGGCGCACGGAACGTCGTCAGCCCGACCTGCGGGATCGGCTTGCCCAACGTCTCGGCGGCAATCGCCAGGCCGTGCATGTTGGAGGTCTTGCCCTGGTCGGTCGCCATGCCGTTGGTGGTGAAGCGCTTGACGTGCTCGATCGAGCGCATGCCCTCATGCACCGCCTGGCGGATGTCCTTGGCGGTGACGTCGTTCTGGAAGTCGACGAACGCCTTTACCGTCGTTTCTGCCCCGGCGCCGGGCGCCGCACCCAGCATGCCGCGCGACCAGCTCTCGCTGGCATCGACTTTCGGCTTGGTTCCCTTGGCTGGCTTGCTGCCGGCGTCCTTGGCGCCCGCTGCATAAGCCTCGTCGATCGTCGCCGACAGCCCGTCGGTGCCGTTGCAGGCGCCGACCGATACGCAGTCCTGCGCATAAATTCCGGGCACGAAGCGCTTGGTCTCGTCGTTGAAGGCGACCTTGCCGCGCGATTGCGAGAACAGATGCACCGATGGCGTCCAGCCGGCCGACATCAGAATCGCGTCAACCGGGATGGTGCGTTCGCCGCCGCCATTCTTCGGCTGCACAGTCATTGACGACACCCGCAGCTTGCCGCCGGCGCGGATCACCGCGCGACCGAAATTAACCTCGATGCCAAGCGCCCTCGCCTCGTCGATCGCCGGCCCGGTCGGATTGTCGCGCAGATCGACGATCGCCGCCACGTTGATGCCGGCCTTCTTCAGGTCGATCGCCGCCGCATAGGCGGAATCGTTCGCCGTATAGACGCCGATATTCCTGCCGACCGCGACGCCGTAATGGTTGAGATAGGTGCGCGCCGCCGACGCCAGCATGACGCCGGGACGGTCGTTGTCGGCAAACACCATGTGGCGCTCGATGGCGCCGGTCGCCAACACCACGCGTTTGGCGCGAACCTGCCACAGCCGCTCGCGCGGCAGGTCGCGGCCGGGGCTCTGCAGATGGTCGCTGACGCGCTCAACCAGTCCGACGAAATTCTGCGCGTAATAGCCGAAGGCCGTGGTGCGCGGCAGTACGCGGACATTGTCCATCGCGCTCAACTTGGCGAGAGCGGATTGCGCCCAGGAAAAGCCGTCCTGGCCTTCGATCTTCGCCCCGCTCTCGAAGCGAAGGCTGCCGCCGAATTCCGCCTGCTCGTCGGCAAGGATGACGCGCACGCCGGTTTCGGCGGCAGCCAATGCCGCGGCAATACCCGCCGCACCACCGCCAAGCACCAGCACCTCGCAATGGGCGAAGCGCGCCGAATAATGGTCGGGATCCGGCTGGTCGGGGGCGACGCCGAGACCGGCCGCGGCCCGGATCTTAGGCTCGTAGAGGTTCTTCCACGCAGCCTTCGGCCACATGAAGGTCTTGTAGTAGAAGCCGGCCGAAAGCATCGGCGAGGCGATGCTGCTGACCGCACCGATGTCGAAGGCGAGCGACGGCCAGCGGTTCTGCGACTGTGCCGTCAGCCCGTCATAGAGTTCCTGTACCGTGGCGCGGACGTTCGGCGTCTTGCGTGCCGCGTCGCGCTTGATCTCGACCAGCGCGTTCGGCTCTTCGGCGCCGGCCGACAGGAAGCCGCGCGGCCGGTGGTATTTGAACGAGCGGCCGACGAGATGGACGCCATTGGCAAGCAGCGCCGAGGCCAGCGTGTCGCCCTCGATGCCGGTATAGGGGCGGCCGTCGAAGCTGAAGCCAGCTATCTTTGCCTGCTTGAGCCGCCCGGCGCCGGCAATGCGGAACGTCGCGCTCATTTGGCGGCTCCCGGCAGCTTCGCCGGCTTTGGCTCGCCGGCCTTGTAGGTCATCAGGAACCTGTCGCTGACGGTGTCGCGCACGGCGTTGAAGAACCGCGCGCAGCCATGCATGTGCCGCCACCGCTCATAGATGATCCCCTTGGGATTGGAGCGGATGAAGAAGAACTTTTCGAAGTCGTCGTCGCTCTCGCCGGCGATGTTTGGGGAACGCGCAATATGCGCCTCACCGGCGTTGCGGAATTCGAGCTCGGGACGCTCTTCCTCGCAATAGGGGCAGCGGATGAGAAGCATGGTTGGTCCTACAGTTCGCCGTGGCCGACGCGAGCGCCGGCAGGTTGGTCGCAAAGCCTCTGACCCATCGTGACGAAAGGCGCGACGAGCCGGATGCGCTCCTCGATGCTTGCCGCAGGGCGAAACAGAGCGCGATTGGCCATGTTGCCGATGGTCAGTTGGATTGGATCGGTGGTGACGATGACGCCGCGCGGCTGGAAAGGCTCGTCCGGATCCAGATCGGAAGGACGGGCCTCGAAGAAGAGGACGATCTTTCGCCCGCCGCTCCAGACGCAGGTCAGCATGCCGTCATCGATGGAAAACGGCCAGTCGGCCTCGTTCCCGGCGCGACTGATCGGCTGCGTGCGCACCTCGTCCGGTGACGGAAAATGAAACAGGCCTTGCTCGCCGGCGAGCATCAGCGGCATGGCGACGGCCATCTCGGTCATCATCAGTGCGCCACCGCCGCCGCCGCCGCCTCGTCGATGAGGCGGCCGGTGCGGAAGCGCTCGATGGTGAAGGGTGCGTTGATCGGGTGCGGATCGTCCCTGGCGATCGTATGGGCAAAGACGTGGCCCGAACCCGGCGTCGCCTTGAAGCCGCCCGTGCCCCAGCCGCAATTGACGTAGAGGCCGGGCACCGGCGTCTTGGCCAGGATCGGCGAACGGTCCGGCGTCACGTCGACAATGCCGCCCCATGAGCGCAGCATCTTCATGCGGGTGAAGATCGGGAACATCTCGCAGATCGCGTCGAGCGTGTGCTGCAGGATGTGCAGCCCGCCGGTCTGCGAATAGGAGACATATTGGTCGGTGCCGGCGCCGATGACCAGCTCGCCCTTGTCGGATTGCGAGATATAGGCATGCACCGTGTTCGACATCACCACGCAAGGCACCACCGGCTTGACCGGCTCCGACACCAGCGCCTGCAGCGGATAGCTTTCCAGCGGCATGCGCACGCCGGCCATGTTCATGATCACCGAGGAGTGGCCGGCGGCGACCACGCCGACCTTCCTGGCGCCAATGAAGCCGCGCGTCGTCTCGACACCGGTAACCGCGCCGTTCGGCGCCCGTTTGACGCCGGTGACCTCGCAATTCTGGATGATGTGGACGCCGCGCGCCGAGGCGCCGCGCGCATAGCCCCAGGCGACAGCATCGTGCCGCGCCGTGCCGCCACGGCGCTGCAGCGCGGCACCCATCACGGGATAACGGGCATCGCGCGAAATGTTGAGCGGCGGGCAGAATTCCTTGGCCTGTTCCGGCGTCAGCCATTCATTGTCGATGCCGTTCAGCCGGTTAGCATGGACGTGGCGCTTCAGCACCTGAATGTCGTGGATGTTGTGGGCGAGCATCATGACGCCGCGCGGCGAATACATGACGTTGTAGTTGAGCTCCTGGCTGAGCCCGTCCCACAGCTTCAGCGCATGGTCGTAGATGCCGGCGCTCTCGTCATAGAGATAGTTCGAGCGGATGATGGTGGTATTGCGGCCGGTATTGCCGCCGCCGAGCCAGCCTTTTTCCAATACCGCGACGTTGGTGATGCCATGCACGGTGGCGAGGTAATAGGCTGTGGCCAGGCCGTGGCCGCCGGCGCCGACGATGACGACGTCATACTCCTTCTTCGGCTCCGGCGAGGACCACTGTTCCTCCCAGCCCTTGTGGCCGCGCATGGCCTCGCGGGCGATAGCGAATACCGAGTATTTCTTCAACGTTGCAGGCCTCGCAAATGGCGGCCGGGCAGATCAGCCAACCCCGGCGCGCGAGCTGTATCACTAGCGAAACCGCACTGCCAGCCTTGCACTGTTTGCGACGGCGCTTGCCGTTTTGCGCCGTGACGAAAAAGAGGTATGCGACGTGACGGGCGATCAAACCAAATCCGAAGCACCTCGCGGGTATCGGGTGGCCCGCGCCGCCTCGATCTGCGACCAAGCATCCCGATTGCCGGCAAGGGCTGGCGCGAAGAAAAGGATGCAGAAAATGTTCGCACTTACCGACAAAGTCGCCATCGTCACCGGCGCCAGCTCCGGCATCGGCCGCGCCACGGCCAAGGTGTTTGCGGAGGAAGGCGCCAAGGTGGTCGTCGCAGCCCGCCGCCAGGCGGAGCTCGATGCGCTGGTTGCCGAAATCGAAGACGCCGACGGCACCGCCGTCGCTCTTGCCGGCGATGTCCGCGACGAAGCCTACGCAAAAGCCCTCGTCGACCTGGCGGTCGGGAAATTCGGCGGGCTCGACATCGCCTTCAACAATGCCGGCTCGGTCGGTAGGATGGGGCCGGTTTCGGAGCTGTCGCTGGAGGGCTGGCGCGAGACGCTCGATACCAATCTGACCAGCGCCTTTCTCGGCGCGAAATACCAGGTGCCGGCGATGATCGATCGCGGCGGCGGCTCGCTGATCTTCACCTCCACCTTCGTCGGCCACACCGTCGGCATGCCGGGCATGACCAGCTATGCCGCAAGCAAGGCCGGACTGATCGGGTTGACGCAGGTGCTGGCCGCCGAATATGGCGCCAAGGGCATTCGAGTCAACGCGCTGCTGCCGGGCGGCACCGACACGCCTTCGGCGACGTTCAAGACACCTGAATCGCGAGCCTTCGTCGAAAACCTGCATGCCTTGAAGCGCGTCGCCGAGCCTGAGGAGATCGCCCGCTCGGCGCTCTACCTGGCGTCCGACGCATCGAGCTTCACCACCGGCGCGGCGCTGTTCGCCGACGGCGGCGTCTCGATCACCCGGACGTGAGGGTTCGGAGGGCGCAACGCATGCCCGCCAGCCGAAATGTCGCGAACCGGCCCTTGATTTTTTCGGCGATTTGACGATTCCGTCTTCTCCTCGAAGACGGGTTGGAAACATGTTGCTGATCAGGACCTATATCGCTGCAAGCGCAATCGAAGGCGTCGGCGTGTTCGCCGCCGAGCCGGTCCGGAAAGGCGCGCAGATCTGGCGTCTCGATCCGGACTTCGACCGGCTGATCCCGATGGAAAAATACGAGACGGCGCCGCCGCACCTCAAGGAATTGCTCGACAGATATGCCTATCCCAGCCAGGACCGGCCGGGCTTCATGGTCTATGAGGTCGACAATGGCCGCTTCATGAACCATGCCGACAAGCCGAACACCGATTTTTCGCAATATGGCGGGGCCACGGCGATCCGCGATATCGCCGCCGGCGAGGAGATAACCTGCGACTACGGCGAGTTCTTCGAGGGTTTCGAGCAGCTCCACCTGGCCACGGCCCTGGCCACGGCATAGCGGCGTCTATCTGGCCCAAGGCGAATTTTGTTCTTGCTTTGTGCCGGCAGCTATGCTACTAAACTGCGTATGGTGCTGATTCACACCAGAGACCCGCCGCCGAGGCGGGTTTTTCGTTTCGTGATCGGCACCGCCTCTCAATCGGCTGTGGACAGCGCCCCTTGATTCTGCTATCAGCCGCCCCAATTCGTGGTGTAACGCGCCGCGGAGGCTTGTGGCTATGGCCGCTTGCCTGTTGATTTCAAACCGAAAGACAGGATTGCACGTGCAGGTACTCGTCCGCGACAACAATGTTGATCAGGCGCTTCGCGCGCTCAAGAAAAAGATGCAGCGCGAAGGCATCTTCCGCGAAATGAAGATGCGCGGACATTACGAGAAGCCTTCCGAGAAGCGCGCCCGTGAAAAGGCGGAAGCCGTGCGCCGCGCCCGCAAGCTGGCCCGCAAGCGCGCCCAGCGCGAAGGCCTGCTGCCGATGACGCCACGTCCGGTCGCAGCCGGTGCTGCCGGTGCCGGTGCTCCGCGTCCGCCGCGGTTCTGACGTCAATTTTTCGTCCTTTTCCAAGGATATCCAAGGTGGCGCGATGCGGAATCGCCGCCACCTTTTTGTTGTGATTTCGATCCGGTCCGAGAGGACCGGTTGGGAGAGATGCCGGTTCGGAGGGGGAACGGACCAGACGGCGCAGTAAGGACAGGGCAGACATGGACGCAATCACCGTAAAGCGCAGAACCGCGTGGCGCGGCCTCGCCCTGACGGCAGCCCTGCTCTCCGGGTTGGCGCTTGCCGGCTGCCAGAGCGTTCCGACCGGCGAGTTCAACAACATCGACAAGGCGCAAGCCTCGACCGAGAACATCTCCTCGCTGTCGGCGGTGATCCAGCGCAACCCCCAGGATCCGGAAGCCTACAATGTGCGCGGCTCGGCCTATGGCCGCGGCGGCCAGTACCAGGCGGCGCTGAAGGACTTCAACACCGCCATCCAGCTCAATCCGAATTTCTACCAGGCCTATTCCAACCGGGCGCTCATCCAGCGCTTCCTCGGTGATCAGGCAAGCGCGCTTGCCGACTACAACCGCTCGATCCAGATCAATTCCAATTATGACGCCGCCTATATCGGCCGCGGCAATCTCTACCGCAAGGCAGGCCGGGTCCAGGAGGCGTTCAACGATTTCCAGAAAGCGATCCAGCTCGACACGACCGACGCGCGCGCCTATCACAATCGCGGCCTGATCTACCAGAGCCAGGGCCAGCACGCCTTTGCCATCGAGGATTTCTCGACCGCCATTTCGCTGGCGCCGGATGCTTCCGAGCCTTACAACGGACGCGGCCTCTCCTACCTTGCCATGAACGACGAGGACAATGCCTTCGCCGACTTCAACATGGCCATCAAGCTCGACGGCAAGAACGCCGAGGCCTGGTCCAACCAGGCGCTGATCTACGAGCGGCGCGGCGACAAGGTCAGGGCCGCGAAATCCTACCGCGAGGCAGTGCACCTCAATCCGACCTACCAACCCGCCAAGGACGGTCTGGCCCGCACCAGCGCCGCCTGACCGGGCCGGTTTTATCGGGCCTCCGTTCCGCACTCCGACAACCCTGCGTTTAGTCTGCCTTGCTGGCGCCAAGTTTTCGGCGGAACGCTCGGCGTGCTCAGCCGTTGTTCAAAGCCATTTGGAAAGGACCCTCCCATGATCAAGCAACTTGCCTGTGCCGCCGCACTCGCCACAACCGTCGTTGCCGCTCCCGCCAGCGCCGGCAAGCTCCAGCTCGGCGTGCTCGACTGCACCATCGACGGCGGCACGGCCTATCTGGTCACCTCCAACAAGGGTGTTTCCTGTGTCTTTCGTCCGCATCGTGGCGGCCCACCCGAAGTCTATACCGGGGTAATTTCCAAGCTCGGCGTCGACGTCGGCCGGACGCATCAGGGCCAACTGGCATGGGCGGTTCTGGCAGCAACCCGCAACCACGATGAAGGCGATCTTGCCGGCAGCTACTATGGCGTGAATGCCGAGGCGAGCGTGGTCACCGGTGGCGGCGCCAATCTTCTGGTCGGCGGCCTTGGCAGCGCCTTCTCGCTGCAGCCGCTCAGTGTCCAGGCGCAGACCGGCGTCAACCTGGCGGTCGCCGTCACCTCGCTGGACTTGATCCATTCATTCAAATAGCGGCGTAGCATGGCTCCCCGAGCAGCCGGGCAGCGTAGGTGTCGGCCTGCGAATAGCTGCCGAAAGCTCATGGATTCCGGCAGGCCCGCTCCGCAGAGGATGGGCCGCCCTGATGTTCAAAGTTGCAGCGCTCGAAGATCACGGCATGGATCCTAGGATCCATGCCGTTACCGTGACCGAAGATTGCGGCGATCCAATATTGCTTGCATCTTCGGCCTGACCAGGATCTCGACATCTCGTGACTGTCTCGCGCCGCATGATCTTTGGCATCCGCCGCGCTAACGGCGATCAAAAAACCGCTTGAGCTCAACCGCAGTTGAGGTTTTACAAACCGCACGCGAACAAGGCGTGCATCGCGCCTGAAGTGCCAAAGATGCTCTGGCTCGGCAGGGAATTCGGGGGTGGACTTGACCAAAACAAGCACAAACAGGGTCGACTGGCGTGCGCTGTGGGCGAGCGGCGATCTGGCGCGCTTCTGCTTCATCAGCCTCGGCATCCTGTTGCACGCCACCAACGAAACGATGGTGGCAACGGTCATGCCGGCCATGGTCGGCGAGCTCGCCGGCGTGCAGCTGGTCGGCTGGTCGCTGGCGATCTACGAGCTCGGCGCCATCGTCGCAGGTGCTGCCGCCGGACGGCTGGTGAGCTATGTCGCGCTGCGCACCAACATGACGGCCGCCGCCCTGCTCTATGCCGCCGGCGCGCTGGTCTGCGCCACCGCGCCGTCGATGCCGCTGTTCCTCTCCGGCCGCCTGATCGAAGGGCTTGGCGGTGGCGCGCTGGTGTCGCTGGCCTTCGTCTCGGTCGAGCGGCTGTTTGCCCGCGCGATCTGGCCGCAGCTTTTCGGCGTTATGTCGGCGATCTGGGGCGTCGCCGCCTTCAGCGGGCCGGTGCTCGGCGCGGTCATGACCGAATTGCTGTCCTGGCGCTGGGCCTTCGGCGTCTTCACCCTCGGCGGCACGGCCATGGCGCTGGCAAGCTTCCTCGTGCTCGATACACCTAAAGCAACAAGGCCGCAGGCGACCGGCGGGTCGGCGCCGCCCTTCCCGTTTGCGGCACTTGGCTGTCTTGCCGTCAGCGTCGTGCTGATCGCCACCGCCGGCGTCGACATCGCCCTGCTGCGCTCGTCGCTGCTGCTCACCCTCGGCATGATCGGCCTGGCGCTGTTCGTCTATATCGACGCGCTGAAGCCGCGCTCGCGGCTGTTCCCGTCGCGGCTGTTTTCATGGCGCTCGCCGGTCGGCGCGGGCATGACCATGGTCGCGGCGTTTTCGGTGGCGACCTGCTCGTTTGCGGTCTACGGGCCACTGCTCCTGACCAGCCTGCACGACATTCCGATCCTCACCACCGGCTACATCATCGCCGCCGAATCGATCGCCTGGTCGATCCTGTCGATCCTCGTCGCCAATGCCCCGCCGGAGCGCGAGCGGCTGATCATCGTCGGCGGGGCGCTGATGATCGCCACGGGCGTCGCGGGTTTCGCCTATACGGTGCCGGCGGGCTCGATCCCGTTGATCCTGCTTTGTGCCTTGCTGCAAGGCGGCGGTTTCGGCATCGCCTGGCCGTTTGTCACGCGTGTCATCGTGGCATCGGCCAAGGAAGGCGAGCAGACGATCGCCTCGGCCGCCGTGCCGACCATGCAGCGCATCGGCTATGCCGTGGGTGCGGCACTGACCGGCATCGTCGCCAACGCCAGCGGCTTTTCCGAAGGCCTGAACCGCGAGGCCGCGGCAAATGTCGCCGCCTGGCTGTTCCTCGCCTTCATCCCGCTCGGCATCCTGGGATGCCTTGCCGCCTTGCGGATTTCGGGCGCGAGCGACGACGCGCGGCTGGCGAAGCTGCCAATCTCCCCCACGAGAGGTGAGATCGGCTAAACACCCGAGGGGAGATCGCTAAACCACGACCGTCTTCAGCCGGCCGGCGATCAGTGCCGCGAGCCGCGTCGCCACCTCTTCCTTGCTCATCTCCGGCCATTCCTCGACGCCGGCCTTCGAGACGATCCGCACCTTGTTGCGGTCGCCGCCCATCACGCCCGGGGAACCATCTTCATGCGAGACATCATTGGCGACGATAAGATCGGCACCCTTTTTCGCAAGCTTGGCCTCGGCATTCCTGACCAGGTCCTGCGTCTCCGCGGCGAAACCGACCACCAGCATCGGCCGCTTTTTGTGATGCCCGACGCCGGCAAGAATATCGGGATTTTCCACCATCTGCAGCGCCGGCGGCCCCTCGCCCGCCACCTTCTTGATCTTTTCCCCGGCCGAACTTTGAGTGCGCCAGTCGGCGACAGCCGCGACGAACACTGCCGCGTCGGCCGGCAGCAGCTGTTCGACCGCATCCTTCATCTCGACGGCCGTTTCGACATGCATCGTGGCGACGCCGGCCGGATCCGCAATGCCGACCGGACCGGAGACGAGACGCACGTCGGCGCCGAGCCTGGCCAGCGCCGCCGCGATGGCATGGCCCTGCTTGCCCGACGAACGGTTGGCGATGTAGCGCACCGGGTCGATCGGTTCATGCGTCGGCCCGGAAGTGACAATGATCTTCCTGCCCGCCAGCGGCTTTGGCCGACTGTCGAGCAGCGCCTCGATCGCGGCGACGATCTCCAGCGGCTCGGCCATGCGGCCCTCGCCCGCCTCGTTGCTTTCGGCCATCTCGCCCTTCGCCGGGCCGACGAATGCGACGCCGTCCTTACCCAGCATCGAGCGGTTGCGCCGGACCGCCGGGTGCGTCCACATTTTCGGGTTCATAGCCGGAGCCATCAAAACCTGCTTGTCGGTGGCGATGAGCACCGTCGAGGCAAGGTCGTTGGCGTGGCCGTTGGCGAGCTTTGCCATCAGGTCGGCGGTGGCCGGCGCCACGACCACAAGGTCGGCCTCGCGCGACAGCCTGATGTGGCCGATGTCGTGCTCGTCCTGCCGGTCGAACAGCTCGGTGAAGACATGATCGGCGGACAGTGCTCCGGCCGACAGCATGGTGACGAATTCCTGCGCCGCGGCGGTCATCACCACGCGCACCGAAGCACCGCGCTCGCGCAGCCGGCGGATCAGGTCGAGCGCCTTGTAGGCGGCGATACCGCCGCCGATGATCAGCAGGATGCGCTTGCCGGAGAGGACACCTTGCGCGACTTGGCTGGGGACCGCGACCACCGGAGCTGCAGGATTCTGCAAGCTTGTCAGTTCGCGCAACGTTTTCTCGATCTGGTCGATGCGGCCGGACGAACCGAGTTGACCTTCGACCGCTGCGCGGATCATGACCCGCGCCTGGTCTTCCATTGACCGGCCATTCTCCGCAGCCAATCGGCGCAGCATATCCTTGACCTCGTCATCAAGGTTGCGGATCGTGATGCTGGCCATGTGATTGCACTTTGCCCGAGATCGCTGCAAGCAATGATATCAATGCAATCAGGCGACAACAAGGCGTTAGAGCAGCTTCCAGGCGATATACAGCAGCGTCAGAGCGATCACCCACAGCGCCAGCCGGCCGGAGCGGGTGTAGCGCGCCTCGGCCTTGCCGATCGCGCGCGCGGTCCTTTCGTCGAAACGCAGGCCGTTTTCGGCCATCAGGTCGATCTCGCGCGACAGCCGCTCGGTGCGGGCGGCGAGGTCCGGCGCCTGGCGGGCCAGCGCCAGCAGCGCGTTGGCGCCGTCGCGCGCATCGGCCAGCAAAGCGCGCGGGCCGAGATTGCGGGCAATCCAGCCGCTGACCACAGGTTCCGACGTCTTCCACATGTTGAAGGCCGGGTCGAGGGTGCGGGCGACGCCCTCGACAACGACCATGGTCTTCTGCAGCAGCACCAGCTCGGATCGCGTCGCCATGTCGAAGAGCTCGGTCACCTCGAACAGCAGCGTCAGCAGCTTGGCCATCGAGATGGTCTCGGCCGGCTGGCCGTGGATCGGTTCGCCGATCGCCCGGATCGCCTGGGCGAAAGCTGCGACATTGTGCTGGCGCGGCACGTAGCCAGCCTCGAAATGCACCTCGGCGACGCGCTGGTAATCGCGCGTGATGAAGCCGTAGAGGATTTCGGCGAGGAAGCGGCGCTCCTTCCTGCCGAGCCGGCCGGCAATGCCGAGATCGACGGCGACGATGGTGCCATCGGCCTCGACGAAGAGGTTGCCCGGATGCATGTCGGCATGGAAGAAACCGTCACGCAGCGTATGGCGCAGGAACGACTGGACCAGGTTGGCGGCAATCGCCTTCAGGTCGTGGCCGGCGGCGGCGAGGCCGGCAATATCGTTCAACTTGATGCCGTCGACCCATTCCATGGTCAGCACGTCGCGGCCGGTGCGCTCCCAGTCGACCGACGGCACGCGAAAGCCGGGATCGTCCTTGGTGTTCTCGCCGAGTTCCGAAAAAGCCGCCGCCTCCAGCCTCAAATCCATTTCGATCTTGGTGGTCTGGGCCAGCGTCTCCGTCACCTCGACCGGCCGCAGCCGGCGCGACGACGGGATATATTTTTCCTGCAGCCGGGCGGCGAGGAAATAGCTCTCGAGATCGCGAAAGAAGCGGCGGCGCACGCCCGGCCGGATGACCTTCACCGCCACCCGGGTAACGACGCCGTCCTGCAGGGTTTCGGCGGTATGGACCTGGGCGATCGAGGCGGCGGCGACGGCCTCGCCAAAACTGGCATAGAGCTCGCCGACCTTGCGTCCGAGCGAGGCCTCTATTGCCGCTATGGCTTCGGCCTTCGGAAATGTCTGCATCTTGTCCTGCAGCATGGCGAGATCGAGCGCTATGTCGTTGCCGACGACGTCCGGCCGCGTCGCCAGGAACTGGCCGAGCTTGACGTAGGATGGGCCGAGCCGCACGACCGCCTTGGCCAGCCGGTCGCCGCGCTCGTAGGCAAGCGCGCGGCGACGGGTGAACAGCCGGGCCATGCGCCAGCCGAATTTCGGCAGGCCGAAGAGTTCGTCGCCGGGCAACGCCGCGATGACACCCTCGCGGACCAGCACCCAGCCGGCCCGCACGAGCCTGAAACCAGCGCCTATGCTGCTCATGGCTGGCTTTGCCTTGCCGGTTTCCTGAACTGGCGAAAGGCACGTCGGGCTATGAAAATGCGGGCCAGCCTCAAAGCTTCCAGCCCGAATGAAGCGCGGCGATGCCGCCGGAATAGTTGCGGAATGAGGCGCGCTCGAAGCCCGCGCGCGAGATCATCGCCGCGAAATTCTGCTGATTGGGAAATTTGCGGATCGATTCGACCAGATAGGAGTAGGGCTCGCCGTCGCCGGTCACCGCCTTGCCGATCCGCGGGATGGCGTTGAACGACCATGCCTCATAGACCTTGTCGAGCAGCGGCATCTCGACCTCGGAAAATTCAAGGCAGAGAAAGCGCCCGCCAGGCTTCAGCACGCGATAGGCTTCGGCAAGCGCCACATCGATACGCGGCACGTTGCGGATGCCGAAAGCAATGGTGTAGGCATCGAAAGTAGCGTCGGCAAAAGGCAGTTCCTCGGCATTGGCCTCGACGAAATCGGTATTTGCCGACAGGCCCTTTTTCTCGGCTCGGTCGCGGCCGACGGCGAGCATCGAGCCGTTGATGTCGAGAACCGTTGCATGGGCATGCCTGCCGCTCGCCTCGACGATGCGGAAGGCGACGTCGCCGGTGCCGCCGGCAACGTCGAGAACGCGCCAGCCCGGCCGCTTCGGTGGATTGAGCCAGGCGACCATGGCGTCCTTCCACAACCGATGCAACCCGGCCGACATCAGGTCGTTCATCAGGTCGTAGCGGTTCGCCACCTTGTGGAAAACATCATTGACCAGGGGCTGCTTGTCGCCTGGCCCTACCCGCTTGAAACCATAGGAGGTTTCCATGCCGCCCGCAGCCGTGGTTCTTTCAACCGACATCGTTTTGATCCGCCATAAAATCGGCGGGACCATAGCCGATCGATGGTGCGGGCGCTATTGTTTAAGGCGCGGTGTTCGGCCGCGCTTCGAAGCAGGTTCCGGAAAAGCGTCGCACGGTTTTCCGACAAGAACCTGCGTCATAAGAAAAAGCCTGACGGGATAATTGAATGCCTTTGAAAGCAGAACTGCACTGCCACATCGAAGGGGCAGCGGCGCCTGAACTCGTCCTCCGCCAGGCCGAGAAATACGGCAGGGATGCCTCGCCCTACATCCGGGACGGCTCCTTCGCCTGGCACGATTTCACCTCCTTCCTCGCCGCCTACGACTTCTCCTCCGACCTGTTCCGCACCGAAGAAGATTATGCGCGGCTGGCCGATCACTACCTGACCAGCCTCGCCCGCGACGGCGCCATCTATTCCGAGGTTTTCACCTCGCCGGACCATGCCAGCAAGGCCGGGCTGTCGCCGAAGGCCTATACCGACGCGCTCGGCGAAGGCATGGCCCGCGCCAAGGCGAAGACCGGCATCGAAGGCCGCATGATCGTCACCGGCGTGCGCAATTTCGGTGTCGAATCGATCGAGCGGGCTGCGCGTTTCGCCGCCCGCAGCGGGCATCCGCTGGTCACCGGCTTCGGCGTCGCCGGCGACGAGCGGATTGGCGATCTGGAAGATTATGTCAGGGCCTTCGAGATCGCCCGCGAGGCCGGCCTCGGCATTACCGTGCATGCCGGCGAATTGATGGGCTGGGAGAGCGTCGAGGCGGCACTCGACCACATCCGCCCGTCTCGCATCGGCCACGGCGTGCGCGCCATCGAGAACCCCGATCTCGTGCGGCGCATCGCCGACGAAGGCGTCGTGCTCGAATGCTGCCCTGGCTCCAACATCGCGCTCAAGGTCTTCGACAGTTTCGCCGACCACCCATTTCCCGCATTAAGGGCAGCGGGCTGCAAGGTGACGCTCAACTCCGACGACCCACCCTATTTCTGGACCTCGCTGAAGCGCGAATACGACATCGCCGCCGAGCATTTTGCGATGGACGACAAGGCGCTCACCGCCGTCACCAGGACGGCCATCGAGGCAGCTTTCGTCGACAGGAAGACCAGGGCGGCGCTGCTGGGCAGGCTCGGCGTCAAGGGCAGGTGAATGCTGAATTGCGAACCTGGCGCTTCGGTCGGTCAACCGCGAGTTCTTCCGCGCAACCAAGGACTCGCAAACCAGTTCACTATTCACCATTCACCATTCACCATTCACTATTCACCTGCGCAGTTCGGAGAACACCATGAAGGGCGTCACCGTCGTCGACCATCCGCTTGTCCAGCACAAGCTGACCATCATGCGCAAGAAGGAAACCTCGACGGCCGGGTTCCGGCGGCTGCTGCGCGAGATCTCGCTACTGCTCGGCTATGAGGTCACCCGCAACCTCGAACTGACCACGACGACGATCGAGACGCCGATCGAGACGATGGAGGCGCCGACGCTGGAGGGCAAGAAACTCGTCTTCGCCTCCGTGCTGCGCGCCGGCAACGGCTTGCTCGAAGGCCTGCTCGATCTGGTGCCGGCGGCGCGTGTCGCCCATATCGGCCTCTACCGCGACCATGAGACGCTGGAAGCGGTCGAATATTTCTTCAAGGCGCCGGGCGACCTCGCCGACCGGCTGGTGATCGTCGTCGATCCGATGCTGGCGACCGCCAATTCGGCGATCGCGGCGATCGACAAGCTGAAAGGCCGCGGCGCCACCAACATCCGCTTCCTCTGCCTGTTGGCGGCACCAGAGGGCCTCGAGCGTTTTACCCAGGCGCATCCCGATGTTCCGGTCTTCACCGCTTCCATCGACCGCCAACTCAACGAGAAGGGCTACATCATGCCCGGCCTCGGCGATGCCGGCGACCGTATGTACGGCACCAAATAGGTCCGTTTACCGATTGTTTACGCAAACGGCTGGTTTCCGCATTCGTTAAAGCGGCAAACACCTTGTCGGACTAAGGATCGGCAACCACAAAGGCCGGTCCATGCTGCGCAAGCTTCTCATCCTTGGCGTGTTTGCCGGAACGTCGGCATCGCTGCCGATCGTCTATCAGTCGAATCCACAGACGATCGAGCGGCTGTTGAAATCCGCCATCGGAGCCAAGCCGGCCGACACCCAAACCGACCTGAACCTCGCCGCCGTCCCGGACAGGCCGGCGACGCCGCAGCCGCTCGGCCGCAAGGTCGTCGTCACCGCGGACGCGCGCGGGCATTTCATGTCGGTCTTCAAGTTGAACGGCCGCCAGATCGAAGGCATGATCGATACCGGTGCGACGCTCGTCGCCATCAACAGCTCGACTGCGCGCAGGATCGGCATCTCGCTCAATTCGACGGATTTCAGCCATCAGGTCAACACCGCCAATGGTGCGATCAAGGCCGCCGTGGTGACGATCGACCGCCTGCAGATCGGCAGGATCACCGTTGAGGGCGTCGAGGCCGTCGTGCTCGACGACAGGGCGCTGCACACCAACCTGATCGGCATGAGCTTTCTGCAGCGGCTCGAAAAATACCAGGTCGAAGACGGCACGCTGCTGCTGGTTCAGTGACTATCAGCGCGGCAGGATCCGCCGGATGACGGTTTTCTCCGCGGCCGGTTTGGAAGTCCCGATCGTATAGGCCGAAAGCACGGCGGCCGCGGCCGCCTCGGCATCCCCGGCATTGCGGGCATGGACCAGCGCCAGCGCCTCGCCGGTCCGCACTTCAGCGCCGACCGGCAGCAGCCTGGTGATGCCGACGGCGTGATCGATCCTGTCGTCCGGCCGCGTCCGCCCGCCGCCAAGCCCGACCACCGCAAGCCCGATCTCGCGGGTTGCGATGCCGGTGACGAAGCCGTTCGCGCTCGCCTTGACGGCGAATTCCGTTGCCGCTTTCGGCAGATATTTTTCCGGATTCTCGATGAAATCGGCGGGACCGCCAAGTGCCGCCACCATGCGCGCGAAGATGGCAGCGGCGCGACCGCCGGCCAGCGTCTCGGCGGCGCGGCGTAGGCCGTCCTGGTTGGACGACACCAGGCCTGCCGATTGCAGCATCTCGGCGGCCAGCGCCAGCGTCACATCCTCCAGCCGCCGGTCGCGAAAGCGGCCGGTGAGAAAATCGACGGCGTTGCGCACCTCGACCGCATTGCCGGCAGCGGACGCCAGCGGCTCGTTCATGCCGGTGACCAGCGCCGAGGCCTTCAGGCCGGCGCCATTGGCGACGTCGACCAGGCTGTTGGCCAGCGTGGTTGCGTCGCGCGATTTCTCCATGAACGCGCCGTTGCCGACCTTGACGTCGAGCACCAGCGAATGGAGGCCGGCCGCCAGTTTCTTCGACAGAATCGAGGCGGTGATCAGCGGCACCGATTCCACCGTTCCCGTCACATCGCGGATGGCGTAGAGCCTGGCGTCGCCGGGTGCGAGATCGGCGGTCTGGCCGATGATGGCGCAGCCGGTTTCGAGCACGGTTTTGCGCAAGCGCGCAACATCCGGCTGGCTGATATAGCCGGGGATGGCATCCATCTTGTCCAGCGTGCCGCCGGTATGGCCGAGGCCCCTGCCGGAAATCATCGGCACATAGGCGCCGCAGGCAGCGACGATCGGTGCCAGCATCAAGGAGACATTGTCGCCGACGCCGCCCGTCGAATGCTTGTCGGTGACCGGGCCGGGCAGATCCGACCAGTCGAGCACATCGCCGGAATCGCGCATCGCCATAGTCAGCGCCACCACCTCGTCGCGGCTCATGCCGTTGAAGAACACCGCCATGGCGAAGGCGCCGACCTGCGCGTCGGTAACGGTGCGGGCGGTCAGGCCCTCGATGAAAGCCGATATCTCCTCAGCCGAGAGTTTTTGACCGTCGCGCTTGCGGCGGATGATTTCCTGGGGAAGCATCAGGCGTCTACCCTGTGCTCCGGAAGCCCGTCCTGAAAAACACGCTGCAGAATGGTCGCCAGCCGCGCGCCGCCGACCGGCGCCATGTCCTTGGTCTCCTGGTGCGACAGCTCGGCTCCGGTCATGCCGGCGGCAAGGTTGGTGACGACCGAACAGGCTGCGACGCGCAGCCCGAGGAAGCGGGCGAGAATGACCTCCGGCACCGTCGACATGCCGACCGCGTTGGCGCCCATGATGCGAGCCATGCGGATCTCGGCCGGCGTCTCGAAGCATGGGCCGGAGAACCACATGTAGACGCCCTTGTGCAGCCTGGTACCGGTGGCCTTCGCGGCTTGCTCGATGGCGGAGCGGAGACCGGCGTCGTATGCTTCGGTCAGGCCGACGAAGCGGCGGTCGCTCGGCTCGCCGATCAGCGGGTTGGAGCCTGAGAAATTGATGTGGTCGGTGATCAGCATCACCGAGCCCGGGCCCATCCCGGGATCGACCGAACCGGCGGCGTTGGTGAGGATCAGCCTGGAGATGCCGAGGCCGGCGAGCACCTCGAGTGCCGGCCGCATCGCCGCCGCGTTGCCGTGCTCGTAATAGTGTGCGCGACCGGACAGCATCAGCACCGGCGTGCCGGCAAAGAGCCCCGCCACCACCTCGCCGGCATGGCCGCTGACGCCGCTTCTGGGGAAGCCCTGCAAGTCGGCATAGGAAATGCGCACCGCATCCTCGACCTTGTCGACAAGCCCGCCAAGCCCCGATCCCAGCACCAGCGCAGTGGTCGGCGCCAGCCCGTCCAGCCTTTCGACGAGGTGATCGAGTGCTTCCTTCATTTCAACACATCGCCCTGGAAGCCGTATGGCAGCAACTCGCCCATGGTCACGGTCTCGACCACGCCGCTATCATCGCAGAGATAGAACTTCGTTTCCGGCCGGCAGAATTCAGCCAGCCGCTGCCGGCAGCCGCCGCAGGGCGAGCATTTTGCCACGCGTTCGGCGATCACGGCGATTTCCGTAATCTTGCCGCCGCCACCCATGATGTAGTGGCCGAGCGCGGTGGTTTCGGCGCACCAGCCCTCCGGATAGGACGCGATCTCGACATTGGCGCCGGTGAAGACACGGCCGTCCTCGGTGCGCAACGCCGCGCCGACCGGAAATTTCGAATAGGGCGCATAGGCCTTGGCCATGGCGGCTTTCGCCGCTTCGAACAGATCACGAGCCATGATAAATCAGCGTTCCTTGACATAAGGCACGCCGCCGGCACGCGGCGGGATTGCCTTGCCGATGAAGCCTGCAAGCAGGATGACGGTCAGCACATAGGGCAGCGCCTGCATGAATTGCACCGGCACCTTGCCGATCAGCGGCAGCGGCGTGCCTTGCAGGCGGATCGACGCCGCGTCGAGGAAGCCGAACAGCAGGCAGGCGAACATGGCGTTGACCGGTTTCCATTTGGCGAAGATCAGCGCGGCCAGCGCGATGTAGCCCTTGCCGGCGGTCATGTCCTTCACGAAGCCGCCATTCTGCACCATCGACAGGTAGGCACCTGCAATGCCGGTGAGCACGCCGGTGCAGATCAGCGCCCGATAGCGCAGCCAGGCGACCGATATGCCGGCGGTATCGACCGCGGCCGGGTTCTCGCCGACGGCGCGCAGGCGCAAGCCGAAGCGGGTGCGGAACAGCACCCACCAGGTGAACGGCACGGCCAGGAAGGCGAGATAGACCAGCACTGAGTGGCCGGAGATGAGTTCCGAATAGATCGGCCCGAGGATCGGCATGCTCCTGAGCGCATCCGCGCCCGGCCAGATGATTGTCTCGAAGCGCTCGCCGGCGGCCAGCGCCGGCGTGCGCCCGCCTTGCTGGAACCAGGCCTGGCCGAGCATGATCGTCGATCCGGCGGCAATGAAATTGATCGCGACACCGGAAACGATCTGGTTGCCGCGGTGGGTGATCGAGGCAAAGCCATGGATCAGCGCGAAGGCGACCGAAATGAGGATGGCCATGCCGAGGCCGAGATAGGCCGAGTGGAAGACCGAGGCGGCGGCGGCACCGGCGAAGGCCCCAACCAGCATCTTGCCTTCGAGCCCGATGTCGAAGACGCCGGCCCGCTCTGAATAGAGGCCGGCGAGGCAGGCGAGCAGCAAGGGGACCGACAGACGGATGGTCGAGTCCAGGACCTGTACGATGGCGTTGAAGAAATCCATCTCAGGCGCCCTTCCCCTTGACCGCTTCCATGCCGACCGATCTCGGGCTGAGCGAGGCGAACAGCGCCTGGACATAGGGCCGGAACATATGCTCGAGCGCGCCGGCGAACAGGATGACCAGGCCCTGGATGATGACGATCATGTCGCGGCTGATCGCC
Organism: Mesorhizobium sp. M1399; assembly: GCF_040317735.1. Lineage (NCBI taxonomy): Bacteria > Pseudomonadati > Pseudomonadota > Alphaproteobacteria > Hyphomicrobiales > Phyllobacteriaceae > Mesorhizobium > Mesorhizobium sp. M1399. The sequence continues at coordinate 304,629 of NZ_JAMYKZ010000006.1, forward strand.
GGCATCTCGAAGGCGAGCTCGGCGCCGCCCTGGTAGAGCATGCCGAACAGGATTGCGGCAAGCACGATGCCGACCGGGTGCAGTCGCCCCATCAGCGCCACCGCGATGCCGACGAAACCGGCGCCCGAAACGAATTCGAGCGCGACATTGTGCTGGTCGCCCATCGTCGGGTTGAGCGCCATCATGCCGGCCAGCGCGCCCGAGATCATCATCGCAATGATGATGATGCGGATTTCCGAAATCCCGGCATAGCGCGCCGCTTTCGGGCTGTGGCCGTAGGTACGCATCTCGTAGCCGAGCTTGGTGCGCCAGATCAGGACCCACACCAGAAAGGCCATGGCCAGCGCCAGCAGCGAGCTGACGTTGAACGGCGCCGAACGGATTTTGGCGCCGAACAATTCGATGATCCAGTTGAGCTTCGGCAATTGTGCGCCTTCGAGGAAGGTGCGCGTCTGCGGCGCCATCGAGCCGGGCGGCTTCAGCATGCCCACCAGCGCATAGACCATGACGCTGGCGGCGATGAAATTGAACATGATGGTGGTGATGACGATGTGCGAGCCGCGCTTGGCCTGCAGATAGGCCGGGATCAGCGCCCACAGCGCGCCCATCGCCGCGGCGGCGATAATGGCGATCGGGAAGGTCAGCCACCAAGGCAGCACGCTGTCGAAGGCCAGGCAAACGATGCCGATACCGAGACCGGCGATATAGCCCTGGCCCTCGCCACCGATGTTGAACAGGCCGCAATGCGCCGCAACCGCCACCGACAGCCCGCTGAAGATGAAGGTGGTGGCATAGAAAAGCGTGAACGCGATGCCTTGGCCGCGACCGAAGGCACCCTCGACCAGGATGACCGCAGCACGCAGCGGGTTCTCGCCGACCAATATGACGACGAAACCGGCAACGACGAAGGCGACGAACAGATTGATCAGCGGGATCAGCACATAATCGGCCCAGGCCGGCAGCTTGGCATAGGGAGTGCTCATTCCGCGGCCTCCCGGTGCTCGACGCCGGCCATCAGCAGGCCGAGTTCGCCCTCGGTCGCGTCGGGGCCGCGCTCGCCGACGATGCGGCCGGCAAACATCACCAGAATGCGGTCGGAAAGCGAGCGGATCTCGTCGAGCTCGACCGAAACCACCAGCACCGCCTTGCCCTGGTCGCGCATCGCGATTAGGCGCTTGTGGATGAATTCGATGGCGCCGACATCGACGCCGCGCGTCGGCTGGCCGACGATCAGCACGCCGGGATCCTGCTCCATTTCCCGCGCCAGCACGATCTTCTGCTGGTTGCCGCCGGAGAAATTGGCGGTCTTGAGGCGGCAGTCCGCCGGTCGGATGTCGTATTTGACGATCTTGTCCCTGGCATCGTTACGGATGGCGTCGATGTCGAGAAACGGCCCCTTCAGATAGCGCTCGTCGTCCTGGTAGCCGAGGATCGAATTCTCGTTCTCCTCGAAGGCCAGCACCAGGCCGACATGATGGCGGTCCTCCGGCACATGGGCAAGGCCGCGCTCGCGCAGTTCACCGGGATCGGCGGCGCCGGTGAGGTCGATCGGCTTGCCGTCCAACGTGACCGAACCCGAAACCGCGCGCCTGATGCCGGAAATCGCCTCGAGCAGTTCGGATTGTCCGTTGCCGGCGACGCCGGCAATGCCGACGATCTCGCCGGCATGGATATCGAAGGAGACGTCGTCGACCATGGTGACGCCGCGGGAATCCTTGACCGTCAGGTTCTTGACCGCGAGCTTGACGCCGCCGGCCTTCGCCTCGCCTTTCTCGACGCGCAGCAGCACGCGCCGGCCGACCATCAGCTCGGCCAGCTCCTCGACCGTGGTCTTCCTGGTTTCGCGTGTCGCCACCATGGTGCCCTGGCGCATCACCGAGACCGTGTCGGTGATCGCCATGATCTCGCGCAGCTTGTGGGTGATCAGCACGATCGTCTTGCCCTGCTCCTTCAGCTGCCTGAGGATACGGAACAGGTGGTCGGCCTCGGCCGGCGTGAGCACCCCCGTCGGCTCGTCGAGGATCAGGATCTCGGCGCCGCGATAGAGCGCCTTGAGGATTTCGACGCGTTGCTGCAGGCCGACTGGCAACTCCTCGATGATGGCGTCCGGATCGACTTCGAGCCCGTATTCGCGCTCGAGCCGCTCCAGCTCGGAACGCGCCTTGGCGATGCTTTTCTTCAGCAGCGCATCGCTTTCGGCGCCGAGAATGACATTTTCCAGCACCGAGAAATTGTCGACCAGCATGAAGTGCTGATGCACCATGCCGATGCCGAGCGCGATCGCATCGTTCGGTGTCTTGATCGATGCCGGCTGGCCGCCGACACGGATTTCGCCGCTGTCGGCCTGGTAGAAGCCGTAAAGGATCGACATCAGCGTCGACTTGCCGGCGCCGTTTTCGCCGACGATGCCATGGATGGTGCCGCGCGTAATTTCCAGATTGATGTCGCGGTTGGCGCGCACGGCGCCAAAGCTCTTGTCGATGCCGATCAGCTCGATTGCGGCTTGCGCCATGCAGCCTGTTCCCACTGTTATTTTTTTACCGCTTGGTCAAACGCCTAGCATGACGCCCAGTCTGTGCCAATTGGGTCTGTGCCAATTGGCCGGAGCACGGTTCACTCTCGACAAATCCCGTCATGCTTGTCAATTTCCAACGTGGCCGCACCCTGCACAATCGCCTGATCGAGGAATTCAAATGACCATGCCCGACGACCGGCTGACGACGCTGGAAATCCGCGCCGCCGAGCAGGAGAAGACCATCGAGGAACTGTCCGGCCAGATCGCCGAGCAGTGGAAGGTGATCGAGCGCATGCAGCGCAAGCTCGACGCGCTGGCCGAGCGCTTCCTGGCGCTGGAGGAACAGGCCGCACCCGACGTGCCGGTGACCAAGCCGCCGCACTGGTGAGCGGCCTGACAATGCAAAACCGCCGGGCTTTCACCCGACGGCTCGTCAGCTCAGCAATGTCTGTCGATCAATACGGGCAGGCATTGTCCGACATGTAGTCGTGCACCTTGATGGTGCCGGCGATGATGTCGGCCTTGGCCTTTTCGACCGCTGCCTTCATCGCATCGTCGACAAGCGCCTTGTTGTTGTCGTCCATGGCGTAGTCGACGCCGCCTTCCTTGAGGCCGAGATCATTGATGCCGGCCGTGAACTTGCCGTCCTTGGCATCCATGAAGGTGTTGTAGACGGCAACGTCGACACGCTTGACCATGGAGGTCAGCACCTTGCCGGGCTGCAAGCCGTTCTGGTTGGAATCGACACCGATGCCGAGCTTGCCCGCGTCGGCCGCCGCCTGCAGCACACCGACACCGGTGCCGCCAGCCGCAGCATAGATCACGTCGGCGCCCTGGTCGATCTGCGTCTTGGCGATCTCGCCGCCCTTGGCGGGATCGTTCCAGGCTGCGGGCGTATCGCCGGTCATGTTCTGGATGACGTCGGTGGCGCCGGCCGCTTTGGCGCCGCCGACAAAGCCGCAGCCGAATCTGCGGATCAGCGGAATATCCATGCCGCCGATAAAGCCGACCTTCTTCGACTTCGAAGCCATCGCCGCCATCACGCCGACGAGATAGGAGCCTTCCTGCTCTTTGTAGACGAGGGAGCGGACATTGGGCTTGTCGACGACCATGTCGATGATGGCGAATTTGGTCTCGGGGAATTCCGTGGCAATCTTGTCAAGCGCATCCGACCAGGAGAAGCCCGCCATGACGATCGGATTGCGGCCATCCTCGGCGAAGCGGCGCAGCGCCTGCTCGCGCTGGGTGGCGTTGCTGACCTCGAATTCCACATAGGGGATGCCGGTCTCGGTCTTGAACTTTTCGGCGCCGTTGAAGGACGCCTCGTTGAACGACTTGTCGAACTTGCCGCCGAGATCGTAGAGGATCGCGGGTTGAATGTCCGCGGCGAAGGCCGGAAGAACCATTGCAGCTGCGGCCATAAGGCCGAGAACGATACGTTTCATGTGATCCACACCCCTGTCGGTTATTTGTCCATTATGCACCGCATGCCGGCCCGGTTCTCCGGCAGGCATTCGGCGTCAGGCAGGAGTGTCTTCCTCCCGCTTCGGGCCAATCTGGCACGGCCCGAAACAAAATTCACGTGGAATTTTGACCTGTTGGAAAAGCGTGGCGCCCCCAAGCGGCGCCACAGCAAATTACTTGCGTCAGGGGCGTAAAAAAAGGGCGCGACCGCGGCCGGTATTGCGCAGGAGACGCCGGTTCCCTGCAGGCCGCAATAGCCGTAGGGGTTCTTCGCCAGATATTGCTGGTGGTCTTCCTCGGCGAAGTAGAATTCCGGCGCCGGCGCGATCTCGGTGGTGATCTTGCCGCGTCCGGCACCGCGCAGCGAAGCCTCGTAAGCATCGCGCGAAGCGAGCGCCGCCTGGTGTTGCGCGTCGTTGAACGTGTAGATCGCCGAACGGTAGGTGGTGCCGACATCATTGCCCTGGCGCATGCCTTGCGTCGGGTCGTGGCTTTCCCAGAACAGCTTCAAAAGCTCGGCATAGGACACGATCTTCGGATCGTAGACGACGAGCACGACTTCGGCATGGCCGGTGAGCCCGGTGCAGGTTTCCTGATAGGTCGGGTTGGGCGTGACGCCGCCAGCATAGCCGGCCGCCGTGACCCAGACGCCATCGACCTGCCAGAACAGGCGCTCGGCACCCCAGAAACAGCCCAGCCCGAACATCGCCGTCTCAAGCCCTTCGGGATAGGGACCCTTGAGCGGCCTGTTCGAGACGAAATGCTTCGATGCCGTCGGGATCGGCCGGTCGCGGCCGGGCAACGCCTCGGAGGGCTTCGGCAGGTTGAGCTTCTTGTTCAGCATATCGCTGAGAAACATGTGCGATTTCCTTTTCTTCTTGCTTGAGCCTTCCCCGATCCGGGGAACGCTGGATCCGGGAACGCAGGAATTTTAGGTCGCGGCGAACCGCCCGCTGGGGCGCTGCCGCCTGTAGCCGATGGCATAAAGAACGAAGGCCAGCACCGCGAACACGGCAAAGCCGGGCTGGCTGAGCACCCAGGCGATGGCGCCGTCCCACAGCAGCGGATTGAGCTTGTCGCGGACGAAGCTTTCAAAGGCGCTGCGCGTGTCCGGCGAGACGGCGAGCCAGCTGGTGTTGAGCGGGGTCATCACCAGCGCCGAAGCCGCCACCGACCGGGTCGCGTCGAGCACGGCCATGATGACCGAAACCGAAAGCGCGACCATTGCAGCGAGACGAAAGACGAAGCGAAACATCCAGACCCTTCCTCCCCAGGAGTTTATCGGAATGTCGTGTCGGACTGTTAAATAGGATTTACCTGCTTCGTCTGCAATCGCGACACGCGAAGTTGAACTTACGCCGGCGGCTTGCACCTGGGCCGGCTGACGAGCCAGACGGCGAAGACGCCGCGGCCGACTGGTTTGTAGGCGCCCAACGAGCACACTGATGCCATGGGCTGAGCATCCCTGTCCGGCAAAGCGAATAGAGTGTCTTGGCATTCGGCACCGGATCGACTAGATGAGCCCCGCGCCTGTTGCTTGACGGCTCGGGTGCGGGGAAAGGGTATCCGCTGGTTGACGGCGCCCACGGCCGGAATTCCGGGCCGGAATCCCAAAGGAGATGCATCTCCCCAACCCGCACGGCGAAACCGGCCGCGTCGAAGATGCTAAAAGGACGGAGAGGTGGCCGAGTGGTTGAAGGCGCACGCCTGGAAAGTGTGTTTACGGGAGACCGTAACGCGGGTTCGAATCCCGCTCTCTCCGCCAGCTAATCCCGAGAAACCCTTTATTTTCCGGGCGTTTGGTAAGGTTCGGTTAGTAGCCTACTAACCAGCCTACTAATCACTAGGGTCAAAACTCCGCCAATGGCCGAGATGGGTGGAAGACCGACGTTCGTTGACAGAAAGACATCACCGTCGCAGCGTCGTCTACAAACGGGGAGGTGTCTCAATGTCAGTGGAAATCCGGGCTGCCTCGGAGGCAGACTTTGACGCGCTCGTTCGGCTCAATCAGGTGGTTCAGAGTCTCCATGCTGAATTGCATCCAGACGTTTTCAAACAGGCAGCCGATCCGTCTGCGGTGAGGACATTTTTCGCAGCGAGGCTGGCTGATCCGAAGAGCTCGATCGCGATTGCTGAGATTGATCGTGCTCCAGTCGGCTACGTCTGGTTTGAAATTCAGTCGCTGCCAGAAACGCCGTTCACTTTCCCTCGGCCCCTGATCTATGTGCACCACATCTCGGTTATGCCGGAAGCTCGTCGTCGTGGAGTTGCCGCAGCTTTGATGTGCCATGTTGAACAGCGAGCTGCTTGCGAAGGTTTCGACGAAATTGCTATGGCATCTGGGCAGCCAATCTCGACGCGCGGCATTTCTTTGGGTCGCAAGGATGCGTTCCGTACAACATTGCACTTTGCAAGAAGCTTGTGAGAGTCAGCTAAGGGTCAGCAAGCGGACGTTTGAATTACGGTGACAGTGCACTTTGAATTACGGCGACAGAATTACGGTGACAGTGCACTATTTGTCATGTTTGCTCGGCTGTCGCTGTGCGTAAATTGAACGCATGGCTCGACTTGCATTACCGCGCCGCCGATGTCGTGCAACCGATGGGCAGCGAAGCACTTCTCGACCGTGATTGCCGAGCAAACCGGAAAGAGCAGTGAAATTGGGAAACGCGACAGGCGGGAAAAAGAAAATGGTGCACTGTCACCGTAATTCGTAATTTGCAGAGGGCGCGAAGGATCGCTACTGAGCGGCTCCATCTGCGCCGCACCCCTTACCCCAGATCAGCCCACAAGCCGAACGACCCGCGCTCCACCAGAGCGCGGGCTTCGACAGGTTCGTTAGTGTCGCTACGCGTCTAGCGCGGAACCGCTTGTATTCCCGAGACCGAGCGCTCTGTTTCGCCGGAGAAAACCACGAAGGCAAAGATCAGCACGGCGACAGCGACAATCATTGAGCCGGTGGCGACGATCGGCTCGAGCGCCGGATTTCCCTGCAGCATCAGGTAAAGCGCCGGCAACATCACGACCAGGCCGAGATTGTACACGCCATAGTGGATCATCGCCGTCCTGCGGGCAGCCTTCGCCGGGTTCAGCGCATAGTAGCCGCCGAATATTGCACTAGTGACCCATCCCAGCAGGTTGATGTGCGCGTGAGCCGGAAACGCGCCGTGATCGCCTGAAATTGCCATCTGCAGGCCAGCTGCAATTCCCAGAATAAGAAAGACGATGGCTGTCTTGAAAAAGAGCTCCGAAACCTTAGGCATGTCATTCTCCCAAACCCGTTTTGCCGCCGCATCATGCTTTGTTTCCGGCGACCTTGCCAAGGGGGGACGTCGGGCCTGCCGAACCATTTGTTGGCGGCCTGACGGCCCGTTGGCGGCCGGCCGCCGGGCCTGGCCGGTTGCGAGTCCAGCCGGTAAAAAATATGCGCTCACGCTAATTTGATTGCAATATCACCCGCCAGGCTTCCACGTCGTTCTCACAAGGGAAGTGTCCTGCACGATGGTGGTGCCATACGCGCCAAAGGTCAGCCCGTCAGTGTTGCAGCAAGGCCTCGCCAAACTTCTCCCACAGCTGTGTGCAATCTGTTGCTCTGAGGCTGGGGGTTCCGAGTGGGCCATATCGGATGACGGCGGCGTGAACATCATAGCCAACGATAGGTGCATTGGCGACAAAGTGGATAGCCTCGCCCAATCGGCGAGAGCCAATTGGCGCATCGGTTTTGTTGGTGATGTCGAAGACACCACAAATATCCACTTCCTGATTTCTGGCTGCCAACGCAGCTTCCATTACCTGTTCGTGCATCATCGAAATCTCTCCTAACGGTCTAAGTCTAAGAACCGCGGCTTTTGCCGGTCCGGCAGCTGACAACCGCCAAGTCGAAGTGCCTTTTGCAGCATCTCGATTGGCTCTTGCTGCGAGCCACTCCGCCCGCTCCCGCGGCAAGCCGATAAGGCAACTGCCCGCGAAATCCGCAGGCACGTCCACGGTCGCATCAAACACGGCCCACGTGCCAGTCGGCTCCTGAACGGGCAAAAACCTCATAACAGCGCCTGCTAATATACCATACCGACTGTGAGGACGGAGCTTTGTTCCTGCATCGATCAAACGAATGAGAGATGTTGTCGAAATGTCAGGCGACGCTCGCCGAAAACAATCGTCGGCGACATCGCCAGGATCGAAGGCTGAGCAGCGATCCGGCCGCATTCGGGACAAGCACAAGATGCGGGAGACAAGCGCGGTCAGAATGTTCAGCCAGAATCGCGTTTTCGTTGCGGATGGATGGTCTCGCCGCGCTTCAGCATCTCCACGAACGCCGCGATCTTCTTCTTGCGTCCGGCTTCGGTCTTCATGTTGTGGGTGCGGAAGGCGAGCGCGAAGCGGTTTTGCTCGCTGAGCTTCGCCAGCATCTCTTTCGCCTTGGGCTCGGCGTCTATTGCCGCCTGGAGGTCGTCGGGGATCTTCATTTCCTTGCCGCTCCTATAGGCGCGCGCCCAGCGGCCGTCGGCCTTGGCTGCCTCGGCCTGCCTCAGCCCATGCTCGGTCATCCGGCCCTCCTCGATCAGCCGGGCGACATTGTCGACGTTGATCTGGCTCCAGGTGCTCTTCTTGCCGCGCGGGGTATAACGCTGCAAATAGCTTTTGCCGTCCAGGGCCTTGCGCACCGCATCGATCCAGCCCCAGCATAACGCCACGTCGATGGCTTGCTTCGGCGTGATCGATGGCAGCCCCGAATCGCGCTTATGGATCTTGATCCAGACTTCGTCCTCGCTGTCGTGATGCTCGCCAAGCCAGGCATGGAAGCTTTCGGCATCCCTGAACTCGCGCACCTTGGCCGGGTCGACCTTGACGGGCGCCATCAGCCGGTCCGCCCGTGACACAGGCGCGTAACGACGCCGAACCGCTTGCCGGCCGCGCGCGCGCTCATCTCAGCTCCAAGTCCGCAATCCGCAGGCCGGATGATTCCCGCTGGCACGCGTTCAGCCTGCGCGATTGGGCGTGCCGAGGACATGGGATTTCGGCGGCAGCATGACGTCGTCGAATGTCTGCGTGAACATCGCCGCCGCAAAGAAAGCGACGGCGCGCAGGGTTTCGGTGCCGGTGTTGACGAGGTCGTGCCGGACCGGCGTCGGAAGTACCAGGACGCTGCCGGGCCTGACCGGGTGGATGCTGCCGCCCTCGATGTGCAGCTCGCCGGTGCCGGCGATGATGTATTGCGTCTCCTCGGTGGCGTCGGTGTGCCAGCCGAGCCGCTTGCCGGGCTCGATCTCGTAGACAATGACTGAGGACTGGGTGGTGCCGTGCCCGCCGTAAACCGCGAAAGCGCCGGCCCATTTGACCGACGGATCGTCCTCTGCCCAAACCAGCGAACGTTCGAGCCTGTCGGATGCGACGACTGCTGTCATGGCTTCGTTCCTCTCAGCGAATGGCGAACACGAATCTAGATGATTTTTCTGGTCTGCGTCAGCAAATCTGGCTGCCAACCGTTTCCTCGCCCATTGCGCGTAACTATTTGTCGTGCCGCGATCTGACCATTCTACTCTGGGATCGGATCACTGAGCCGATTTTCACCATGCAACCAAGCCTTTACCTTTCAGCCAGTTTGGAGTTGCCCCTGCGTTGCGTTCGTGGTCCGGTACAACCAGGGCGCTCAATGCGAATTCGGCAACGGTCGCCTCACCGACCGTCAAGGCAACACACCGTGAAGGCAACCCAGGAGATAGCAATGGGCATTTTCGACAGTATCAAAGGTGCGATTTTCGGAAACGCGGTTGCGGCCGAAGCGCCGCCGGCGCAACCGTCTCCCGCGCCTGCTTCGAGCACGGCCACCCAGCCGACGGCGCCTACCCGACCCGACCCGGCTGCAACCCCGGCTCCGGCAACGCCATCCGCGCCGTCCTCTGCTCCTGACATCGCTGCCATTCTCGACAAGGCGGTGGCCGCGAAAGGGCAAAAGCTCAACTGGAAGAATTCGATCGTCGACCTGATGAAGGCTCTGAATATCGATAGCAGCCTCGGCGCCCGCAAGGAGCTTGCTCACGAGCTGAACTACACCGGCGACATGAACGACACCGTAACGATGAATCTGTGGCTGCATGATGCACTGATGAAAAAGCTGGTCGAGAATGGCGGCAAGCTTCCGAGCGATCTGGCCGCCTAGAGTCATAAGACAAGCAATTCCAGGAAAACGTGTGAACGGTTTTCCATCCGGAATTGCGTCAAACAAAAAAGACAGACCGGTGTTCCGTGAAACGAAGAACCGTCCTGGTCCTGCCCGCACCGTGGTTCTTGCTGCGCTGACTTCGACCGCAACCGAGCAGACCCGACTGCCAAGCAATCAAACTGCCAAGTAAATAAATTGAGACCCATCCCGGCCGCCGGGATGGGTCTGTGGCGAAGTCGCATGGCACAAAAGTGCTGCCGCCTCGCGCCTGGATTGCCTCACGCAAAACCGACGATTTCGGTCGCTGCCCCGCGCGCTGGTAGGACCACCATTTCGCTGGCGAAACCCGACGTTCGGCGTATCATTCTCGCGGGAGAGGGTTCATGGTGGGAGGAAGCCAATGAACGTGGTGCAGAGGGTGACTGTCGCCGACTTGACGGCCCAAGAGCTTGTTTCATCTGCGCTTTCAAGATTCGGCGCCGGCGACACCATATCGACGAGGGCGATGCTGGACATCGTTCGCCGGACGGCCCCGGCCTGCGGTGACAGTGACGACGATCTGGTCGAGATTATCGTCATGACGGCCGTTGGTAGGACCATGGGGGTCGTGTTCGACCATCGCTACCCTTAGCAATCCGCAACGAATACCAGGCTGCGCCCAGGAGCAGTGGCGGGCGGTTGGCAGCGCGCGGCGGAAATTTACTGGTGCGGCCAAGGAAGCGAGCCTTTTTGTGCGCGAAGGCCAGCCTGGCGCCGTGCCCTTGCTTTGAGCAAAAACCGCCGCTCATGTCGGGTCATGCCCGAGGGTAGGCAACTGGGCGACACGCTCGAAGGAACTCGCTGAAATCTTGCCCGTTATGCTCTCGTTGAGATGAGGAGAGCTGCCATGGCCGACGACAAAACCAGGACCGACAGTCGCGACCGCTCACGAGTGGCGGGCGGCGAAGACTATGAGGTACGCCATTTCGCCGAGGAAGCGGGCATTACCCCTGATCAGGCACGCACGCTGATCAAGCGCCACGGCACCGACCGCAAGGTGCTGAACGAAATCGCCGAGAGCATAAGAGCGTCGTAATGGCTAACAAGAAAACCGCAATGGCCGACCGCAAGACGCGCGATCCGGACGAAAAGAAGGCTCTGCACCTGGCCGAAACCACCGACGTTTCGCCGAAGCAGGCGAAGGATCTGATGCGCAAGCACGGCAAGGACAGCCCGAAAGTCGAGAAGGAAGCCAAGAACTTCAAGGCCGAGGGCTGAACGGCCGGAGGTCTGCCCCTCACCCGCAACTTAGTAGTCGCTGCTCAACGTGCCCAGCCGGTTAGACGCGCGGCACAGGGTTGTGGCCGCAATCCTGCAGCTTATCGGTTTTCTAACAAATTCGGGCTATCCCTTCCGCTATCGCGGCTCAGGGATGCCATATGCGCGGGATGTCTGGTGAGGCGAGGCCGTCGATAGACGACATACGGCATGTGAGGTTGGTGTTTTGCCTGCTGGCGGCCGTCGTGATGGCGACGGCGCTCCTCGCCTTTGCCACCTCCCTCCTGCAGGATCCCGATAGCTGGTGGCACATCAAGGTCGGCATGGATATGCTGGCAAGCCGCACATTCCCCTCCGTCGACATTTACTCCTACACTTTTGCCGGCCAGCCATGGATCGCCAAGGAATGGCTTAGCCAGGTTCTCCTTGCCCTTGCCTTCGAAGCCGGCGGCTGGAACGGCGTGGTACTGCTGGCGACTGCGGTAATCGCGCTGACGGCCTTCTTGACGTCGTGGTATCTCAGCGCGTCGTTGAAGCCGACGCTGGCGATAGCACTGACACTGGTGCTCGCGCTCTTGATCGGGCCAATCTATGTCGCCCGACCCCACATCTTTACCTTGCCCATTATCGTCGTCTGGACCGCCGGTCTTTTCCAAGCCGCACGCAACGAGAAAGCGCCGCCTCTATGGCTGCTGGCGCTGCTTTGCCTGTGGGCCAATCTCCATGCCACCTTCACCTTCGGTTTCATTATCGCCGCCTTCGCCGGCCTCGATCTCGTCATGCGCACGCGCTTGTCGAACTCCCGGCTGCTGGCCAAGTGGATCGCTTTCGGGCTGCTTTGCCCGCTGGTCAGCCTGCTCAATCCCTATGGCGTCAAGGCCATACTCGCCACATTCACCGTGGCCTATGGCAATGAGGCGGTGCCTTACATTGCGGAGTGGCAACCCTTCGACGCCTCGCGGCATACCCTCCAGGAGGTGGCCCTGCTGGTGGCGTTTTTCGGGCTGCTCGTGTCGAGATTGCGTATTGGCTGGGCCAAGGCGCTGTTCCTTGTCTTCACCTTGCACGTCTATCTCACCCACATACGGTTCATGTACCTGTTCTTTCTTCTTGTCCCGGTCGTCCTTGCCGTCGAGGTTGCGCAACAATATCCAGCGCTTTCAGCCCCTACATGGGCCGCGGAAAAGCGCGACGGACTTGAACAATTTTTCGCGCGGCAATTTTCCAGAATTTGCGCTGGACTTGCCGTTTTGCTGGTTTTGGCGGCCGCGGTCTTCCTGGCCTATCCGGTCGTGCCGAGCCAGAAGACTTCGGCGAGGGATGCGCTGGCCTTCGCCCAAGCCCATAATCTGTCAGGCAATCTGCTGAATTCCTACAATTTCGGCGGCACGCTGATTTTCCATGGCATCAAGACGTTTATCGACGGCCGGGCGGATCAGCTCTTCCTGAACGGCTTTACGGAAACGGATGAGCAGACTGGGCACAGCCGGGGCAAGCCGATCCTGAAAGCCCAGCTCGAGAAATATGCGATAGGCTGGGCATTGTTGACCGCCGACGACAGCCGCATTCCGTTCTTCGACGAACTGGGCTGGAAGCGGGCCTATGCGGACGATTACGCTCTGATCTATACCCGCGCAGACTGATCCCCGGCAGCTTCGCGCGCCGGTGCGCACCTCCCCCTGAAGCTGTGGCCAGCGCCGAGGCGGCGAAATCCTTATGGGATTTTGATTTCTTTGCTCCGCGTCCCGTCTCGAACCTTTATGGCACTTTGATCCATATTCGGCAGAGCGATGTATCCGGCCGCCGATGTGAAGCGGTGAGCGGGCTTGGACAGTTTTGTCCAAGTTGAAAAGAACAAACTCAATATAGGAAATTGCACGATGGACATCATTGTTGTCGGGATAGGAATCTCGTTCTTTGCTCTATGCTTCGGTTACATCAAAGCCTGCGACGGGCTGTAAGTTTAGGGGATCGAAACATGCTCTTCGACTATATCCTCGGCGGCGCCGTGACCCTGTTCCTTCTCGCTTACCTGACATACGCCCTCGTTCGCCCGGAACGCTTCTGATCTCCGCTGGCAAGGAGCCAACCCCATGACAATCAACGGATGGCTGCAGATCCTCGTCTATTGCGGGATCGTCGTTTTGCTGGCCAAGCCGCTCGGCGGCTACATGCATCGCGTTTTCAGCGGCGAGCGCACATTCCTGTCGCCAATTCTGGCCCCGCTCGAGCGCGGGCTCTACCGTATGTCCGGGACCAGCGAGCGCGAGGAGCAGCACTGGACCTCCTATGCGGCGGCCCTGCTGTTCGTTAACCTGGCCGGCTTCCTGGCGCTCTATTTCCTGCAGCGGCTGCAAGGCGGCCTGCCCTACAATCCGGCCGGCATGACCGCCGTCGAACCTGGGCTTGCCTTCAACACCGCCGCCAGCTTCATGACCAACACCAACTGGCAGAACTACGGCGGCGAAAGCACGATGTCCTATCTCGTGCAGATGGCCGGCTTGACCGTGCAGAACTTTCTGTCGGCCGCGACCGGCATCGCCATCGCGGTCGCACTGATCCGCGGTTTTGCTAGAGCCTCAGGCAAATCGATCGGCAATTTCTGGGTCGATATGACCCGCTGCACGCTCTATCTGCTTGTGCCGTTCTGCATCGTGTTGACGCTTGTCTATGTCTATCTCGGTATGCCGCAGACGGTTGGTGCTTACGTCAACGCGACGACGCTGGAAGGCGCGCAACAGACGATCGCGGTCGGGCCGGTCGCTTCGCAGGTTGCCATCAAGATGCTCGGCACCAATGGCGGCGGCTTCTTCAACGCCAATGCAGCGCATCCCTTCGAAAATCCCGACGCGATCTCGAACCTGATCCAGATGGTGACGATCTTCGCCTTCGGCGCGGCGCTAACCAATGTCTTCGGTCGCATGGTCGGCAACCAGCGCCAGGGCTGGGCAATTCTGTCGGCGATGGGCGTGCTGTTCATCGCCGGCGTTGCCGTCTGCTACTGGGCCGAGGCCGCCGGCAATCCGCTCGTCCATGCGCTGGGCATCGACGGCGGCAACATGGAGGGCAAGGAAAGCCGCTTCGGCATCGCTCTGTCGGCACTGTTTGCCGTCATCACCACCGCCGCGTCCTGCGGCGCGGTCAACGCCATGCATGACAGCTTCACCGCACTCGGCGGCATGATCCCCATCATCAACATGCAGCTCGGCGAGGTCATTGTCGGCGGCGTCGGGGCCGGCTTCTACGGTATCCTGATGTTCATCGTGATCGCCGTCTTCGTTGCCGGGCTGATGGTCGGACGCACGCCCGAATATCTCGGCAAGAAGATCGAGGCCAAGGAGGTCAAGATGGCGATGCTTGCCGTCCTCTGCCTGCCGCTGGCAATGCTGATCTTCACCGCTATCGCGGTGGTGCTGCCGACCGGTGTTGCTTCCATCGCCAACACCGGCCCGCACGGTTTCTCCGAAGTCCTCTATGCCTACACCTCGGCCGCGGCGAACAATGGCTCCGCCTTTGGCGGCCTCAGCGGCAACACGCCCTGGTACAATATGACGCTCGGCATCGGCATGCTGATGGGCCGCTTCCTGGTCATTATTCCGGCGCTGGCGATTGCTGGCTCGCTGGTGGCGAAGAAGACCGTCCCTGCCTCCGCCGGCACCTTCCCGACCGACGGGCCGCTCTTCGTCGGGCTGCTGGTCGGTGTCATCCTGATCGTCGGTGGCCTGACTTTCTTCCCGGCCCTCGCGGTCGGACCGATCGTCGAGCACCTGGCCATGATCAACGGTCAGACCTTCTGAAACGCTGAAACGGCCATGCCCAGGTTCAAGATCATGTCTCGAAAGGTCCGGCATCGTTCCGAGCCGGAGGGGGAGAAAACGCCCCCTCCTTTCCCGACCCTGTCCACATTCCTCGCTATTGCGGCAGCCTTGATCATGATCTGGCTGCTGGCTTACGGGCCGCCGCACCTTCGTTCGGCACACGATCGACCGGTCAACAACATCGACACTGGAGCCACCAAATGAGCCAGTCGAAATCCGTGAGCATCATCGATACCCGCATCCTGTGGCCCGCTATCGGCGGTTCCTTCAGAAAACTGAACCCGCGCACCTTGGTGCGAAACCCGGTGATGTTCGTCGTCGCCGTCGTCTCGGCGCTCACCACCGTGCTGTTCGTCAAGGATCTCGTTACCGGCGGCGGTGATCTCGGCTTCACGCTGCAGATCATCATCTGGCTGTGGTTCACCGTGCTTTTCGCCAATTTCGCCGAAGCGGTGGCCGAAGGCCGCGGCAAGGCGCAAGCAGACTCGCTGCGCCGGGCGCGCACCGAGACGCAGGCCAAGCTGTTGACCGGCGGCGATCGGAGCAAGTTCAAGCTGGTGCCCGGCACCAGCCTGAAGGTCGGCGACATCGTGCTCGTCGAAGCCGGCGACATCATCCCCTCGGACGGCGAGGTGGTCGAAGGCGTGGCTTCGGTCAACGAGGCGGCGATCACCGGCGAATCCGCACCGGTCATCCGCGAATCCGGCGGTGACCGTTCGGCGGTGACCGGCGGCACGCAGGTCTTGTCCGACTGGATCCGCGTGCGCATCACCGCGGCTGCCGGCCATACGTTCCTCGACCGCATGATCTCGTTGGTCGAGGGCGCCGAGCGCCAGAAGACACCCAACGAGATCGCGCTCAACATCCTGCTCGTCGGCATGACTCTGATCTTCGTGCTGGCCACCGCTACAATCCCAAGCTTTGCCTCCTATTCGGGCGGCTATATCTCGGTGACGGTGCTGGTCGCCCTGTTCGTCACCTTGATCCCGACCACGATCGGCGCGCTGCTGTCGGCCATCGGCATTGCCGGCATGGACCGCCTGGTGCGCTTCAATGTACTGGCCATGTCGGGCCGCGCCGTCGAAGCGGCCGGCGACGTCGACACGCTGCTGCTCGACAAGACCGGAACCATCACGCTGGGCAACCGCCAGGCGACGGCGTTCCGTCCGGTGAGGGGCGTCACCGAACAGGAACTGGCCGACGCCGCCCAGCTTGCTTCGCTTGCCGACGAAACACCGGAAGGCCGCTCGATTGTCGTGCTGGCGAAGGAGAAATACGCCATCCGCGCCCGCGACATGGCAAGCTTGCACGCGACTTTCGTGCCCTTCACCGCGCAAACCCGCATGAGCGGCGTCGACCTGGAGAGCTCCTCGGTCCGCAAAGGCGCCGTCGATGCGGTGCTCGCCCACGTCAACCTCTCGACCGTTGCCACGGGCGGTACTCGGCCCGGCAGCGACACAGTCCGCGACCTCCAGGCGATCGCCGACGAGATCGCCAAATCCGGTGGCACACCGCTGGCGGTCGAGCGCGACGGGCGCCTGCTCGGCGTCGTCCATCTGAAGGACATCGTCAAGGGCGGCATCAGCGAGCGTTTTGCCGAATTGCGCCGCATGGGTATCCGCACGGTGATGATCACCGGCGACAATCCGATGACCGCGGCGGCGATCGCGGCGGAAGCCGGCGTCGACGATTTCCTTGCCCAGGCGACGCCCGAGGACAAGCTGAAGCTGATCCGCGACGAGCAGGCCAAGGGCAAGCTGGTCGCCATGTGCGGCGACGGCACCAACGACGCGCCGGCCCTTGCGCAGGCCGATGTCGGCGTCGCCATGAACACCGGTACGGTCGCGGCGCGCGAGGCCGGCAACATGGTTGATCTCGACAGCGATCCGACCAAGCTGATCGAGATCGTCGAAATCGGCAAGGCGCTGCTGATGACGCGTGGCTCGCTGACCACTTTCTCCATAGCCAACGACGTGGCCAAGTATTTTGCCATTATCCCGGCAATATTCGCCGTCTTCTACATCGCCCCGGGCCAGACCGCCGGGCCGCTGCAAGCGCTCAATGTCATGCATCTGGCGACGCCGCAGAGCGCTATCCTCTCGGCCATCATCTTCAACGCGCTGATCATCATTGCACTGATCCCGCTGTCGCTGAGGGGCGTCAAATACCGCGCGGTCGGCGCCGGTGCGCTGCTCAGCCGCAACCTTCTTGTCTACGGCCTTGGCGGCGTCATCGTCCCCTTCGTCGGCATCAAGGTGATCGACATGGCCATCACTGCTCTCGGTCTCGCATAAGGAACCACGTCGATGCTCAATCAAATCAGGCCCGCTATCGTCATGATCGTCTTCTTCTCCGTTCTGACGGGTTTGGTCTATCCGATCGGCATGACCGGCATTGCCCAGGCGCTGTTTCCGGGCCAGGCCAATGGCAGCCTGATCGAGAGGAACGGCAAGGTCATCGGTTCCGAGCTGATCGGCCAGACTTTCACCAGCGATCGCTACTTCCATGGCCGTCCGTCAGCTGCCGGCGACGGTTACAATGCCGCCGCCTCGGGCGGCTCAAATCTCGGCCCGACTAACCCGAAGCTGATCGACCGTATCAAGAGCGACGCCGAAAAGTTGAGGGCCGAAAACCCGAACCAGCCGGTGCCGATGGATCTGGTCACCACGTCCGGCAGCGGCCTCGATCCGCATATCAGCCCCGATGCGGCCTATTTTCAGGTCACCAGGGTGGCCAGGGCCAGGAACGTCGATGAATCCAGGATCAAATCGCTTGTCGACAGCCATGTCGAGGATCGCGAATTGGGCTTTATAGGCGAGCCGGTGGTCAATGTGCTGGCCCTCAACCTTGCGCTGGACGATGCCACGAAACAATGATGGCGGGCGCCGGGATCGACACCGAAGCCGGCGCCGTTCATGATTGATCCTAATGCCAGACGACAGCCGCACCGCCGAAACCAGGCCCTCTCCCGACGCGCTGCTTGAGCATGCCGAGCGGGAGGAGCGAGGTCGCCTGAGGATATTTCTCGGCGCCGCTCCCGGTGTCGGCAAGACCTACGAGATGCTGATGTCAGGCCGCGCCAGGCTGGCCGACGGAGTCGACGTGGTGATCGGCATCGTCGAGACGCACGGCCGCAAGGAAACCCAGACGCTGGTCGAAGGCTACGAGGTCATTCCTCGCCTTGAGATCGATTACAAGGGGCGGATCCTGGAGGAGATGGATCTCGACGCCATCCTCGCCCGGCGCCCGGCGCTGGTTCTGGTCGACGAACTCGCCCACACCAACGTCGCCGGCAGCCGCCACCCCAAGCGCTACCTCGACGTCCAGGAAATCCTGACGCACGGGATCGATGTCTACACGACACTGAACATCCAGCACGTCGAAAGCCTGAACGACGTCGTGGCCCAGATCACACGCGTCAGGGTGCGTGAAACCGTCCCCGACTCCATCATCGATCAAGCCGACGATGTCGAGATCATCGACCTCACCCCCGACGACCTGATCAAGCGGCTGGAGGAAGGCAAGGTCTACTTCCCCAACACCGCCCAGCGCGCCATCGAGAACTATTTCTCGCCGGGCAATCTGACGGCGCTCAGGGAGTTGGCGCTTCGCCGCACCGCCCAGCGGGTCGATGAGCAGTTGCTCAACCATATGCAGGCACACGCGATCCCGGGACCGTGGGCGGCCGGAGAAAGGGTTCTCGTCTGCGTCGACGCGCGTCCTGGCGGAGCGGCTCGCATACGCTATGCGCGCAGGCTGGCCGACCGCCTCCGTGCCCCCTGGACGGCGCTTCATGTGGACACCCCTCGCTCAGCCGCCATGCCCGAGGAGGACAAGGATCGGCTGGCGACGCAGTTGCGCCTTGCCGAGCAGCTCGGTGCCGAGGTGACGACCATTCCGGGTCAGAATGTCGCGCAAGACATCGTTCGCCATGCGACGGCGAACAACTTCACCCATATCGTGATCGGCAGGCCGACCCGATCACGCTGGCGCGAATTGATCGAAGGCTCGCTCACCTATGATCTCATCCGCGACGCCGGCAACATCAGCGTCCATGTAATTTCGGGAACCGACCAGGGCACCGACGCACCCTCGAAAAATGTCAGCGCGGCAACCGAGCAGAAGCAGTTTCAGGTTAGGCCCTACCTGCTAGCTACAGCCTATGTCATGGGCTCGCTGGCCTTCAGCACTGTTCTCGACCAGTTTCTCGACGTTCGCAATCTGGCCATTGTCTTTCTGCTGGCGGTGCTCACATCGGCTGTAATGGGCGGGCTCTGGCCAGCGTTGTACGCCTGTGTCGTCAGCGCCCTTGCATTCAACTACTTTTTCCTAGAGCCGCGCTACACACTGACGATCAGGGATCCGGAGAGCATCGTTGCGCTTGCCGTCTTCCTTGTTGTCGCCGTTATCGCCAGCAATCTGACGGCGCGGGTGCAGCGTCAAGCGATCGCTGCCAGCTCACGGGCGCGCGCCACGGAAGACATCTATCAGTTTTCAAAGAAGCTCGCCGGCGCCGGTACCCTGGACGACGTGCTATGGGCCACTGCCTTCCAGATCGCCTTGATGCTGAAGCTGCGCGTAGTGCTGCTTTTGCCCGAGGACGGCACAATCGCGGTCAAAGCCGGCTACCCACCCGACGACACGCTGGCCGAGGCCGACATCGCAGCAGCCCGCTGGGCGTGGGAGCATAACCGCGCCGCCGGGCGCGGCGCCGACACGCTGCCCGGAGCAAAACGCCTCTATCTGCCCTTGCGGACCGGACGCACGGCGGTGGGCGTCGTCGGCCTCGACAACGACAAGCAAGGTCCGCTGCTGACACCCGAGCAGCAACGTCTGCTCGATGCGCTCGCCGACCAGGCGGCGGTCGCCATCGAGCGCATCCAGCTCGTCGCCGATGTTGACCGGGCCAAGCTTGCGGCCGAGGCAGACCGTCTGCGCTCGGCCTTGCTCACCTCCATTTCCCACGATTTGAAAACGCCGCTTGCCGCCATCATGGGCGCGGCCGGAACGCTCAGGGACTTCGAGGCCGCACTGCCCGAGCAGGACCGGGCGGAACTGCTGTCGACCGTGCTTGATGAATCGGAAAGGCTGAACCGCTTCATCGCCAATCTGCTCGACATGACCAAGATAGAATCCGGCACGATGGAGCCGAATTATGCATTCCACTATGTCGGCGACATTGTCGGCTCAGCCCTGCATCGGGCCCGCAAAATCGTCGGCGAGCATAAGACCGAGACCGATATTCCATCGGATCTGCCGATGTTGCGGCTCGACCCCGTTCTGTTCGAGCAGGTGCTGTTCAATCTCCTCGACAATGCTGCAAAATACGCGCCGCCAGGTTCGACGATCCGCCTGCAGGCCTGGGCCGACAATGGCAGCGTCATCCTGCAGATCATGGATGAGGGACCAGGCATTCCGCCAGCGGACCTGGAGCGCGTTTTCGACACTTTCTACCGTGTGCGCAAGGGTGACCAGGTGCGTGCCGGCACCGGGCTCGGATTGTCGATTTGCCGCGGCTTCATCGAAGCGATGGGCGGGACGCTCTCGGCGGCGAACAGGACCGACCGCTCGGGCGCGGTTTTCACCATAAGAATGCCGGTGCCGGCAGAACTCCCCGATGTCGGTGAACCCGATGCTGACGATCGAAACATGGACCACCTGTCATGACGAATTTGGACGTCAGGATATTGGTGGTCGACGACGAGCCGCCGATCCGGAAACTGCTTCGCGTCGGGCTCGGCAGCCAAGGCTATGCGATCAGCGAGGCGCCGAACGCCAGCGCGGCGATTGAACTCATGGAGACGGAAAAGCCGGACCTGGTCCTCCTCGATCTCGGCCTGCCCGGCATGAGCGGGCATGAGCTGCTGCGCAAATGGCGGGATGATGGCCTGGACATTCCCGTGGTTATTCTTTCGAGCCGCACTGATGAGGCCGGCATCGTCTCGGCCCTCGAACTCGGCGCCGACGATTATGTCACCAAGCCGTTCGGTATGAACGAGCTTGTGGCACGCATCCGCGTGGCGCTGCGCCACAAGTTCCAGCAGCAGGGTGAGAAACCGGTGTTCCACACCGGCGACCTCTCCGTCGATCTGGTGAAGCGCATCGTCAAGGTCGAGGACAAGGAGATAAAGCTCTCGCCGAAGGAATACGACATCCTCCGCATCCTCGTACAGCACGCCGGCAAGGTTCTCACCCACCAATTCCTGCTGAAGCAGGTCTGGGGCGATTCCACCGACGTTCAATATCTCAGGGTCTATGTCCGGCAACTCAGGCAAAAGATCGAAAAGATGCCCGACCAGCCCCGTTATATCACCACCGAGACCGGCGTCGGATATCGGCTGCGCGAAGTCGAGTGAAATGGGAGAGGCAGCCTCGCGTACCGCAATGCCTCCTCAAAGCCGGCAGGACGACGTAGCAATTCGCCGCGAATCAGCGGCGGCCATGGCATCGCCGGGCAAAACCCCTATATTAATCTGAGGTCGGTTTTGTGCGGGAATTAATGAATGTCACAGCTTCGTCTATTGACGTTTTTAGGGTCGGCAATGCTGGCAACGGTGATGCTGTCGGGCGTAAATCCTGCCGCATCGGCACAGATCGTCAGCCCCGCCGACCGCAACGCATTGATCCAGCAAAACCAGTTGCAGATGCTGGAGAACAGGCTGCAGCGGCAGCAATATCAGCAGCAGCAACAGCAATACCGTGCGCAGGACCGCCAAATCCCGGCGCCCCAACCGCAGGTGGTGCCGCAGATGAAGCCGACTTGTCAGTTGCTGCCGTCAGGGAGCGGCTTTGTCAGCACTTGCCGCTAACGTTTTCATTTATTTAGCCGACTTATTATGCTTGGATGCCGCCGCACCTGAGATAACATCGAAGGCGGTTTGGATTTAGCAATGCTGCCCTTCGTGCTTTGGGCACCGCTTCGACTGGATTTTTGAATGGCAGCCAGCAGAAAGAAGGTCGTCCGTAAGGCAAGGAAGGGCGCCCGGATTCGCCAGGTCGCGGCGATCCCCTTTCGGCTGAGCGAGCATGGCGATGTCGAGGTTATGCTCGTCACATCGCGAACGACGAGGCGCTTCATCGTGCCGAAAGGCTGGCCGATGAAGGGCAAGGGCGGTCGCAAGGCGGCCACCATCGAAGCACAGGAAGAAGCCGGCGTCCTCGGCAGGATATTGAAACAGCCGGCCGGCACCTATTGCTACTGGAAGCGGCTGGCGAACCGCTTCGTCCGCGTCGACGTCGTCGTCTATTTGCTGGAGGTAACCGAGGAACTTGCCGACTGGCAAGAAGCCAACAGGCGGCAGCGGGCATGGCTGGCACCGGCCGACGCGGCGCTGCTCATCGACGAGCCGGATCTTTCGACGCTGGTGAGGAACATCAGGAGTCCCGAGCTGGAGCATACCCCCAAAAAGCAGAATCCGGCTTTCGGAAAAGATCACGCTCAATAAAACATGGGGGTCTATCCCGACTCTATCGGGAATTGGCTCCAGCGCCCTCCGCTGTCGCTTGAACCGACATCTCACTGACTGCCTTCGTCTTCCTCGGGCAAAGGCCGCGCCGGCGTGCCGGTATAGGCCCACAGCCATTCGCGCGGCAGCGGCCCTTTGTTGCGGTCGCTTTCCTGCGACTGTTCCCATGCATGGGCCAGGATGCCGACCGAGCGCGACAGTACGAAAAGGCCTCGCGTCAGCGGCGGCGGGAAGCCGAGCTCTCCGTAGATGACGGCCGTGGCGCCGTCGATATTGAGCGGGATTTTTTTGCCCTTGCGCCGCGCAACTTCCGCCTCGACCATCTCGGCGATGTCGGCGAAGCGCCCGCTGACGACGCCGCGCGCGGCAAAGTCGCGGGTCAGTTCGATGAGGCGCGGCGCCCGCGGGTCGACCAGGTGGAAGCGGTGGCCCAGCCCCGGCACATAGCCGTCTTCCCCAGCAAGGACACGATCAACCCGCGCCGACACCGCGTCCGCGAGCGGCACGCCGGCGTCCAGTTCGGCGGCGATGTCTCCGTAGAAGGAGAGCGCCTGTTCGCCGGCGCCTCCATGCACGTCGCCAAGCACGTTGACGGCCGACGCCATGGCGCTGTTGATGCCGACACCGCACGTGATCGCCATGCGGGCGATGGCGATGGACGGCGCCTGCGGCCCATGGTCGACGGCGGCACCCAGCGCGATGCCAAGCAGCGCCGCCTGCTCCTCGCTCGGCAGTTCGCCGCGCAGCATCAGCCAGATCATTGCCGGAAAGCTGACGCGGCCGATCAGATCCTGGATCTCATAGCCGCGCAGCCGGATGACGCCGGGCCGCATCTCGATGATGCCGGTCTGCCACCATTCCTCGCCGCGCGCGCGGCCAGTCTTGTTTTCCGTGTCGCTCATGCCTTCTTTTCCGTGCCGCTCATGCCTTCGCTCTTTTCTTGGCGCGTGGCGGCAAACCGGCAAAAACCTCGTCCATATGCTCGCCGAGCCCCGGCGGCGGCCTGCTCGGCAAAGGTGCCTCGCCATCGACCATGAAGCCGCCGCGCACCACGATCAGCGGCCGGTCCATCCCGGACACAGCCTGGAAGCGCGCCGTCATGCCGCGCTCGACCACCTGCTGCTCCTGCAGTACCTGCGGTATCGTCAGCACCCGGCCTGCCGGCACGCCGGCGCGATTGAACGTCTCCTCCCAGGCGGCGGCAGAGCCGCTCGCCAAGGCATCCTCGATCAGCGCTTTCAATGCAATGCGGTTCTGCTTGCGCGTTTCGCGCTCGGCAAAGCGGACATCCGACGCCAGCTCCGGCCGACCGATCAACCGGCACAGTGTGACGAACTGCTCCTGCTTGTTGGCTGCGATGTTGAGCAAGCCGTCGCCGGTGCGAAACGCGCCAGACGGTGCGGCCGTCATGTTTTCATTGCCCATCGGCTGCGGCTCGACGTCCGCCGTCAGATAGTTCGACACCGGCCAGCCGAGCGCAGAAAGCGTGCATTCGAGCATCGAGACGTCGAGGAACGCACCCTCGCCTGTCGTCTTCTGCTTGACCAGCGCGGCGGTAATGGCGAACGCCCCGACCAGCCCGCCAAGCGTATCGGCGACGGGATAGCCGACACGCAGCGGCGCCGTTTCCGGTGTACCGGTGATGCTCATGATGCCGGAAAGACCCTGGATGATCTGGTCATAGGCTGGATTGTCGCGCATCGGCCCGGTCTGGCCGAAGCCCGATATCGCACAATAGACAAGGCTTGGCCGGACCTCCTTCAGCCTGGCATGGCCAAGCCCCAGCCGGTCCATGACGCCGGGGCGGAAATTCTCGACCAGCGCGTCGGCCGAAGCGACCAGATCGAGGAAGCGTTCGCGGTCGGCCTCCTGCTTGAGATCGAGCGCCACCGAGCGTTTGCCGGCATTCTGCGCCAGGAACGAAGCGCCCATGCCCACCCGGTTGAGCTCCGGCGAGGCGCCGAGCTGGCGCGCCAGATCACCGCCTTGCGGCGTCTCGACTTTGATGACGTCGGCCCCGAGCAATGCCAGCTGGTAGGCGCAATAGGGGCCGGCCAGCACATTGGTCAGGTCAAGGATGCGGATGCCGGAAAGCAGGTCTGTCATGACGTCACGAACAGCTCAGGCATCGCCCGGCACGTGCTCCGGTCCGTGCATGCGCCTGTGCTCGATGTAGGCCCAGATATGCGGTCCAACCAGCCCTATGAAGGCCAGCGTCAGCAGCGTCAGCGACAGCGGATGCTTGTAGAACACCGTCCAATCGCCGTTCGAGATGGTCATCGCGCGGCGGAACTGCGTTTCGGCAAGCGGCCCGAGAATCATGCCGATGATGACCGGCGCGGTCGGGAAATCGAAACGCCGCATCAGGAAGCCGGCGGCACCGAGCAGATAGAGGATGACGAGGTCGATCGGCGATTGCGAAATGCCGTAGGTGCCGACCGTGGCGAACACCAGAATGCCGGCATAGAGCTGCGGCGCCGGAATCTTCAGCAATCGCACCCAGAGCCCGATCAGCGGCAGGTTGAGGACGACGAGGATGACATTGGCGATGAACAGGCTGGCGATCAGCCCCCATACCAGATCGGCCTGCGTCGTCAGCAGCAGCGGCCCCGGATTGATGCCGTAGCTCTGGAATGCCGACAGCATGATCGCGGCCGTCGCCGAGGTCGGCAGGCCGAGCGTCAGCATCGGCACCAGCACGCCGGCGGCGGATGCATTGTTGGCCGCTTCCGGCCCGGCAACGCCCTCGATGGCGCCGACCGTGCCGAACTCCTCCTTGTGTCTGGAGAGTTTCTTCTCGATGGCATAGGAGAGGAAGGTCGGGATTTCGGCGCCGCCGGCCGGCATGGCGCCGATCGGGAAGCCGATCAGGGAGCCGCGCAGCCATGGCCTCCACGAGCGCGACCATTCAGCCGCGGTCATGTAGAGCGACCCTTTCAACGGCACGATGTCGTCCTTGCCGGCATAGCGGCGCGAGGCCATGTAAAGCGTCTCGCCAACGGCGAACAGGCCAACGGCGACGACGATGACGTCGACGCCGTCCAACAATTCGCTCATGCCGAAGGTGAAGCGCGGCTGCCCCGTCTGCAGGTCGACGCCTATCATGCCGACGACGAAGCCGACGAACAGGCTGGTCAGGCCGCGCACCGACGACGAGCCGAGCACCGCCGAAACCGTGATGAAGGCCAGCACCATCAGCGAGAAATATTCGGCCGGACCGAAGGCCAGCGCGAATTTGACGACGATCGGCGCCAGGAAGGCAACGCCGATCGTGCCCAGCGTGCCGGCGACGAAGGAGCCGATCGCCGAGGTCGCCAGGGCCGCACCGCCACGGCCGGAGCGGGCCATCCGGTTGCCTTCCAGCGCGGTGACGATAGTGGCGCTTTCGCCAGGCGTGTTGAGCAGGATCGATGTCGTCGAGCCGCCATACATGGCGCCGTAATAGATGCCGGCAAACAGGATGAACGACGCCTCCGGCGCCACCTGGTAGGTGATCGGCAACAGCAACGCGATGGTCAATGCCGGTCCGAGGCCGGGCAGCACGCCGATCGCAGTCCCCAGCGTGGTGCCGACCAGGCACCATATGAGATTGATCGGCGAGAAGGCGACCGAAAATCCGTGCGCGAGATGGCCGAGCGTTTCCATGGCGTCAGCCCCTCAGCACGGCAACGACCGAATCGACGATCGCGTTCAGCTGGTTTTCGATGAAGCCGGCGCCGATATTGACGCCGAGTGCCCTGGCAAAGCCGAAATAGGCGGCCAGCGCCAGGATCAGACCGAGCAGCACGTCACGCAGCGGACGCCGGCTGCCGAAACCGTGGCAGATGAGAACGAACATGATGACAGATGCGGCGGTAAAGCCGAGCGGCTGGATCAGCACGAGGTTGGCGATCAGTCCGAGGACGACGATGCCCATCGCCTTCCAGTCGGTCGGCGTCTCCTTTTCGTCCTCCGGCTGCCATCCGCCCCGCAAGGCGGCAATGATGAGCAGCAGCGACAGGATCACCATCCCCGTCATGGTGATGTAGGGAAAGACGGTCGGACCGACCTTGGAATAGAGCGGCGACACCGGGATTGCCAGCGTCTGCCAGGCAACCGCACCCGCACAGGCGAGGAGCCCAACGCCGATCAGCAGTTCGGGCACTGCAAGGCGCGGCGGCGCCTGCTGGTCGCTGGTGCTCATCATCGTCCTCCCAATATCGGTCCCTTGGGCCGGTTCTCCTTGGACCGGTCTCACTCGGCCGATCTCGGCGTAGTTTCACCTCCGGCGCCGCGTATGTCCATGCGGCTGGCGAAAGTCGGCAAGGGTTGGCGCAGGCCGCCCCTTGCCGAGAGCATCACGCCAGGCCGAGGTCCTTGAGGATCGTCCCGATGCGGGCCGTGTCTTCGGCGACGAATTTCGCATAGTCGTCACCGGTGAGCAGGATCTGCGTCCAGTTGCGGTTCTTGCATTCGGTGGCCCAGGCGTCGCTCTTGGCCATCGTCTCGATCAGCTTGATCATTGCTGCCTTGTCGGCGTCCGAGACGCCGGGCGGCGCGAAGACGCCGCGCCAGTTGAACAGCTCGACGTCGACGCCGGCTTCCTTCATGGTCGGAGCATCGATGCCCTCCTGGCGTTTGTCGGCAGATATCGCCAGCAGCCGCAGCGCGCCCGCCTTGACCTGTTCGGCGAACTCGCCATAGCCCGAGATGCCGGCCGCGACCTGGTTGCCGAGCAGCGCCGACAGCGCCTCGCCGCCGCCGGCGAACGGCACATAGGACAGGTTGGTTGCAGGAACACCGACGGTCTTGGCGATGAGGCCGAACAAGATGTGGTCCGAGCCGCCGGCCGAACCGCCGGCGACTGGAACCTGCGTCGGGTCGGCCTTGAGGGCGGCAACGAAGTCGGCCGCAGTCTTGAACGGCGAGGCGGCCGGCACCACAAGCGCCTCGAACTCGCCGGTAAGGCGGGCGATCGGCGTGACCTCGGTAAGGTTGTTGGCCGCCTTGTTGGCGATGATGGCGCCGACCATGACCATGCCAGCCACCATCAGCGCATTGCCCTTGCCCTTCCACTGGTTGACGAACTGCGGCAGGCCGACGGTGCCACCGGCGCCGCCGACATTGGTGATCTGCGAGCCGGAGATCAGCTTTTCACTGCGCAGCACCTGGTCCATGGCGCGCGCCGTCTGGTCCCAGCCGCCGCCCGGCGCCGCCGGCACGAAAATCTGCAGCTGCGGTGCGTCCTGCGCGAAAGCGGGGATAAAATGCGATGCCGCGAGCCCGGCAGCACCTGCCGCCGCGGTGCTCATCAAGAATCTGCGTCTGTTCAGCATGGGATTCCTCCAAATCGCGACACCTCCTCCGGTGCCTGCCAGAAACGTAGCCTGAATTCAGACCCGCTCGATAAAATTCATGCAGAGTTTGCGTCATCCTGTCAAAGACAGAACACGCTGCATGCGCCACAATCGGCCCGTGCGATGTTCAGGCTGGCGAACTCGACGCCCGACGACGGCAGGCAGTGCCCAGACAGCATCCGTCAGGGCTGCCGCTGCAGCAGGATGGTCGGCTTGTCTTGATAGACGGTTCGCAGCACTTCGCCATAACCGCATTTTGCCGCGACGTTCAGCGAGCCGGTGTTTTCCGGATCGATGATGCAGACGGTCTTCGCGGCTGCAAATGCCTCATCGCCCCAGGCAAGCACCCGTGCGACGACTTCGCTGGCCAACCCCTGGCCATGCACGCCCGAAACCAGAGCCCATCCGGCCTCCGGAATGCCCTCGATCGACGGCGTCATGTCGCGTTTCAGATCGTGGAAGCCGGCCTCGCCGATGAAGCGGCTGGTCGCCTTTTCCTCGACCGCCCAGAAGCCGTAGCCCAGAAGCGACCACAGGCCGGCATGGCGCAGGAAACGCATCCAGCTTTCCTCCCGCGTGCGCGGCTTGCCGCCGATAAAACGGGTGACGACGGGATCGGCCCACATTGCGACATAGGCGTCGAAATCGTCCAGCCGGTGCGGTCGCAGGACCGTGCGAGAGGTCTCAATCACTGGGGCGACAATTGTCTGCGGACTGGTCATGGTCATGCCTCGGTTGTGTTGCCGGTGTGCCTAATGCCGGTCATCCAACGGTTAGGACAGCGACATGCATGAAATGGGGAATCAAAATCCGTTGCGTAAAACAAGAACCAAGGCTGTGTAGATCATCTTCCAGGCTGATGTGAATCCCGCCAAGCGGTGTTAGTTTTTCGCCAGTATTTGGTTCACTGCGTTCGGTTTCGGCGCTGCCGTCCGACACAGGGGAAACAGCATGGACACCACCGACCTTGTGCTTGCCATCTTCCATCATCTGCTGGTGTTTTCGCTGGCAGGCATCATCGGCGCCGAATTCGTCCTGATCCGCAGCGACCTGTCCGCCGCGACGCTGAAGCGGCTTGTCGGTATCGATCGCCATTACGGCATCATTGCCATGCTGATCATCGTCGTCGGCATCGGCCGCGTCATCTATGGTCTCAAGGGCTGGGAATTCTACGTCTACAACTGGATGTTCTGGGCAAAGATGGCCGCTTTCGCAATTGTCGGCCTGTTGTCGATTATCCCGACCGTCCGATTCCTGTCCTGGAGCAGGCAGGCGAGCGCCAGTCCCGGCTTCCAGGTGCCTGCGGCGGAGCTAGCGTCCGTTCGCACCTATGTCCGCACCGAGGCATTCATCTTCCTGTTGATCCCGGTGTTCGCGGCGGCGATGGCGCGCGGCTACGGCTATTAAGATAGGTCGGAGGAAGGGCATCGCGCGGCCCGACCTTTCCACTCATTTGCGCGGACAAACGTGCAGTTTGCCGTTTGAGGCGATTGTCATTTGTCGGGTTGCGCTAGTTATTGCTCCATCTACATTCGGTTTGAGAGGAACTCCGCGCAGCGGTTGGTAATTCGTATTCTGGGAGGAAATCACGATGAGAAAATTCGTCGCCGCGCTGGCTGCCGTTGCGGTCGCCATGCTTTACCCGTTGGCCGCGGGCGCGCAGACGTACCCCGAACGCACCATCACCGTTGTCGTGCCGTTTTCGGCCGGCGGCCCAACCGACACCGTCACGCGTCTTGTCGCGGAAGCCATGTCGAAGGACCTCGGCCAGCAGGTCATCGTCGAGAATGTCGGCGGCGCCGGCGGCACGCTAGGCGCCGGCCGCGTCGCGAATGCCGATCCTGACGGCTATACGCTGCTCCTGCATCACATCGGCATGGCGACCAGCGCGACGCTGTATAGGAACCTCGCCTACGACACGCTGAACGCGTTCGAATATATCGGTCTCGTCACAGAAGTGCCGATGACCATCGTCGGCCGCAAGGATCTCGAGCCGACCGATCTGAAGGGACTGGTCGACTATGCCAAGGCCAACAAGGACACCGTCACCGTCGCCAATGCCGGGATAGGCGCGGCCTCGCATCTGTGCGGCATGCTGTTCATGAGCGCCATCGGCACGCCGCTGGTCACCGTTCCCTACAAAGGCACTGGCCCGGCCATGACCGACCTTCTCGGCGGCCAGGTCGACATCATGTGCGACCAGACGACCAACACCACCAAGCAGATCCAGGGCGGCACGATCAAGGGCTATGCCGTAACCTCGGCGCAACGCCTCGACGTGCTTCCGGACGTGCCGACAACGACGGAAGCCGGCCTTCCGCAGGTGCAGGTCGGCATCTGGCACGGAATCTATGCACCCAAGGGCACGCCGGCCGAGATCACCGAGCGCCTGTCGAAATCGCTGCAGGTGGCGCTGAAGGATCAGAACGTCGTCGCCCGCTTTGCCGAACTCGGCACCAAGCCGTCGCCCGAGGCCGACGCCACGCCGGCCGCGCTCAAGGCCAAGCTGGAAAGTGAGATCGCGCGGTGGAAGCCTATCATCGAAGCGGCCGGCCAGTACGCCGACTAAAGCTTGAACGGGGCGCCACCAGCGCCCCGTTTTTACACGGCATGGGCAAGCCCGCGGCGCGGCCCGGGAGGACGTCATGAAACCGTTCGCAATCGACAGAACCAACGGCATTTGCGCAGCGCTGTTCATCTTCCTCGGCGCATTTTTCGCGCTGCAGTCGCTCGGCCTCGAAATCGGCACCGCCTTCCGTATGGGACCGGGCTATTTCCCGCTGGTGCTGGCGATCGTGCTGATCCTGCTTGGCGCCGTCATCCTCGTCCAAGCGGTGCGTTTCGAGAGCGACCCGATCGGCCACATCGCGTGGCGCGGCATGCTGTTCATTCTGCCCGCTCCGATCTTCTTCGGCCTGACGGTGCGCGGCCTCGGCTTTATCCCCTCGATCTTCCTGACGGCGCTAATCGCATCGTTCGGCAGCGGCCGTATGAAGCCGCTGACCGCGCTCGTGCTGTCGGCCGGCCTGACGCTGTTCGCATTCGTCGTCTTCAGCTACGCACTCGGCCTGCCGTTCCGGCGTTTCGGCCCGTGGCTGCCCCTATCATTGTGAGGAGATGAAATGGAACTCCTCAACAATCTCGCACTCGGCTTTTCGACGGCCACATCTTTGGCAAACCTCGGTTTCTGCCTGATCGGCGTCCTTCTCGGCACGCTGATTGGTGTCCTGCCCGGCATCGGCGCCACCGCAACCATTGCCATGCTGTTGCCGATCACCTTCCAGATCGGCGATCCGGTTTCCTCCCTCATCATGCTCGCCGGCATCTATTACGGCGCGCAGTATGGCGGTTCGACTACCGCCATCCTCATCAACATGCCCGGCGAATCTTCGTCGGCCGTCACCGCCATCGACGGCTACCAAATGGCCAGGAACGGTCGCGCCGGGGCGGCACTGGCGACCGCGGCGATAGGCTCGTTCTTTGCCGGCACGGTGTCGACCTTCCTCGTCGCCATCTTTGCCCCACCGCTGACGGCGATAGCGCTGAGATTCGGCGCAGCCGAGTATTTTTCGCTGATGATTGTCGGCCTGGTCTCGTCCGTCGCGCTCGCCCACGGCTCGATCGTCAAGGCACTGGCCATGGTCGTGCTCGGCCTGCTGCTCGGACTTGTCGGCACGGATATCTACACCGGCACGCCCCGCTTCACGCTCGGCATCCGCGAATATGCCGACGGGCTGAATTTCGTCGCAGTGGCGGTCGGTGTCTTCGGCGTCGCCGAGATACTGCGCAACCTCGAAAACGAGCATGAGCGTTCCGTGCTGATCCGAAAGATCTCCGGCCTTATGCCGACCCGCGAAGATTTTCGGCGCATGGCGGCCCCCATCGTGCGCGGAACAATCATCGGTTCGGCGCTCGGCATCCTGCCGGGAGGCGGCGCGATCCTTGCCGCCTTTGCCTCCTAAACCGTCGAAAAACGTGTCTCGAAAAGTCCGGGGGAATTCGGCAAAGGCGCAATCGAAGGCGTCGCCGGACCGGAATCGGCCAACAATGCCGGCGCACAAACCTCCTTTATCCCGATGCTGACGCTCGGCATTCCGGCCAACCCGGTAATGGCGCTGATGATCGGCGCGATGATCATCCAGGGCATCGTACCCGGCCCCAATGTTGCGATCGAACAGCCTGCACTGTTTTGGGGTATCATCACCTCGATGTGGATCGGCAATCTGATGCTGATCGTCTTGAATCTGCCGCTAATCGGGCTTTGGGTGAAACTGCTTACGATCCCGTATTACGTGCTCTTCCCGATCATCATGGCGTTCTGCTCGATCGGCGTTTACAGCGTCAACACCAACGTCTACGACCTCTATGCAGTCGCACTCTTCGGCTTGCTTGGCTATCTCCTGACCAAGCTGCGCTGCGAACCCGCGCCGCTGCTGCTTGGCTTCGTGCTCGGCCCGCTGCTCGAGGAAAACCTGCGCCGCGCCATGATCCTCTCTCGCGGCGATCCGAGTACCTTCGTGACGAGACCGATCAGCGCCAGCCTGCTCCTCATCGCGCTCGCCGTGCTCGTCATCGTGTTTCTCCCCGCGGTCAGGAAGAAGCGCGAGGAGGTGTTTGTCGAAGAGAGCTCCTGAACGTGGATGGCGCCACATAGGAGGAACTTCAGAGTCACTTGGCTGGCACTGATTCAGTAGCCGCCTCTACTGGCCCGAGCGGCGCGATCTCGACCAGTGGTGCAGGCACGCTGGTCGTCTTTTCCTTGGCCTTGCAGATATCGGCGATGACGCAGGCAGGGCAATCCGGCTTACGCGCCTTGCAGACATAGCGGCCGTGCAGGATCAGCCAATGATGCGCATGTCGCATATATTCGTCCGGAATGATCTTCAGGAATCCTTGCTCGACCTGTTCCGGCGTCTTGCCCGGCGCCAGGCCGAGCCTGTTGCCGATGCGGAAGATGTGCGTGTCGACCGCCATCGTATGCTGGCCGAAGGCGACGTTGAGCACGACATTGGCGGTCTTGCGGCCGACACCCGGCAGCTCGACCAGTTGATCGCGATCATCGGGCACCTTGCCGCCGTGGTCGCGGATCAGGGCTTCCGACAACGCGATGACATTCTTGGCCTTGTTGCGCCACAGCCCGATAGTGCGGATATGGTCGCCGAGCCTGGTCTCGCCCAGCGCCAGCATTTTCTGCGGCGTGTCGGCGATCTTGAACAGCGCCCGCGTCGCCCTGTTAACGCCGGCGTCCGTCGCCTGCGCCGAAAGCACCACCGCCACCAGCAGCGTGAAGGCGTTGATATGTTCGAGTTCGCCTCTCGGGTCCGGCCGCTGAACGGAAAAGCGCCGGAAAATCTCATGCACCTCGGCCGGGCTGTAAAGCGCCCGCGACCTCGCCGGCCGCGGACGCGGCTTGGCGTTCGAGCCGTCGCGGCGGCCGGGCAACAGGTCTTTTTTTAGCGCCGAAGAGTTTTTGGACTTGGGGCTTGTCATTGCTTTCCTATAATATTCTGTAATGAGCGACACAAACGCCTCATTTCAGGCCGACGAGCCATTCTTCCAGGCGCTGCTGATACCGCACCGGTCGCTGGGCAAGACCGGCTTTGTCATCCTGATGGGCGCATTGCTGTTCGGGTGGCTGGTGACCGGAGCGTTTTTCCTGTCGCGCGGCGCCTGGCCGGTGTTCGGCTTCTTCGGCCTCGATGTTATTGCCATCTATATCGCCTTCCGCGCCAATTATCGTGCCGCTCGGGCTCGCGAGGAGGTGTCGGTGTCTCGCACCAGCCTCGATATCCGCAAGACTGCCCCGTCAGGCAAATCGGAAGCACATCGCTTCAATCCGTTCTGGGCACGCTTTTCGATCGCCCGCCACACCGAAATCGGCATCACCAGAATGGCGGTCGAGGCGCAAGGAAAAACAGTCTCGATCGGTGGCTTCCTCAACCCCGACGACCGCGAAAGTTTTGCCACCGCATTTTCGCGCGCTCTGGCGACCGCCAAGGCGCGCTGACGATCAAAACCGAAATCTCAACAGCCTGCCGACCCTCCGAAGAGCCGGAACGTGGCTCCAGAGGCGAAAGACCAGTCCGGCGAACCAGCTCACACGGGCGGCATGTTCGGGTTTGTACGCCATCGTTTCCTCGACCAACCGCAGGCCGGGCACTGACCGTTCCAAGTCGCGCGGATCGTTGATCGCCCAGTGGAGTTCGGCTCCGGTGGCGCGGAACGACCGGTTGAGGCGCACGAGCTTTAGACCCAGGTCGCTGTAGGCATCGCAGATAAATTCGCCGCTGGCCAGATGCGACACAAGCCGCGAAACCAGTCTTGGGCCCTCGTCAGCGGCAAGGTAGGGGGTCAGGCCCTCCGCCACGACCATCGCCGGGCGATCGCCGGGCACTTCATCCAACCAGCCAGGCTCCGTGACGGATGATCCGATCAGGTGGTAATGCTCGCGCATCGGGTAGAGCTTGCGCCTGAGCTCGATTACTTCGGCGTAGTCGACGTCGAACCAGTCGACGCCGGCTGGCGGGTCGATACGGAATATTCGTGTGTCCAGCCCGCAGCCGAGATGCAGTACAATGGCGTTCGGGTTGTTCGCCAGAAAAGCCGAAACCCAGTCGTCCAGCGTCTTGGCCCGGATCGCCAGACCGACGCCGAGCCGCGAGAAATCGTAGTCGATGCGGCGAACCGCCTCGTCCGCAAAGCGGTCTTTCAGCAGCGAGTTGGGAAGCCGGCTTTCCAGCGCCTTGCCGTAGACGGTGATCAGCAGCGTTTCTTTTTCCTTGGTCAGCTGCATCTTCTCGCCGGCCATGATTGTCCTCCCCATTCAAAGCCAACTCTATCTGGGTACATGCTGCGGGAAAGCAAGTTTCGGGTGGTGATCGGCGCCGCGAAGGACGATATTCGCACTCAAGGAGATACTACCATGAACGCCCAAATGCCTCTCAAAACGACAGCAATCCTTCAGAAAGACATCACGCCTGAAGGCGGCGACTACGAAATCGTCCGTCGTGCCATCGAAAAGATCAGCCTCGACTATCGCGACCAGCCTTCGTTGGAAGTGCTGGCCGAGGAGGTCGGCGAGACGCCGACCGGGCTGCAGAAGCTGTTCACCCGCTGGGCCGGCCTGTCGCCGAAGGCTTTTCTGCAGGCCGTCACCCTCGATCATGCGCGCAAACTGCTGGATTCCGGCATGCCGCTGCTGGAAACTTCGTTCGAACTCGGCATGTCCGGCCCAGGCCGGCTGCACGATCTGTTCGTCACCCATGAAGCGATGTCGCCGGGCGACTACAAGACCCGCGGCGCAGGGCTCACCATCCGCTACGGCTATCATATCTCGCCTTTCGGCATCGCTTTGATCATGGTGACGGACCGCGGCCTTGCCGGCCTCGCCTTCAACGACCCCGGCGGCGAGCGCGCGGCCTTTGCCGACATGTCCAGCCGCTGGCCGAATGCGACCTATGTCGAGGACATGGCGGCGACGGCGCCCTATGCCGCGCGCATCTTCGATCCGACGCTGTGGCGCGCCGACCAGCCGCTGCGCGTCGTCATGATCGGCACCGACTTCCAGGTCCGCGTCTGGGAGGCCTTGCTGCGCATTCCGATGGGCAAGGCCTGCACCTATTCCTCGATCGCCGCGCGCATCGGCGCACCGAGCGCCAGCCGGGCTGTCGGTGCCGCGGTCGGTGCCAATCCGATGTCCTTCGTCGTGCCGTGCCACCGGGCTCTCGGCAAGTCCGGCGCGCTCACCGGCTACCATTGGGGCCTGACGCGCAAACGCGCCATCCTCGGCTGGGAGGCGGGACAAGTCTCTTCTTGAATAGCCAACGAATGGAACGATAGGAGCGAAGGGCCCCGAGGGTGACAAGCAGCGATCTTACGGAGTAGCTTCCCGCGCAATTAGAGTGACATGCGCTAGCGGGAGGCACTTCTTGATCGTCGTCATCGGTTCCATCAATCTCGACCTCATCGCCAGTGTCGACCGCTTGCCCGGTCCCGGCGAAACGGTGCGCGGCTCCGGTTTCGCCACCGCCCCCGGCGGCAAGGGAGCCAACCAGGCGCTGGCCGCCGCCCGCGCCGGCGCCAAGGTGCGCATGGTCGGCGCGGTCGGCAAGGACAGCTTCGCCGGCGAGGCTTTGGCGCTGCTGCGCGACGGCAAGATCGACCTGTCCGGCGTCGGCGAGACCTTTGCCTCGACGGGTACCGCGTTGATCATGGTCGGCGCCGACGGCGAGAACGTGATCGCCGTCGTGGCGGGCGCCAATGATTCGGTCGTGCCGGGTGACCTTTCCAAGGCTTTCCTGAAAAACGGCGATGTCGTGCTGCTGCAGTTGGAGGTCCCGTTGCAAACGGTCGAGACAGCGCTTGACGCGGCAAGGACGGCCAACGCGGTCACCGTGCTCAACACCGCACCTTTCCACGGCGACGCGGCCGGCTTCCTCGGCAAGGCCGACTATCTCGTCGCCAACGAGACCGAGTTCGACCTCTATGGTGAGGCGCTGTCGTTGAGTGGCCGCGACCGCCCGGCACGGATGCGCGACTATGCCTCGAGAACTGGCCGCACCATCGTCGTCACGCTTGGCCCAGACGGCGTTCTCGCCGCGACGCCGGACGATCTCCTCATGGTTCCGGCGCTGAAGATCACTCCGCTCGACACGGTCGGCGCCGGCGACACGTTCTGCGGCTATTTTGCTGCCGGACTGGCGGCAGGCCTGCCGCTCGACCAGGCGCTTGCCCGCGCTGCCGCAGCCGGTTCGCTGGCCTGCCTGAAAGCCGGCGCCCAGCCTGCCATCCCGCTGGCCAGGGATGTCGACGCCGCCATGCCGACATCTGCCGGCTGAAGCGCGATGACAGCCACGCGCCCGACCACCAGGCATGCCGTGCCGCCCGCCGGCGACATCTGCCGCCTGTCCGCCGTGGAACTGGCCGACAGGATCAGGCGCCGGCAGCTTTCGGTGCGCGAAGTGATCGCTGCATTCCTGGACCGGATCGAGGCGGTGAACCCACAGGTCAACGCCATCGTTTCATTGCGTGAGCGTGCCGACATCCTGCGCGAGGCCGACGAGGCAGACGCTCATTTGGCGCGAGGAGCAGATACCGGATCGCTGTTCGGTCTGCCGATCGCGATCAAGGATCTTGCGCTGACAAAAGGCCTGAGAACCACCTTCGGCTCGCCGATCTTCGCCGATTTCGTGCCTGAGGAAGACGACTTCTTCGTCGAGCGTGTTCGGCAGGCCGGCGCCATCATCATCGGCAAGACCAACGTTCCCCAATTCGGGCTCGGCTCCAACACCTACAATACCGTGTTTGGACAGACGCTCAACGCGTTCGACCCAGCGCTGACCGCCGGCGGCTCGAGCGGCGGCGCGGCGGTCGCGCTGGCGCTCGACATGGTTCCCATTGCCGATGGCAGCGACTTCGGCGGTTCGCTGCGCAATCCCGCTGCCTACAACAATGTCTATGGCTTCCGCCCGTCGCAGGGATTGGTACCGGCCGGCCCTGATCTTGATGTGTTTCATGCGCAAATGGGCGTCGAAGGGCCGATGGGGCGTAACGTGCGCGACATCGCCCTGCTGCTCGACGTTCAGGCCGGCTATCATCCTCGCGCGCCGCTGTCGCATGATAAGCCAGGCTCGTTCCTCGAAGGGCTGGAATCGCGGCGGCCGGCGGGCGCATCGCCTGGCTCGGCGATCTTGACGGTCATCTGCCGATTGAAGCAGGCATTCTACAGCTTTGCGAGGCAGCACTCGGCCGGTTAGCGGATCTATCCTTCGAAGCCGAGCCGCTGATGCCGGAATTCGAGTTCGAAGCGCTGTGGCAGGCCTTTGTAACGCTTCGCCAGGCGAGCAGCGGTTGTGCGCTCAAGGTGCATTACGACGATCCCTTGAAACGCCGCCTTCTCAAGCCGGAGGCCGTGTGGGAAGTGGAACATGCACTGGGCCTCACCGCACCGCAGATCCACGCCGCCACGGTGAGGCGCTCGTCATGGCACAAAACCCTGCTGTCGCTCTTCGATCGATTCGATCTCATCGCGCTACCGACCGCGCAGGTCTTCCCTTTCGAGGTCTCCACCCACTGGCCAAGGGAAGTGGCCGGGCGTGCCATGGACAGCTATCATCGCTGGATGCAGGTTTCAGCGTTCGCCACGCTCGGCGGCTGCCCGGCGATCAATGTGCCGGTGGGCTTCGACCCCAAGGGCAGGCCGATGGGCATGCAATTGATCGGGCGGCCACGCGCTGACCTCTCGGTGCTGGGGGCGGCTGCCGCCTATGAGGCAACGCTACCATGGCAGGCCGGCGCCTGCTGAAATCAGCTCCGCATTGTCGGCGCCTCGCCGGCTTGCACGCAACTCATCGCCATGCATTGATCGCGACAGCGCGCCGCACGAGCGGCATTCTGCGGAGGGAAAAATGTCGCTGGAACTCTACGCCACCTACGTCGTCGCTTGCATCGTCATCATTCTTGTGCCGGGGCCGACGGTCACGCTGATCATCGCCAACAGCATCCGCCACGGCTCGCGCGCCGGCCTCGCCAATGTCGCCGGCACCCAGGCCGGGCTGGCCATCATGATCGCCATCGTCGGCATCGGGCTGACCTCGCTTATCGCCGGCATGGG
This sequence comes from Mesorhizobium sp. M1399, assembly GCF_040317735.1. Classification (NCBI taxonomy): domain Bacteria; kingdom Pseudomonadati; phylum Pseudomonadota; class Alphaproteobacteria; order Hyphomicrobiales; family Phyllobacteriaceae; genus Mesorhizobium; species Mesorhizobium sp. M1399. Next base: position 343,260 of record NZ_JAMYKZ010000006.1, read on the forward strand.
CCACTGGTTCGAATGGGTCCGGCTGATCGGCGCCGCCTACCTGATCTGGATGGGCGTGCAGATGTTCCGCTCGAAAGGCAAGCTGAACGCCGACGGATCGGCTAAAAAGCCGCGCGGCGGCTTCTTCCTGCAGGGCCTGCTGGTGGCGATCAGCAATCCGAAGACGCTGGTGTTCTTCGGCGCCTTCTTTCCGCAGTTCATCGCCCCCGAAGGCAATTACGCGTTACAGATCGGCGTCATGGGTCTCACCGCCATGATCTTCGCCGCCGTCTCGGATTCGACCTACGCGTTGGCCGCCGGCCGCGCCGGACGCCTGCTCTCGGCCGGCCGCGTCAAGCTCTTGTCGCGAATCAGCGGCAGCTTCCTGGTGGGCGGCGGCCTGTGGCTGGCGTTTTCCAAGGCGAAGTAACAGCCGCGAGCCGGGACGCAAATAGCAATCTCCTGGAACAGGAAGCCCGATTGAAAGTCAGCCTTCTGTGCACCACATGAATCGACAGTTGGGGATTCATGCCGGTGCCATGGACTTTTGTGGATGTGAAAAGGCACGCGATCGGCGTGATCCTGATTGTTGCTTTGTTTGCGGCGGTGTTGGCCCTCGATCCGCTCAAGTGGACGAATAACGCCAGCCCGATCCGCTCGGTGGACCCAATCGATGCAGCCGTCAAAAGTGCCCATTGGGGCAAAGGCCGAAGTGTCTACATGCTGGTCCTTGAAGACGGTTCATCTGTTTTCATCGACGACGATCGTCCGCGCCTGATCGGCTCGCACGTCGGCATCGAGCGCGTCACGCGCGACAATGGTTTTGTCTTCTACCGATTTCCAAATTGAACGGCGATCGATCAATGAAGCTGTTTTCGAAGGTAAACGAGTGACAGAGCTCTCTTCGAAGAAATCGCTCTTGAACAAAGCCCTTACGCTATTCAACTCTAAGTGATGGGGCCGACGAATCTTTCTCTTAGAAACCGCCTTCTTCTGCTTCGGGAAGAGTTTCGCGATACAGTCGTTGGCGTCGCTTTCTTTTGCTCATTCGCTCTTGTGGCCGCCGTGGCGATTGTAACAAGACAGAATAGCCCGATCATGGGCACGCAACGCATAGGAGGCATCGTCGAAGATGTTGCGACGATGCCTCTAAATCCGAAAGGTTCCGTCGGCCATGGACTTTATTATAGATATGAAGTCCGTCTCCATGACGGCAACGCACTGGTATTTATCGATGGTGAGGTGGAGACGCCCCACATGATCGGATCGGAAGTCTCGATCGAACAACAGCACCGCAATAACGGCACCAGCACCTACCGCCTGCTCAATGACTGAGCGGCACTAAAGCCGCCCCAGCCTTTCCAGCAACAGCGCGAAAAACGCATCATGATCGATGTCGCGCATCACCATGGCGTTCTTCGGCCGCTTGGTCACTCCCCACCAGTCGATCACCGTCATGCCCATGGTGAGCTCCGAGGCAGTTTCCACGCTGACATTGCAGTTGCGGCCCTTGAACAGCTTCGGCTTCAACAGATAGGCGATGACGCAAGGATCGTGCAGCGGGCCGCCATCGGTGCCGTATTTCTCTTCGTCGAAGCGTTCGAAGAATTCCAGCATGTCCGCCGTCGCCGTGCCGACCCTGGTGCCGAGCTTGCGGAAAGCCTTCGTGCGCTTGGCGGTGGTCAGCGCCTTGTGGGTGACGTCGAGCGGCATCATCACGATCGGAATGTCGGATTTGAACACGACATCGGCGGCATGCGGGTCGACATAGATGTTGAACTCGGCAGTCGGCGTGACGTTGCCGCCCTCGAAGAAGCCGCCGCCCATCAGCACGATCTCCTTGATGCGCGGCGCGATTTTCGGCTCGCGGATCAGCGCCAGCGCAACATTGGTGAGCGGCCCGAGCGCGCAAAGCGTGATCGTGCCGGTCTCCTCCTTCATCAGCGTCTCGACGATGAAATCGACCGCATACTGATCCTGCAGCTTCATCTTTGGCTCAGGCAGTTGCGGTCCGTTGAGGCCGGTCTTGCCATGCACTTCCTCGGCGGTGACGAGTTCACGCGCCAGCGGCCGGATGGCGCCTGCATAGACCTTGACATCCGGCCGGCCGGCCAACTCGCAGATCTTGCGTGCGTTTTTTTCGGTGAGTTTCAGCGGCACGTTGCCGGCCACCGCGGTGATGCCGACGATCTCCAGCTCGGCGCTGCCGAGCGCCAGCAATATGGCGACGGCATCGTCCTGGCCGGGGTCAGTGTCGATGATGATCCTGCGGGATTGGGGCATTTCAATTCCTTGTTTTGGCAAGTCTTTTTGGGCGGGACGTGTGACGGCTTGAAGTCTGCCGGGCGGCGGACCATATCAAGACCATCGGGAAAAATGCCATCCGGGTTTTTCCACTTTATGTCGCTCTTGAGAGGACACTGTAACATGAGCCGAATGACGCCTTTTTCCAGCCCGCTTCTCCTCGGTTTCGATTCCATGGAAAAGACACTGGAGCGCTTGGCGAAGTCGGGTGACAGCTATCCTCCGTACAACATCGAGCGCCTCAGCGGTGCCGACGGCAAAACCGAAAGGCTGCGCATCACGCTCGCCGTCGCCGGTTTCGCGGAAAGCGATCTCGATGTCTCCACGGAGGAGAACCAGTTGGTCGTGCGCGGCCGTCAGAACGACGACACCGAGCGCGAATTCCTCCACCGCGGCATCGCCGCGCGCCAGTTCCAGCGCTGTTTCGTGCTGGCTGACGGCATGCGGGTGATTGCGGCGGAATTGAAGAACGGCCTCTTGTCGATCGATCTCGATCGGCCGGAGTCCGAACGGCTGGTACGAAAAATAAACATATCGGTGAAAGACTGAGTTTTGCCGATAGCTCTCATGCGGGATGGCCTTGAGCGGCGTCTCGCGGCAAGGAGGCTTGAAATGACCAGAACTGACGAAAATATCATCATGACCAGCGGCGAATTCGCTCATCTCGGCGAAGGTTCGGTCGCCTATCTCAGGAAAGTGTCGAGCGACGATCTGCGCGGCCGTTTCCCGGGCCTCGGCGAAATCGCGCCCGGGCTGGAACTGTGGGCCCTGTTTGCCGCCAACGGCCAGCCGATCCTGCTTTCGGATGCTCGCGACCGGGCGCTGGCCGGCGCCTTGGAAAACGATCTGACCCCCGTCGCTATCCACTAACAACACGGCGCGCCGATCTGGCTGAAACGGACAGGGCCGCTCACGGCGGCCCTTCAACGGGTCCAATCAACTCAGGCGGCGTGCGAGGCCTGTGTATCCGACAGCAGCGCGTGGATAGCCACGGCATCGCGCGTGCCCCTGATCTTGGCAACCGTGTCGGCATCGCGCAGCACCCGCGCGATGCGCGACAGCGCCTTGAGGTGGTCGGCGCCGGCACCTTCGGGGGCCAAAAGCAGAAACACCAGGTCGACCGGCTGATCGTCGAGGGCCTCGAAATCGACCGGTGTCTCCAGCCGGGCAAAAACTCCAGCGATCCGCTTCACCCCGGCCAGCTTGCCATGCGGAATGGCGATGCCGTTGCCGACGCCGGTCGAACCCAGCCGCTCGCGTTGCAGGATGGTGTCGAACACCTCCCGCTCCGGAATGCCGGAAATTGCCGCCGCCCTTTCAGACAGCAATTGCAGCAGCTGCTTTTTGGAGTTCGCCTTCAACGCCGGCATGATTGCCGGAACGTTGACGAGATCGCTCAGATCCATGCTTGAAATCCCTTGTTCGCCTGCCGTCGCCAGTCCCCACGCTTGCGTGCGGCTGGTTTTTACCCCTGCGCGACCTTGGCCGTAGACGGGTCGATCCAGCCGATATTCCCGTCCGGCCGGCGATAGACGATGTTGAGATGGTCGTTTCCGGCATTGCGGAAGACCAGGACCGGGCTGTCCTTGGTGTCGAGCTCGATCACGGCTGACGCCACCGACATGGTCCGCAGCGTCATGGTCGATTCGGCGACGATGGCCGGCGCGAAATTCTCCGGTATCTCCTCGTCGTCATCGGCAAGCGGGGCCATCACCGTATAGGCGACGTCGGTGAGTTCGCCATTGCTATTGCCTGAATTGTGCGACTTCAGCCGGCGCTTGTAGCGCCTGAGGCGGGTTTCCAGACGGTCCGCCGCGGCATCGAAGGCAAGCGTCGGATCCTGGGCATCGCCGGTCGCCTGCAGCGAAGCACCGGAATCCAGCCGGATCATGCAATCGGCCGTGTAGCGCGACCCCGATTTGACGACTACGATTTGCCCTGAAAAGCCCCGATCGAAATATTTCCCGATCACTTCCCCGACACGGTCGTTGATGCGCGTACGGAACGCATCGCCGATATCCATGTGTTTTCCCGATATGCGCAGTGTCATCTGAAAACTGACCTTCCTTGCTCAGGCTTCAAACTGTCCCGAGTTTATACTCGTGGTCCGTGCGCACAAGCTTTGCGGCGTCACTTGCGCCGATTTTAAATCCGAACTTTCCGGTTGATCACAAGCCGCCTTCTTGGCCGTCCGTGGCCTACGTCGTGACGGACCATCCCTCGTGCGGGCATCAGCGAACTCAAATCCACTCGCCAGCCCGTCTCATGCGGGCGGGCTTCTAGCCACTTCGTTGCCGCTTGTCAATGAACGCGAAAGCTGTGGAAATTCTGCCGGAGTTCAACGGCCGGCGCTGGCCAAAGCGCGTTTTTCGCGCCGCCGTTGCACCGAAGAGGGTATGTTCATGCCTTCCCGGTATTTGGCAACCGTGCGCCTGGCAATGTCGACGCCGCTTTCCCGCAGCATGTCCACGATGGCATCGTCGGAAAGCACATCGACGGCTTTCTCTTCGTCGATCAGCTGCTTTATGCGGTCGCGCACCGCTTCCGACGAATGCGCATCGCCGCCACCCGACGAAGCGATCGAGGCGGTAAAGAAATAGCGCAGCTCGAACACGCCGCGCGGCGTCAGCATGTATTTGTTTGCCGTGACCCGGCTGACCGTCGATTCGTGCATGCCGATAGCGTCCGCCACCGTGCGCAGGTTGAGCGGCTTCAGGTGCCGCACGCCGTGGACGAGAAAAGCGTCCTGCTGGCGCACGATCTCGGAGGCGACCTTGAGGATAGTCTTCGCCCGCTGGTCGAGGCTGCGCGTCAGCCAGTTGGCATTCTGCAGGCATTCGGCGAGGAAATCCTTTTCCGCCTGGTTTTTCGCATGCGGCGTGACCTGAGCGAAATAGATGTGATCGACCAGCACACGCGGTAGCGTCTCGGCATTGAGCTCGACCGTCCAGCTGCCGTCATTGGCTGCGCGCACCTCGACGTCGGCCACGATCGCATCGCTGGCACCGCGCGAAAACGCCATTCCCGGCCGCGGGTCGAGCGCCCGGATCTCGGCCAGCATGTCGAGCAGATCCTCCTCGTCGACACCGCAAATCCGCTTCAGCGTCTGGAAATCGCGCCGTGCCAGGAGTTCGAGATTGGCGATCAATGCCCTCATCGCCGGATCGAGCCGGTCGCGCACGGCAAGCTGCAGCGACAGGCATTCGGCGAGGTCGCGGGCGAAGATGCCGGCGGGCTCGAATGTCTGGCAAATCGCCAGCGCCCTTGCCACCGCCGTGGCGTCCGTGCCGAGGCGGGCCGCGATCTCGGCCATGTCCGCACGCATGTAGCCGGCCTCATCGACGCCGTCGGCAAGCTCGCTGGCGATCAGGCGCGCGGCCGGATCGGCGAAGGCGAGCGCCACCTGCTCGCCGACATGGTCGCGCAGCGTGATGGCAGCCGCCGCCATATCCGCGACGTCGAAGCCGTCGGAGGAAGAGGCGGAACTATTGCCGGACGCCGATTTCCATTGCGCCGTCAGGTCGGGGCCGAGCCGTTCGCTCGTTCCAGGATCGTCGGGAAACAGGTTTTCCAGCGACGTATCGAGCTTTTCCGAGATCGCCTCGGCGCTCCACGCCGTCTCCGCTTCGAACCAGTCGCCGTCGGCGGCCGGTTCCGATGCGGCGTCGCTCTTCTGCGCCTGGTCGCTGGCGGCGTCGTCCTGCGGTTCGGCGCGTTCCAGCAGGGGATTGCGTTCGATCTCGTCGTCGATGAAGCGTTCCAGCTCGAGGTGGGTGAACTGCAGCAGGCGGATCGACTGCATCAGCTGCGGCGTCATCACCAGCGACTGCGACTGTCGTAGCTGTAGTTTTGCCGCCAACGCCATGGTTCGGTTTCAACGCCCCGTCTACGCGCCCGCACTGCTGGAAAGAATTTTCCAGGCCAGCATAGAAACTGGCCCGGCTTTTGCTTGTCAAGGCGAGGTGCGGAAAAACTCGCCTGCCAGCGCGTTTTTCAGGCAGAAAATCGAAGAAAAAGCTGCCGGACTACGCCGGAAATCCCGTTCGAACCGGAATTTCGCATTTAGAGCGTAAATCCCTCGCCAAGATAAAGCCGCCGCACATCGGCATTTGCGACGATTTCGTCGGCTCGGCCATGGGTCAGCACCTGACCGGCATGGATGATGTAGGCGCGGTCGATCAGGCCAAGGGTCTCACGCACATTGTGGTCGGTGATCAGCACGCCGATGCCACGTGCCGTCAAGTGGCGCACGAGCTGCTGGATGTCGGCGACGGCGATCGGGTCGATGCCGGCGAACGGTTCGTCGAGCAGCATGTAGGCGGGGCGGGTTGCCAACGCACGGGCAATTTCGAGGCGCCGCCGCTCACCGCCGGAGAGCGACAGCGATGGAGCCTTGCGCAGATGGCTGATGTGGAATTCCTCGAGCAATTCGTCGAGCAGGCGCTCACGCTCCTTGCGGCTCTTTTCGACCACTTCGAGCACGGCCCGGATGTTTTGCTCGACGTTCAGGCCGCGAAAAATCGACGCTTCCTGCGGCAGATAGCCGATGCCGAGACGGGCGCGGCGATACATCGGCATCGACGTGACGTCGAAGCCGTCGATTTCGATGGTGCCTTCGTCGACCGGCACCAGCCCGGTCACCATGTAGAAACAGGTGGTCTTGCCGGCGCCATTGGGGCCGAGCAGCCCAACCGCCTCGCCGGCGCGCACGCCCAGCGTCACGCCGCTGACGACTTTGCGGCCCTTGTAGCTTTTGGTCAGCCCCTTGGCGATCAAGGTTCCCTTGAACTTTGCCGCTTCGACGGTGACCCTGGCCGGTGCCGCAAGTTTGCTGGCGGCGCGCCCTGGAAGACGCGCCAGCAGCGACGATATGCCGGTCATCAGGGTTTCGCTGCTCCAGACTTCGCCTGCGGCGTGATCGACATCATGACGCGGCCGCCGCAGGCGTCGACCTGGGCAAGGCCGCTCTTCATCTGCACGGTAAGCTTGCAGCCGACAAGCACGTTGTCGCCTTGCGAGAGCACGACCTTGCTGCCCGAAAGCACCAGCACCTCGGTCTTCATGTCGAAGGTGCCGCGGTCGCCGGTGGCAACCTGATTGTCCGATTTGATGTAGACCTTATCGTCGACCACGAGATGGTCGATGTTGGCGGATCCGGTCATCGCCGCGGCACCCGCCGGCTCGGCGCCTTTGGCGGCGGCTGCATCCCTGACGTAATAGACCGTCATTTTGCCGGCCTTGAGTACGGTTGGACCCTGGACGACGTTGACGTTGCCGGTGAAGACGGCGACGCTTTCCGCCTGGCGCACCTCGAGCTTGTCGCTTTCGATCTGGATCGGCTTGTCGCCCGACAGCCTGAGGCCGGACATTTGGCTGGTGGCGCTGGACTGCGCCAGCGACGAAGCCGTCCCCAGGGTGAGCCCCAATGGCAGCCCGAGGGTCAGCAACGCCGAAACCGCGGCGAGGCGCCGTGCCGAACTACTGAACCGCATTGGTCTCTCCGCTCTTTGCCTCTGCCGCCTTCAAACTGGCGGGATCGATGTCGACGCGCACCTTGTTCTCGAAAACCAGGACCTTGCCATTGTCCTGGACCGACATCGAATCCGCCCTGATCCGCGACCCGCCGCGGCTGACATCGACGGGTTCGCTTGTCTTCATAGTGCCTTCGCCCATGTCGAGATAGACTGATTTGAATTTTGCCACCACGCCATCCGTGGTCGATACCGTCACGTCGCTGGTCAGGCTGAACGTGTTGCCGTCGCGATCATAGGTGCCGCGCGCGGCATCGATGGCGGCCGTGTTGTCGGCCGCAATCGGCAGCCTGGCCTTGATGCCTTCCAGATCGATGATGCCTTGTTTGCTGACGTCCTGTATGGCGCGCAGGGCCGTCATCGAATAGGGCAGGTTCTGCTTGGTGAAGCCGTTGAGCTTGGGATTGGCCATCACCAGCTTGCCATTGGCAAAGGAGCCGCCGTCGGCCTGCACCTCGATTGCAGCGGGAGCCATGAGATAGGAATAGACCGGAAACGCGACCGCGATCAGGGCGGCGACCAGCGGCACGGCCAGCTTGAGGATCCGCACCCGGCGCGAATGACGCTGCGCGATGTCAAAGGCGTCGACCCGCGCCCGGCCTGCGGCCTTGGGAGCCAACTCCGTCTCGGTGTTGGTCGGTTCGATTGGTCCCGCTAACATGACTGCTTCTTCTAAACCCCTGCCCGCCAGGCCGCCCTATAGGTGGGGTGCCGGCACCCTCAAGCAAGCACAAGCCGAGGAAAACCGCAAAAATATGACAGCCGCCCCTATACAACGAAAATGGCCCCAGCGCAGCCTGAACCTCATACCAGATATGGGCGCACAGTGTTAGAGCCTGTGGAACGCGACAGATTGAAGCTTGCCCGAACGCCGAAGACGGCTTTGGCGAAGGCCGTCAGGAAACGGTAGCCGGGCGCGAATGGTTGCTTTAAAAGCATCTGCTCCCACCGACTACGAGGCTGACCATGGCATTGAGAGCCGACGACCTGATCGACCGCCGCCGCTTGCGCCGCAAGCTGACATTCTGGCGTGTTGCGGCGATTCTTGTCGCCGCAGCCGGGCTGATCGCCTTTTCCGCGTGGATTTATGGTGACGAATTCACCGGCGCGGCTGTCGACCACATCGCTAAGGTCAAGATCGAAGGTACCATCACCGAAGACGAAGAACTGATCAAGCGGCTGGAAGCCATCCGTCAGTCGCCGCGCGTCAAGGCTGTGATCCTGTCGATCGATTCACCCGGCGGCACCACCGTCGGTGGCGAGTCGATCTACGAGGCAGTGCGCAAGCTCGCCGCCGACAAGCCGGTGGTGGCCGAGGTCGGCACGCTCGCGGCGTCGGCGGGTTACATGATAGCCACCGCGGCCGACCATATTGTCGCACGCAAATCCTCGATCGTCGGCTCGATCGGCGTTCTGATCCAGTACCCGGACGTCAGCGGCCTCATGGACAAGCTCGGCGTCAAGCTGGAGGAGGTGAAATCCTCGCCCTTGAAGGCCTCGCCTTCCCCCTTCAAGCCGACCAATGACGATGAACGCGCCATGGTCCGCAAACTCATTCTCGACAGCTACGACTGGTTCGTCGGCATCGTCGCCGAGCGCCGCAACATGACCAAGCCGGAGGCGCTGGCGCTCGCGGACGGGTCGATCTTCACCGGCCGGCAGGCGGTCACCAACAGATTGATCGACGCGGTCGGCGGCGAGGCCGAAGCGATCGACTGGCTTGCAGGCAAGGGTGTCGATGCCAAGCTCAAGGTGGTGGAATGGAAGGACACGGAAAAACGCGGTGGTTTCCTGTTCTCCAAGGCGATGGCGCAGACCGTCGGCGCTGCGCTTGGCCTGCCTGGCCATGGCGGCGACGTCCTTCACGAAATTGGAGCGGACCGCTTGTTTCTTGACGGTCTCGTTTCCGTCTGGCACCCTTGAGGAGCCGCTTGGGAGTGAAAAAGCAAATAAAATCATTCTGATAATTTCGGCGGCACTGCTTTCACGGGGAGCCTTTTCATGATCAAATCCGAACTTGTGCAGATCATCGCCACGCGCAATCCGCATCTTTTCCTGCGCGATGTCGAAAACATTGTCGGCGCCATCTTCGATGAAATCACCGACGCGCTTGCCGAGGGCAACCGGGTCGAGTTGCGCGGCTTCGGCGCGTTTTCGGTGAAAAACCGCCCTGCCCGCACCGGCCGCAATCCGCGCACCGGCGAATCCGTAGAGGTCGAGGAGAAATGGGTGCCGTTCTTCAAGACCGGCAAGGAATTGCGTGAAAGGCTGAACGGAGGCAAATAGGCGCGGCGCCCGCCGACCCGTTGCTGCCTTTTCTTCCGAACGGAAAAACATGTTCAATCGCTTCATCCTCATCGTGGTTTTCGTGCCGCTGGCCGTCATCCTGATTGCGCTGGCCGTCGCCAACCGCGAACCGGTGGCCTTCACGCTCGATCCGTTCAATCCCGGCAATCCGGCGCTGACGCTGACCGTGCCGCTGTTCATTTTCCTGTTCCTGGCGCTGGCCATCGGCATGATCGTCGGCAGCCTGGCGACCTGGATCAAGCAGGGCCGCTACCGCAAGCTGGCGCGCCAGCGCGCCGCCGAGGCCGAGAACCTGCGTCTGGCAGTCAGCCGCGCGCCCACAGCGGCGCAGGGCCCGGCCTTGCCGAAGCCGATGAACTGAGCCGCGGCTCGGGCAGGAAGCGCAACCGGCCTATTTCTCCACGGAGCCATCATGCTGACCATTTCCGCCGCCGAGGTCGACCGCGCGCTGACCTTTCCCGGGCTGGTCGAGACATTGCGCGCCGCTTTTCGCGACGGCGCCGTGCAGCCGGTCAGGCATCATCACACGGTCGAGCGGCCCGACGGTGCCGCCTCGACGCTGCTTCTGATGCCGGCCTGGACCGACTTCAACGCCGGCACCTCGGCCGATGGCCATATCGGCGTCAAGATCGTCACAGTGTCGCCCGACAACAACGCCGTCGGCAAGCCTGCGGTGATGGGCCTCTACCTGTTGCTGGACGGCGCCACCGGCGAGCCTCAGGCCTTGATCGATGGCCAGCGGCTGACGCAGTGGCGCACCGCCTGCGCCTCGGCACTGGCCGCGTCCTATCTGGCCCGCGAAGACGCATCACGGCTGCTGGTGGTCGGCGCCGGCGCGCTGTCGCCATTCCTTGCAAAGGCGCATTCGGCGGTGCGGCCGATCAAGAACATCCGCATCTGGAACCGCACGCCGGCCAATGCCGAAAAGGTCGCGGCAAAATTGCGTGCCGAGGGTTTTGCGGCCGACGCCGCAGGCGATCTCGACGTCGAACTCGGCCAGGCCGATATCGTGTCATCGGCGACCATCACCACCGCGCCACTGATCAAAGGGGTACTCTTGAAACCGGGAACCCATGTCGATCTGGTTGGCGGCTTCACGCCGGCGATGCGCGAAAGCGACGACGACGCGATTGCACGCGCCCGCGTCTATGTCGACACCCGCGCCGGCGCCACCAAGGAAGCCGGCGACATCGTCCAGCCGCTGGCCTCCGGCGTGCTGAAGCCGCAAGCCATCGTCGCCGACCTCTATGAACTGGCACGCGGCCAGAAAAAAGGCCGGCAGGGCAATGACGAGATCACGCTGTTCAAGTCGGTCGGCGCGGCCCTCGAGGACCTGGCCGCCGGCATTGCCGTGTATCGCGCAAGCGTAGGGCAGTAGGGCAGTAGGGCAGTAGGGCAGTAGGGCAGTAGGGCAGTAGGAAACCGTGCTAATCGTGCGGCGCCGCGCCTAGTGCTACTTTGCTCTCGCCTACTGCCCTACTGCCCTACTGCCTTACTCCTTTTGCCAATAAACCCGTAGCCGGTGGTTGTCCGGATCGAGCGCGACGAAGGTGCGGCCGAAATCCATGTCGGTCGGGCTCTGCAGGATGGTCAGCCCACGGTCGGCCCACTCGGCATGGGTGGTGTCGACAGCGCCAGGCGTATCCAACGCAAAGACGACCTCGGCGCCACCGCCTGCGGCCGCCGCGGCCGGCTCTACGGTATGACGCGACCAGAGGCCGAGTTTGAAGCCGTTGTCGAGCACGAACAACACGAAGGTCGGCGAGGTGTCGACCGGCTCGCGTCCGAGCAGCGCGCTGTAGAAGGCGCCGCTTTGCTCAGGCTTGTCGACATAGAGGATGACGAAATTGGGCGGTGTCATGAATTGCTCTCCAGATGGTTTCGACTGGAGCAGCATAGCGTGCACCACTGCCAGATTCTGGCAGCAGTCTTAACTGAGCGGCAGCCTTAGCTTGGCTTGTCGAGCGTCGCCCGCCATTCTTTGAGCAGCACCTGGCGACGGCGCGGATAACGCGTCTCGGTGGCGTTGAGGCCGGATATCCGATCGGCGCGAAAGTGCCTGAAATCCTGGCGCATCTCGCACCACGCCGCGACGACGCGCACCTTGTCGAAGAAGCCGAGTGCAAACGGCCAGACGGTGCGCTCGGAGGCAGCGCCGCCGGCATCGCGATAGACAAAGCTCAACTTGTGCTCCTCGCGGATGGCTTGCCGCACCACGCCGAGATCGATGCCTTCGGTGACCTCGGTGCGCGACCCGACCAGCAGCGTCGAGGCATCGAGCTCTTCGCGCAAATCGTCCGGCAGCACGGCGGCGATCTTGGCCAGCGCGTCGGTGGCGGCGTTGGCAAGCCGCCAGTCCGGCTGCTTGGCCACCCAGCGCGAACCGAGCACGATCGCCTCGATCTCCTCGTCGGTGAACATCAAGGGCGGCAGCATGAAGCCTGGCCTGAGCACGTAACCCAGCCCCGCCTCGCCCTCGATCGGTGCGCCCTGCCCCTGCAACGTGGCGATATCGCGATAGAGCGTGCGGATCGACACACCCATTTCGCCGGCAAGGCTGCGGCCGCTGACTGGCCGGCGATGCCGGCGCAGGATCTGGATCAAGTCGAGCAGGCGTTCGGCGCGGGACATGGATCGCAACCCGGTTTGGATGGATGCCCAATTTGGATGGACGATAGTGCGCCTGCGCTTTCGGCGGCAAGCAGGATGATCGCCGACCGGAACGTATGCGGCCTGACGCCGTTGTCTGGCCATTATGGATATACGCGGTCTTCTGTTGTTCTGGTCTGTTTTGACCGCCACCGTTGCTGCCCTAAGCCTCGGACCATCCTTCGCCCACGTACTGGAATCGGTGCCGCGGCTGACCAGATGGCCGCCTTCGCTCTGGCGAGAAACCACGGTCTTCAATGCTCAGTTCCAGTTCTTTTTGACTGTCGGCGCACCGCTGGACGTGGCGGCCGTCGCCTGTCCGGGGCTCCTCGCATGGATGCTGCGCGGCGACCGCCCGGCATTCTGGTGGGTGTTGGCCGCCACCATGCTTTATCTGATGGCGCTTGTCGCGTGGGTTGCGCTCGTCAAACCGGCAAACGATGTCCTGGCCACCTGGGTGCCTGGACCGATCCCGGGCAATTTCGAAGCTATCCGGAGCCGCTGGGAAGCCGGCCATATGGTCGTCACCGGCTTCAAGGCCGTCGGTTTCATCGCGCTCGCAGTCGGGCTGCTGTCGATCAGGCGTGGCTGATCCGTTCGCAAACGCCTGCAGCCCTTTTGTTGCGCCGGTCAATTCGCTGTGGCAGAAGCGGCGCAGCCGCCGTCCGGAGATGCGCCTTCTTGAAACCTTTTCGCGACAAACGCCGCGACAGCCGCCCGCCCGCGAAAAAAGGCGGGATAGAGCAGCCGCGGCGGCGCGACCCCAATCCAACCGCTGGTCCGGAGACGAAACCGCAGGACCGGTCCGAGCAGAAAGCAGCGCCGCGCCCACTTTCGCGCCGCGATGGCGCGCTGCCTGCCGAACATCTGCCGCTGATCCTCGAAGTCGGCGCCAATCAGGATTACGCGCTGCTCGACAGCGGCGCCGGAGAAAAGCTCGAGCAATACGGCCCCTACCGCATCGTTCGGCCGGAGGGCCAGGCGATCTGGCAAAAGGCATTGCCGGCCAGGGACTGGGAACGCGCCGATGCCATTTTCACCGGCGATACCGACGAGGAAGGCATCGGCCGCTGGCGCTTTCCGAAGACGCCGCTCGGCGAGACCTGGCCGATGAAGCATGACGGCATCGACTATCTCGGCCGCTTCACTTCGTTTCGCCATGTCGGTGTCTTTCCCGAGCAGGCCTCGCACTGGGACCACATGGCCGGGCTGATTGCGGCGGCAAAACGGCCGGTGAAGGTGCTGAACCTGTTCGGTTATACCGGTCTTGCCTCGCTGGTGGCGGCGCGTGCCGGCGCCGAGGTCACCCATGTCGATGCTTCCAAGAAGGCGATCGGCTGGGCGCGCGAAAACCAGGAGATGGCGGGCCTGTCGCAAAGGCCGATCCGCTGGATCGTCGACGATGCCGTGAAATTCGCCGAGCGCGAGGAGCGCCGCGGCAGCCGCTACGACATCATCCTGTTCGACCCGCCCGCCTATGGCCGCGGACCGAAGGGCGAGGTCTGGCATCTGTTCGAAGATTTGCCGGCGCTGACCGACATCTGCCGTGCGATCCTGACGCCGAAGCCGCTCGCTGTGGTGCTGACCGCCTATTCGATCCGCGCCTCTTTCTTCGCCATCCACGCCTTGATGCGCGACACCTTCGCCGGCATGGGCGGCACGGTCGAATCCGGCGAATTGATCATCCGCGAGAAATCCGCCGGCCGGGCGCTTTCGACCTCGCTGTTCTCGCGCTGGGTGGCCTGAATGAGTGCGTACGAACGGCACGCGGGCGCGCCAGGGCAGGTGAAGGAAGTCACCAGCCTCGCCAATCCGCTGGTCAAGGACATCAAGGCGCTCGCGCAGAAGAAATTCCGCGACCAGCAGAATGCCTTCATGGCCGAAGGCCTGAAGCTGGTCATCGACGCGCTCGATCTCGGCTGGTCTATCAGGACATTGGTTTTCGCCAAGGCCGGACGTGGCAATGCGGCGGTTGAAAAAGTTGCGGCGCGCACGGTTGCCGCCGGCGGCACCGTACTTGAAGTTTCGGAAAACGTGCTGGTCGCCATCACCCGCCGCGACAATCCGCAAATGGTCGTCGGCGTGTTCTCGCAGAAATTGCTGCCGCTGAAGGACATTCGCGCCCATGATGGCGACGTCTGGGTGGTGCTCGACCGCGTCCGCGACCCCGGCAACCTCGGCACCGTCATCCGCACGGTCGACGCCGTCGGCGCCAAAGGCGTCATCCTGGTCGGCGAGACCACCGATCCCTTTTCGGTCGAGACGGTACGCGCCACCATGGGCTCGATCTTCGCCGTGCCGGTCGCCAAGGCGTCGGCCGAGGCTTTTCTCGCCTGGCGAAAGAGCTTTCCCGGCCTCGTCGCCGGCACCCATCTTAAGGGTGCGGTCGATTACCGCTCGGTCGATTTTTCAAAAGGCCCGGTGCTTTTGATGATGGGCAACGAGCAGCAAGGCCTGCCTGACGAGCTTGCCGCAAGCTGCGACAAGCTGCTGCGGATACCGCAGGCAGGCCGCGCCGATTCGCTCAACCTTGCGGTGGCCACCGGCGTCATGCTGTTCGAGATCCGGCGCGGCGCGCTGAAGCTCGGCCCGGAGGATGCCCGATCGTGACATCCCAAACCGTGAAACTGCAAACCATGAAGTCCTGGAGCCCCTACGCTTTTCTGGTTGTCGCCGCGATAGCGCTCGACCAGTGGCTGAAATATCTGGTCGAGACCGGCCTTGCCTTCCAGGAAAGGCTCGATCTCCTGCCGTTCCTGGCGCTGTACCGCACCTACAACACCGGCATCGCGTTTTCGCTGTTTTCGTCCTTCGGCGACACCGGCCTGGTGGTCGTCGCGGTTCTGGTGGTCGCTTTCGTTCTCTATCTTGCGGCCCGCACGCCGCCCGGCCACCTGCTTGCCCGCGTCGGCTTCGCGCTGATCGTCGGCGGCGCGCTCGGCAATCTGATCGACCGCGCTGCCTATGGCCATGTCATCGACTATATTCTGTTTCACACGCCGGTCTGGTCCTTCGCGATCTTCAACCTCGCCGATGCCTTCATTTCGGTCGGTGCCGTGCTGGTCGTCTTCGATGAGCTCATTGGCTGGTGGCGCGGAACATCGAGCGATTGACCTCACTCGCCCGGCACCGCACATTTCTTATTTGCAAGCCCGAGGAGAAAAAATGCCCGAAGCCTTCAAAGCCATCCTCGTTTCGCGCGACGCCGAGAAAAACCAGTCGGTCGCGGTGACCGAGCTCACCGAGGCAGACCTGATGGAAGGCGACGTCACCGTCGCGGTGGAGGCGACGACGGTGAACTACAAGGACGGCCTTGCAATCACCGGCAAGGCGCCGGTGATCCGCCGCTGGCCGCTGGTGCCGGGCGTCGATTTCGCCGGCACCGTCATCTCGTCTTCCAATCCCGACTGGCGCGAGGGTGACAAGGTCATATTGAACGGCTGGGGCGTCGGCGAGACGCATTTCGGCGCCTTTGCCGGACGCGCCCGCGTCAAGGGCGACTGGCTGGTACCGCTGCCGGACGGCATGAGCCCGCATGATGCGATGGCGGTCGGCACCGCCGGCTACACCGCCATGCTTTGCGTCATCGCGCTGGAGCGCCACGGCATCGTGCCCGACCGCGGCCCTGTGGTGGTGACGGGCGCTGCCGGTGGCGTCGGGTCGGTCGCGGTCTCGATCCTGTCCAGCCTCGGCTATCACGTCATCGCCTCGACCGGCCGCAGTGCCGAAAGCCCCTATCTGACCGACCTCGGTGCCGCGGAAGTGATTTCACGCGACGAGCTTGCGCAGCCTGCAAAACCGCTAGCCAAGGAACGCTGGGCCGGCGGCATCGACGCTGTCGGCAGGCACACGCTGGCCAACGTCCTGTCGATGACCTCCTATGGCGGCGCCGTTGCCGCTTGCGGCCTCGCCGGCGGCATGGACCTGCCGGCAAGCGTCGCCCCGTTCATCCTGCGCGGCGTCTCGCTGCTCGGCATCGATTCGGTGATGGCGCCCAAGGCGGTCCGCATCGAGGCCTGGCGCCGCATCGGCACCGATCTCGATCACGCAAAGCTTGCCAGCCTGTCGACGAGCATCGGCTTCGACGGCATCATCGGCGCCGCGCATGACATCGTCGAGGGCAAGATCCGCGGCCGCGTGGTGGTGGACATGTGAGGCTCCAAAGGGAAAAAAAGAGCGCGACCGCTAAAATTCGAACGATCAACCACAACCTTCAATAAGCTCTGTCTGGCAGGAATTCCGTATGATTGCGGAACCCGGCATCAGAGAGGCGGAACCAGCCGAACGGGCCGACCGGGCGGCCCCCGAGGCGTCAGGGCGGCAGCTTGTCGCCGCGCCGCCGCTGGCGCCGGAATTGCCGGACGCCAACCGCCACGGCCTGCCCTTCCTGACTCTCGTCGCCATCGTCGTGCTGGCAGGCCTGTCGCATCTGACCGGAGCGCCGATCTTCATCACCATTGGCCTTTTGGCGACAGCCATCGCCGGGCTCGCCATGCATCTGCGCAACAGGCGCACCCAGCGTCGCGCGGTGGCCCTGCTCGATGCCACGACCGCCCGCAGTCGCGCCGAGATCGAGACGCTGGCCGACCGCATGTGGGAGATGCAGGAGAGCGAGGAGCGCTTTCGCGGTCTGATCGATGCACTCGGCGATCTCGTCGTCCACCGCGACCGCGACGGCCATATCGTCTACGCCAACAAGGTTTTCGCCGACCTTGTCGAAACCGACCAGCGCGACCTCGCCGGCAAGACCCTGGCGGAACTAGGCATCGATGTCGGCATCGTTCCCGACGCCGCCTTTTCCGACCATGAATGCCTGAGTTCCACTGATGTCGCCATTCGCACGCCGGACGGCCCACGCTGGTTCTCTTGGATCGAGCTGTCGGTGCGCGACAAGGACAGCGGCGCCGTTTCGCATCGCGCCATCGCCCGTGACATCACCGCCCGCAAACGCGCCGAATCCTCGCTGATCACCGCCCGCGAACGGGCCGAATATGCGAGCCAGGCCAAATCGCGCTTCCTCGCCACCGTCAGCCACGAGATACGCACGCCGATGAACGGCATCATGGGCATGGCCCGGCTTCTCGCCGACACCAGCCTTTCGCCCGAGCAGCGGACCTATGTCGGCGCCATCTCGACCTCGGCCAGCGCGCTGCTGGCGCTGATCGAGGACCTGCTCGACTATTCCAAGATCGAGGCCGGCCGCTTCGATCCCGAACCGCAACCGATGTCGGTGCGCGAGATCGCCGACAATGTCATCGAGCTTTTGGCGGCGCGGGCTTTTGCCAAGGATATCGGCCTCGGCTGCCATGTCGAACCCGACGTGCCGCAGCTGATCACCGCCGACCCCGGCAGGGTCAGGCAGGTGCTGCTCAACCTTATCGGCAATGCCGTCAAGTTCACCGACAGCGGCGGCGTCCTGGCAAGCATCGGCCGCGTCCGCACCGAAACCACCAACCGCATCCGCTTCACCATCACCGACACCGGCCCCGGTCTGCGCGAGGAGGACATGGAGCGCATCTTCGAGGACTTCGAACAGGCTGACGGCACCTCGACCCGTACGCATGGTGGTGCCGGCCTCGGTCTCGCGATTTCCAAGCGCCTGGTGACGGCGATGGGCGGCACTATCTCGGTGTCGAGCCGGCTTGGCCAGGGATCCGAATTCGTCTTCGAGATTCCCGCTATTTCCGCCGTCGAGGCGCTGCAGATCCGCCAGAACGCGCTGTTGGGCCGGCATGCGGTAATCGTGTCGAAGAACCTGGTCGAGGCCGAAGCCATCGCCCGCACCATTCGCGCCAATGGCGGAACGGTCGATCTGGCCGCCGCCGCCGCCCAGGCCGCCCCTTTCGCCGAGGGCTGCAACGTGCTTCTGGTCGATGCTGCCATGGAGCAAAGCGACGGCAGGCTGCTCAGGCGCCTGCGCCAGAGCGGATTTGTCGATTGCGAGGCGGTGACGCTGATCGCGCCGACCGACCGCGGCATGCTTGGCGAGTTCCGTGCCAACGGTTACGCCACCTTCCTGGCGAGGCCGGTGCGCGGCGAGACATTGCTGCGCGTGCTTTTGACCAGCCACGCACCGGTCATCGCCGAGCCGCAACCGCAAAAGCGCGGCGCGCAGGCTGGGCACGCCATTGGCGGCCGCCAGCAGGGCCTGTCGGTGCTGATCGCCGAGGACAACGACATCAACGCCATGCTGGCCCGCGCCACCCTCCTGAAGGCCGGGCATCGGGTGAAAGTGGTCGGCAACGGCAAGGCCGCGGTCGAGGCGGTCATCAGCACCGGCCATAAGCACCGCTACGACGTGGTGCTGATGGACCTGCATATGCCTGTCATGGACGGGCTGGACGCCATCGCCGCCATCCGCCGCCATGAGGAGGAGACCGCGGTTCCGCCGGTGCCGATCATGGTGCTGTCGGCCGACAGCCAGGAAAAGACCCGCCACGCCGTGCTCGCCCACGGTGCGAGCGGCTTCGTCACCAAGCCGCTCGACCCTGATGCCCTGGTTCATGCGGTTGAAGGGCAAGTGGCCGCTTGAGGCACAACATAGACGGTCGATAGATTACCCAGCCGACGAAGTATTGCCCGCAGAGCCGTATCACGGTACTGTCACAATCCTGTTGCACCTACACCGTATCCCCGTGCCAAGAGGGATGGCTCGAAGGAGAATCACTCGTGCATACAGTCATGCCGGAATGTGATGCTCGGCCGAACGCCAGCGGGCCTTTGCTCGTCGGCCGGAACGCCGATGCCGTCATAAAAGGCGCATCGCTCGGCCGCATCGGCAATCTCGAAGTGCGGCTCGCCCGCAACGAGGCCGAGATCGCCGCCGCGCAGGAAGTGCGCTACCGGGTGTTCTACGACGAGCTTGGTGCCAGGAAGGACCTGTTCCAGATGCAGGACCGCCGCGATGCCGACCGCTTCGATCCCCTCTGCGACCATCTGCTGGTCTTCGATACTTCGCTTTCCGGTCCCGAGCATCGCCGCATCGTCGGCACCTACCGCCTGCTGCGGCAGGAGATTGCCGCGGCGGCGGGCGGCTTCTATTCCGAAGGCGAATTCGAGTTGACCAAGCTGATCGCGCGACATCCCGGCCAGCGCTTCCTCGAGCTCGGCCGCTCCTGCGTTCTGCCGGAATACCGCTCCAAGCGCACCATCGAGGCGCTGTGGCAAGGCATCTGGGCCTATATCAATCATTACGGCATTGGCGTGATGACCGGCTGCGCGTCGTTCCACGGCACCGTGCCGGCGGCACATGCAGAGGCGCTGACCTATCTTGCCCACCACTGCCGGACGAATTCATCGTGGGACGTGCGTGCCGTCGCCGGGCGCTATTGTTCGATGGATCTGATGCCGATCGAAGCCGTTAACACCAAGGCGGCGATCGCCGCGATGCCGCCGCTGGTCAAGGGCTATCTGCGCGTCGGCGCGCGCATCGGCGACGGTTGCGTCATCGACCGTGAATTCTCGACGGTCGACGTGTTCGTGGTGATGCCGGTCAAGGAGATCGGTGCCCGCTACGTCAATTATTATGGCGGGGAAGCGCAGCGGTTTGCAGCCTGACACCTTAAATCAGGGAATATCTTCCGGACGCCGGCCAGGCTTGCTTTTGTAGGACGGAAAGGCCCAGCCGAATTTCAGCGCGCCGCCGCGTACGCAGAAAGCCGCCATGAAACCTGCCAGGCCCGACGCAAGCGGCGGCAGTCCGGCGAAATCGCCAAGTGTGTAGAGGCCGGCGCCGGCAAGCGCTGCGGTAACGTAGATTTCCGGTCTCAGGAGCACCGAAGGCTCGCCTGTCAACAGATCGCGCAGAATGCCGCCAAGGGTTGCGGTGAGCATGCCGGTGACGATCGAAACTGCAGGTGACCCGGTGATCGTCAGCCCCTTGGCCGCGCCAATCACCGAAAATGCGGCAAGACCTATGGCGTCGAGCCAGAGCAGCAATTTGTAGCGCGACTCGAAACGATGTGCGCTGAAGAAGACGACGACCGCCACCGCCGCACAGATTAGCACATAGTCGCGGTTTCCCACCCAGAACACGGGCACGTTGAGGATGACGTCGCGAAACGTTCCGCCCCCGATGCCGGCAACGCTAGCCAGAAACAGGTAACCGATAATGTCGAGCTGTTTGCGCGAGGCGGCCAGCGCACCGGTCGCCGCGAAGACGGCGACGCCGGCATAGTCGAGAAGCTCGATCGGGTTCATGGAGGGAATAATGAAATACCGAGTGGGGAATAGCGAGTGGCTCCTGCGAATCTGGATTGACTCCAGATAAATTAAATGATTGAATTGTTCATTCAATTATTTGGGTGGACGTCTATGTCCCCTCGCCGCTACAGCATGGCTTCCCGGACTGCCGCCTTCGCCAAGACGAGGCAGCGCATTCTCGACGCGACAATCAAGCTGCACACCCAGAACGGCATCTTTGGCACGACTTGGAAGGATATCGCTACGGAAGCCGATGTCGCCGTTGGCACCGTCTACAAGCATTTTCCTACTCTGGATGACCTGGTGCCGGCGTGCGGCGAATTGCTGATGGAGCGCCTGCGTCCTCCGTCGCCCGAAGCAGTGAGGGAGATAATCGGCGACGCGACCGATCCTGAAGAACGGCTACGCCGGGTCGCCAACGAGCTGTTCGCCTTCTACCAACGTGGCGGACGGCATCTCGAAAGCGACCTGCGCGAGCGCGAGCTTCCGGCCATGCGGGAATGGGAGGAATACCTGCGACACATGGTGGCCGGATTCGTGCGTGAGGCACTGGCGCACGACGGTCCGGGCGATGATGTCGTGCAGGCAATCAGCTTTCTATTCGACTTTCCGACGTTCAACGCCATGCGGATACGCGGTATGACGGTGGACCTCGCCGTCGAAACGGCAACGACAATGGCGCTCTGCTGGCTCAAAGGCAGAGGCCGGACGAGCACGTCTTGAGCGAACAGAATGCGGGAGGCGAAACAAAGGTCAGATGGCAAAGGGAGGAAGTCATGGACACGAATGTCGTTGAAATCACTGAATTTGCATTGAAGCCCGGATTCACCGAGCAGATGTTCCTGCAGACTAGGGATGAAGTGAATGACGAGGTGCGAAAGCTCAGGGGTTTCCTCAACCGTCGCCTGCTCAAATCCGCAGGCGGCTGGACGGAGATATTCGAATGGGCGGACATGGACAGCGCCAAGGCGGCTGGCGAGGTCTGGTCCTCCCTGCCCGGCATCAAAAACTATTGCTCGATGGTGAATTCCGCCTCGATCAAGGTCGGCTACCATTCTGTGGCGGCCGTGGCTGGCGGCGAAGCTGGCAGGAGCACTCCCCACGCCTTTTGCAGTCACGCCTTGGAAGGAGAGGCGCGCTGGTGGCTTGGCTCGCTAGCGGTGATCAAGGCGACAGCGGTCCAGACCGCGGGCCAGTTCACGCTGATCGAAGTGCTCGAGAGCGAAGGTGAGGCGCCGCTGCATGTGCACCATCGCGAGGACGAGTCATTCCTGGTGATGGAAGGCGAGATCGAGTTCGAGATCGGCGGTAAGGCGATTATGGCTGGACCCGGTTCGTTTCTCTTTGGGCCACGGGGACTGTCGGGAATTCTGTGCGCGAGGCCATGATGATGGAAAGGAGAGAATCATCGCATGGCTATTGAGAAGGAACTTCTGGACCAACTGCTTGCCGGCCGCGATCCGAATGAGGTGTTTGCCAAGGACGGATTGCTCGACGACCTGAAGAAGGCGCTTTCGGAACGGATTCTGAACGCTGAACTCGACGAGCACCTTGAGGACGAACGCACCGACGGCAGCGTCAATCGCCGCAACGGCCATTCGCGGAAGTCGGTGCTGACGGGCACGTCGAAGATGACGCTGTCGATCCCGCGCGACCGGGCCGGGACCTTCGATCCGAAGCTGATCGCCAAATACCAGCGCCGTTTTCCCGATTTCGATGACAAGATCATCT